>NZ_MJUY01000051.1:0-3963 GCF_002237635.1 Acetobacterium sp. MES1
TTTCAGCGCATCCACGCAGACCGAGTTCCTTGTGTTCTTCATAGTACCGGACTGCATCCAGTTTGAATTGTTTATCATGTTGTTTTGCCATAATGAGATCCTCCTTCAGTACGATTCTTTTATCGTACCATGTTTTTATTAATTTTGGATTTTCTCATTTCGATTTGTACTATTTTTATTCTAGCACCACATGATCTGAGATAAGTTTGACACCTAAAACACAAACAAATCAATGTTGGCAATACTAACAAAATTATAATTATTGCCGATAATAGAAAAGATAATGAATATAAAGACACACCAATTTGCAAAAAGGGGGCAATGTTTCGATGAAAATAAGTTCTGTTGTTAAAAATTTCTATAGCAGCTACAATCAAATGACAGAAAGTCAAAAATCAATAAAAAAAAGCCAATCATCCAGTCAGTCTGTTTCAAAAAAAACGGATACGCTTAGTATTTCAAAAGAAGCCTATGAAACGCCGGGAAGTGACGAGACAATGCGTGCCACATCAGGAAAAGACTCGCTTGGAATAACCAAGGGCGAGAAAGCAAACAGTTTTGTTATCCATTTTTCTGATTCCGCAATGGTTAGCAGGGCTATTTCAAGAGGCTATCTTACCGTTAACGGTGTCGATATCCAGCTTTCTGATGATGTAAAAAAGCAATTAGCGGAAATCGACCAGCAGGCCCAGGCGGATCGGGAAGCGGCCTTTAATCAACGTAATCTGGCCCATAATCTGGCGGTCTCCAAACAACAAAGTGAATCCTGGGCCAATGCCTACAAAGATTTAGCGGAAGCGATTGAAATCGCCGCCAAAATTTCTGCGGGCGGAAAAGTGTCCAGTTCTGACCTGAAAAAATTAATGGAGACAAGTCCGCAGCTGTATGCGATGGCAATGGCTGCAAAGATGATGGCAGAAAGTCAGGAAAGACAGGAAAGACAGACTGAAACAACTGGCAATGAAGAAACAAGTAAAAGCAATGCTGCCACTCAAGGCGTTAGCTGGTCCGATTTTGAATGGAAGTCTTATGAAGCACAGATGCATGTCACCTTAGATGGAACGCCATCCGTTACCAGTGTCGAAAAAGGAGAATTTATTCTTGAATAATAAAAATGCGCCCTCAAAACCCAGTGCAATCATTTCAAAAACGACAAATACGATAATTGGCATCTAAATTTTAAGAAATCTCACCCGTTTCCTCTCAACAAATAGATATTTTTATGCTTATTCTTCTTTAATCACTAGCCCGCCCCCTGATTCGTGCTCCCTGTCCGCATTTTCATATAAAGCAGCAATATCCTGGATTCTGCGTTTCATTTCCGCACGGATATGGGGCGGCTCCAAGCACTCGCATTTATCGCCAAAACTTAAAAGAATCGTGAAGTAATAGTCGTTCTCGATGAAGGGAAAATAAGCAATGTAATGGTCATCGCCGTCTGGCAAAATGTGTTCATACGGGCAATAATCAAGAACCCGGTCGAGGATCGATTGATGAATGCGGATTTTAATTTTTGTCTGCATCGTCGCCAGCGTATCCGAAAAATCCAACTCCAGTTTGTGATGTTCTCGTGGTACAAACGTTTTTTCTTCCATTTGCAGGTTTGAGATGCGGGACAGTTTGAATAAGCGAAAATCACTTCGTTTGTGGCAATACCCATGCCAATACCAATGATTACTTTTTAATAACAGCTGATACGGCTCGGCTGTTCGGGCGGTTTTATTGCCATGGCGGTCGGCATAGTCAAAGGATAGCAGCTTGTGTTCCTGTAACGCTGTTTTGACAATTTCCAAATAGGCTTGTATATTCCGGTTGCCCATCCATGGACTTAAATCGACATAAATCTGATTTGCCTTCAGTTCAATGTCTTTGGCGCTGTCGGCGGGAATAAAGCTCTTAACTTTGGCCAGGGCGTTTACCAGTTCATCCCCCCGAATCATTGTTGAAAGATTAGAAAGACCCATCAGGATCGCCGAAAGGTCGGCCGTCGAAAATACTTTTTTATCAACCTTGTACGTATCCATGATGGCAAAGCCACCGCCCACTCCCGGTGTCGAACAAACAGGAATACCCGCCATGTTGATCGCATCGATGTCACGATAAATGGTGCGGGGGGACACTTCAAACAGATCTGCCAACTCCTGTGCGCCGATCCGCTCTTTTTCAAGAAGAATCATAATAATGCTAATCAGCCGGTCCACTTTCATCGGATCGCCGCCTTTCAATTTTTTAACTTTCTTTTTTTCATTGTAAATTATGGCCATACTGTTGTCAACAATTGCAAGGTATAATAAAAGAGCAACCAGGCATTACCTGTTTACATTTTAAAACACAATGAAAATGGAGGAAATTTATGTTTACGATCTATGTTTACGTTCTTGATACCTTGGCCGACTGGGAACTGGGCTATGTTACGGCAGAGCTTAATTCTGGTCGCTTTTTTAAAAAGGGCGCCCCACCGGTCTCGCTCAAAACAGTTTGCGCTACCAAAGCACCGATTACAACCATGGGCGGGATGACAGTCGTACCCGATTGCCTGATTGATGAGCTTGTGATGAGCAAAACAAGCGTCCTGCTCTTGCCGGGTGCCGATACCTGGAACGACCCCAAGCATAGCGCAATCATTAAAAAAGCCAGCGAATTTCTCGCTTCCGGTGCGACAGTAGGGGCCATCTGCGGGGCAACTGCTGCGCTTGCCAACTTTGGGCTATTAGATAATCGTCCGCATACCAGCAATGGCCCGGGATTTCTTGAAATCTTCTGTCCCGCTTATAAAGGCCAGGAATTTTATCTCGACCAGCCATCGGTTTCCGATCACAACCTGATTACGGCAAGTTCCACCGGCGCTTTGTTGTGGGCCAGACAGATCATTGAGCATTTGGATCTTTTTCAGGCAGACACCCTAGCCGCCTGGTATGATTATTTCAGTTCCGGCGAGCCCAAGCATTTTTTTGCCCTCATGGCGACCTTGCCGTCTGGCGATAACAACTGAGCGACTATTGTAATAAATAGCACAGCGCCATCGATCATACGGGATGGCTGTTTTGCACGACTTTCTGAACCTTGAATTTAATTCTTAAAACCTTCTTTACTTCATTCCGAAAGATACCGAATTAACGATGAAAAATAAATATCCGGTTGAGTTTTGGGTAAAAATATTTCACGACCGAAAAAATCAGGCCGAGAAAAGTTTGCGTCTGAGAAATTCCCGGTCAAAAACATGGACTCACGCAAATTGAGTCGCTTAAAAAATCTCGGTAAATTCGAAAATTGCAACATCGCTTTCGGAAAGGTTTGCACATTTGAAGGAGAAGGATTTAATGAACTCGGATCAATCCAAAATCGACCCGACCCTAACACCCGTCATTCAAAATGAGTATTTCGACAACAATACCCTTGATGCGTTTCATGTCATCAACCAGTCAGAAATCGGAAAATATGAGGCGCTGCGTTATCGTTATCTCAAAGAGCATAAGCAACACTTATTCCTGGAGCTGTTTTTCCAGGATAAACTCGGCGAACACCTGCGGACAGTCGAACGGTCGGCCCGCAATCGGCTCGATCAGATCATGGGGTGCCTTCTGGCTAGACATCCGGCGCCTGACCCGAAAACCAGCCCGTTAACCTGGGTATGGCACATGAACCAGCTCAAGGAACAGGCCCATGCCATTGTCGTTTCGGAACTGATTTACAACTAGAAGCAACACAAACACGAAACGAAGCATTTTTCTTCGTTTGAAACTATCAAAAAGTCAGCTAAACCAGCCAATGTCATTAAGTTAAGAAATCAGAAGAGTTTTATGTTTGCAAAAGCATAAGGCTCTTTTTTCTGTAATAAAACATAAAAAGATTGACAAAGTGGTTAAAAAATGTGGCGAAGCCCTTAAAAAAATTATATTTTTAAGGAGGCTTTCGCCAATGAACATTTATCCCAGGTCAATCAAAAATAAACTTGATCAAACC
>NZ_MJUY01000052.1:0-3695 GCF_002237635.1 Acetobacterium sp. MES1
AGTCCCGATTTAATCGAAGATAATCATAAATACGTCGAACACCATAATTGGCGTTTTCTTCGTCTTCCTGAATTAATTCATAGATTTGCGCCAAAAGATTTGCGTGCTTATCCGGTTTGCTTTTTGAACGCAGAAATTTATAGTAACCCGATTCGCTGACACCAAGCGTACGACAGAGCAGGGCAACCGGATTTCCCTCTGCGTCACGGGCCGCGCCATGGCAGGCGAGGATTTCCTTTTTTGCCTGGGGCAGTTTAATTGTCCCTGATAACCATTCCCGAGCCGCCTTCAAAGCCTGCTGTGGTCGCAGATCATCCGGGTAGTCCCGCTCCCACAATGGTAGCAGCCTCTCTTCACAATAAGTAATGGCCCAGTTTGCAAGGGTTTCTTTACTCTGGGTTTCAATTAATCTCCGCAACGATTGAATGTATGGTGCGTCCCAATCATTTAACATCTTTCTCGTTTTCGGCATGTTTATTCCCCTCTTTTTAAACAGACAGTTCTCCCATATTCTGGTCTTCACTGTTCTAATTCCGCACATCAGTAAGATGTGCATCACTCCATCGGATTTTTAAATAACTCTCCAGACTGCCATCCTGGTTTTTGCCTCAGAAAAATCAAAAAAACTATCACTTCGGGTCATGTCAGCCTATTTTATTACTGCGCGCGATCTTGGAGCAGCAAATTGTAATGCTTTATCATCGGCACATTCACCTTGAATTCTTCCGAAATCGCCAGTAGATTATCGACAAATAGCTCCTTTTCGTTCTTCTTTAACGGGTTCTCAAAATCTCTTTGAAAAGATGTTTTTGCCTCAAATGGAAATGATTTTGCCTTATCCAGCGAACGCATTATTTCCATTTCTTCAAATTCGACCCCTTTCTGAGAAGCTAATTCGACAATTTCGGTCATAATCGCTTTCACATGACTCTTTAACTGATTACTCTCATAAACTTCCCCTAATGTCTTCCCCGTTGCTGAAGTCACGGTGCCATACGCCGCAATAAACAAATATTTTGTCCAAATCTCCAAATCAGGATTTGGCAAATAATCACAGTTAATACTCAATTCTTTAAGGATCGCCGCTGTTTGAACAGCCGCCTTTGCACCCTTGATTCGATCATCTCCAAAAATAATCCGCCCATTCCCACCCTTTTGTTTAATGACCCCAGGTTCCGCTACATGGGTTCCAACATAGACACAGGCCGGCAAAACAGCCCCCTTATCAGTGTCGATTCTTATTCTTTCGGGAATATTAATGCCATTCAGCATGACAAGGGGACGTTTCGTTTGTCATGCTCGTTATTTCACGGCCCGCTCCACCATCATCTTGCCCAGTCCCAACACTCGGCTCAATTGACGGATACTGCCACCGGTTTCCTGCTGAATCTGTCGGATCAGCTGATTTCGCTTGTCTACCGACAATTCTCCCAGATTCCGGTATTCGGGGTTCTGGCTGAGCAGATCAGTCAGTCGTTCATCTGTCCATCTCGTTTTTGAGCGGTTATCCAGACATTCGTCCTGGTTTTCTTCCTCAGAAAATCGAATAAAATCTGCTTCTGTTGGAAAATAGTCTTTGATTATCCCACTATCAAGTGACGTTGCCTTTCCCTGATACGCCAGCCTGATCTGATGATAACTGCTCCACGGATATTCTTCCAAGCAGGAAGCTATTCCGGCTTTTATGGGATTGCAGTGAATGTAGCGAACCACCGTCATCAGATACAAGTCGTCCTCCACGGCTTCGCTGTTGAAACGATTCTGAAAGAGGTGCCCAGTTCGACCGTATTTGTTATTATGCAATTGCACATAGCCAACAGTCATCCGTTTGATGCTGGTCCCCAGTTCTTCGCCTTCTTTGATCAGCAGATGAACGTGGTTGTCCATCAGACAATAGGCATACAACTCAAAGCCGCCGATTTCTCTGGCTTTATTCAGCTTTTCCATAAAAATTGATCGATCCGCATCATCCAGAAAAATATTACGCCCATCCAGACCCTTCAGCATTACATGGTAAATGCCGGTTGCACTTTTAACCCGGGCTTGTCTTGCCATTTCTGATTTCACCTCCTGCTTTTTTTCAAGTATATCACAGCTTGATGGGCATGACAAACGAAACGTCCCCATGTCATTCACAGCTTGATGGGCATGACAAACGAAACGTCCCCATGTCATTCAGGTTTTAATATCTTCTAAAACCTCCTGAGGTAAAGGATGTTCATTCAAACCTCGTTTGAATGATTCTTCATCATAAGATAGTATTGTCATCCCGGTACTTTCAAATTTTTTTGCTAGTGTTGATTTACCTGCTCCCGCAGGGCCGCACATTAAAATAACTTTACTTTTCGACAAATTATCTACTGTATTTTTCATTGATATAACCTCCTATAACAAACCAAGAAAACATGACACTCTCCTTAAGCATTATTACTATTCGCTCTTTTCATGATTTCCTGTACTATTGATGTTTTAGCATTCGCATAGTGTTGGACATGCCTCCATTTATTCTTTGCCAAGCTTCGTTTGACTTGTGCATATTTGTCCCGATCAGTATCATTAGTCCGCAACCAATCACGGAAGCGTAACATTCTATCAATCTCTGATGTGCCCAAACTGAACACATGCAGATTAATATCGGTATCCGGTCCTTTAAACAAACGATGCTCAAACCAGTCAGGTTCTCGAATCTGTAGCACATATCCGGCCGCTTCCAACACTGGAACGTAGAATGACTCATCAGCAGAATCCTTAACAACCAACCGTATTCTTTTGCAACTCATCATCCGTTGTAGGCATGGAGGTATTATTAGATATCATCTTATCGCACTCCTTTGCTGCTTATTATCTAGGGTTAAACTTAACTACTATTTTTTCTTTGCGATATAAAATACATAACTGTAATAATCTACTACTAATCTAAAATAAAGCGATTATAAGCTATCCTTTTTCCTGTGTTTGTTTTAAAGTTTTCATCTATACACTTTTTTATCTTTTCCTGTTCTTTTTCTTTATCCATAACCGTTAAATTTTCAAGCAAATCAGCTTCCCATTGTATTTGAAAATCAAGTCCATCAATTTTAGATGGAGTATGATGGTTGCCTATTATAAAGCATATTCTATCAATATTTTTGTTATAGCCTACCTTTTTTAATATTTCTTTCGCTACTTCTGGTCCTTCCTTTTCTTGATAGACACCATCAATAGAACCGTATTTTTTTTGTGCTTCAACCGCACCAATATCATGTAGTATAGTAATAATACTGATGAATTCTTTTTCTTCCTCTCCGATATTTTCTCCTTTCATTATATCTTCTGCATTTTTCAAAACTTTGAGAGTATGCTCTATGCCAAAAGGAATTTCTTTGAATACTTCTTTCATCTCTATAATAATTTTTTCTTTAAACATAAATTACCTCCATTTATACCTTATAGGTGTTTTAGTTCTATCTATCCACTTTTTTGTTCGCCGATACAATCAGCATCATGGGACGGCGCATTTCATCCTGCATCCCCGGAATATCCATCATGTTTTCCGGCGGCTGCGGCTCCACAATATGATTTATTATAAAACCATTTGAAAGCAGTGTATTTAGTGTTAATTGTCAAATTATAAGTGTCAAAACAGTCTTGATTTAATCAAATTATTTCGGCTAAACCCGGCTTTTTAACTATGGTATAATGATTAATCATTATGC
>NZ_MJUY01000053.1:0-3560 GCF_002237635.1 Acetobacterium sp. MES1
GAACCGAGCAGGTGTTAAGAATGACCAGACCGGCCTTGTTGACATCCATTTCTTCGACGTAGCCCAGGGCTTTTAACATTCCCGAAATTTTTTCGGAGTCATTTTCATTCATCTGACATCCGAAGGTTTTTATAAGAAAGCTTTTGATAATCTTAGGTCTGCGACTGCTTGTTTTCTTGCTCATATCTATTTTAATTTCTCCTAATTAGCTGTTTTAAATTTCACTCTACTATTATATACTAAATAATTCAAATGTGAATGTTAATATTGGAACGTGTGTTAAGAATTAAGGTTCGGGATTTCCCCGGCCTTTTTCTTTTCATAAAAATAAGGCCGCATAATTATAATGCGACCCTGATTTCTATGGCCAACCTCGTTTATACTTGGATCAGAGGTCCGGTTGGAACGATTAATAGAATTATACCATAAAACCTCCAGATGACCAACGAAAATGACTTTATATCTTGTTTTATCAGGTCAACTTATTACCTGTGAAAGATAAAACTGGTTAAAACGGAAATATGGGCGATTTATCGAAAACTTGTGGTTATCTGATGTATTTTCGTTATAAAATTGCTTATACTTCTCGTTTTCGCCAATAAATCAGTTAAGCAAAGACGTATCCCGAGCATAGGCCCATGGGACTGGATAACTAGTTTTAAAGTAATCAACTCCGGCCGGAAGCTCTTCGTTTGAGATCATGTTTGTTGTGATCTCCCCATTTACATATCCAATTTCGCTAATTTGCTGATATCCCATATGGGCCATTCGCAAAAGCAATTCGCCGCTGGTTCCATTTGTCTTCCCGAATAGTGATGCATGGCCGCCGTTTGTCGTCCCTATAAACTTAGCCTGGTCGTTCTCAAATGTATAAATAACATATTCGTAGTTCGCTTCACTGATCCCTTTTTTAACGAACAATTCAGGGATCCCATTACTGTCGATATCAAACAAGCTATATGGGCAGGCATATTGTGAGTATCCATAAGTTTTCCCGTTCTGAACAAACAACTGATAGACAACATTTTTATATGCCTCTTTGAATTGAGGGATAGTAGCATCATTAAAAGCTGTTCCTGATCCAAGCTCTGGAGGATCTTCGTTTGCAGGTGAAATAACAATCTTAATTCCTTCTAAGCGATATCCATAACCAGCCGTTCCAGCTGGCTCTCCATTTTTGGCCCATCCCATCCAGCCAACATTTTGCGCATGAACTTTGTAGTAAATGTTAAATTTATCGGCATCGGCTCCGGTTAACTTGATCTGGATCGCTTCGAGTCTATACCCCAATCCTTCAGTACCGGAAAAGCCATTAGATGTTGACCATCCCTTTTCGGTATTCGCTTCCCACCCGATGTTTTGGACATGAGTTTGATACTCAATGCCGAGATCGTAACCTTGAGCGTCCAAGTTAATCTTGATACCCTCTAATCGGTAAGATTTACCCTCTGTACCGCTCATTTTCCCGGGTCCAACATAATCTTGCCAGCCCACATTTTGAACATGGGTGCAGTAACTCACTGTAGGATCTGAAGTAGCCATGACACTGGTTGGGATCAACCCAATAACCAGCAGCAACGATAACGATATAATTGTCAGCTTTCGAATGCTCTTCTTCACAAATTTACCCTCCTTATATTTCTCAATAATCAAAGTATACGCTTACATTTATTGAAATTCAATAAATAAAAAAGAATAATTTACAAATAACCGAGAAGCCGCTATAATTTAACTAAATTATTTGTTTCGGATAAAATAATAGGGGGAATTATGGAAAATTTTAACGCCGCTCTTGACCAATACCTAAGTGACACCTATAGCGAAATGGACGTTGCCAAAGATGCCGAATCACTTAAAATGATCCGTGACATGGCGCTTGGAGCTCTCTTGTTTTGTTTTCGTGCCGAGATAATCACCGATCAAGATCGAAATTTACTTGTCGATAAGATTAATTTGGAATATGGGATCAAGTGGCGTGATTTGTTGAAGGAAAAAGCTTTAGATTCAAGACGATAAAACCTGTCGGGTGATTAACCCGGGCTTTTCGCTTCCACAAACCATCGGGGCTCCTCATAAAACAGCAGCCTTTCCTTGCCGGCTATTTTACACTTATACCTGACCCCCAAACCACCAACTGCGATTGATGCAGCTGGCCGGACATCCAGGATGCTGTCAATTTCAAAGATCCGACCGTCGGGCCACTGGATCGATAGCGGGGTTATGCCATCTTCATCAAATTTTGCGATGACTTCGACAAACTTCTTTACTAATTTCATTTTATCACCTCAAAGAACGTTTGTTTTATAGTACACCTGTTCGGGGCTGAGGTCAATGGATAAATTATTTAAAAACTTTTCATAAGCTCTTGACTTTACGTCTTATAAGGCGTATAATAAAACCATAGAACCAAACAAATAAAATTTAAAGGAGAATAGAAATGAAAACTGAGACTTTTAAAATTTTTTACAAAGATGGCACTTCTGGAACAATTACAATCGAAAATAAAAAGCTGGAACAAAACGGACATTTTAATATTATCGAAATGACGAAAAAGGGAAAGATCACCTTTAAAAACATAACAGGAAGCATGGGAATAATGGAAAATACTTATTATAAAAAAACAATAATTAAGCTATACAAACAAGGTAAGGAGTTCATCGGCGAAGATGGGCAAACACACATAAGCGATGCTTTTTTAGATATCGACAAAAATGGAATGCTACAAGCATTTTTGATCTGTTTAAAAGATGGATGCGACTGGGAAACAAAGAAAGCAAATATTTTAAGAAATATTCTTTCATGTAAAATGTTTACGTCAACATATCCTTTGATGGTAGATCACATCATGCGTGAAGCTGATCTTTACTTGCAAATGATTAAGAGACTTCAAAACAGAGAAGTAATAAATATGGAAATGGAAGCTGCGCAACAGGAAATGTTCTGGAATAGAATAATGGCAGAACATTCAAAATTCATTCGCGGTCTTCTTGATCCTACCGAAGAAGAATTGTTCAATACAGCAAATGATTTTGGGCGTGAGTTTGATGAATTGACTTTAGCTTCAAAAGCTGCTATGGACAGGACAATTCCTTTAGCTCAGGTTACTGATGCAAGTCTTAAAGCAACAGAAGCAATACGCAATTTCAAGGCACAGGGAACACAGGGATTGATTGAATGTAAGATTAAGTCAATCATCATACCGTTATTGGGAGACCATACGCTTCGTGAAGCAAATCATTACTTGAGACTTTTGAAAATTTTTGAAAAATAAAATTGCATGTTAAAAAAACGGCTAAGGATGAATAAATCATAGTCGTTTTTTCATGGATTTAAAATGAAATAAAAAATATGAAAATATGTGTTGACAATATTACTAATTAGTAGTAACTTGTGCACCCTGGACTCTCTATCAATGACATGATATTTATTTAAGTAAAATTACTTTTAACATAAATATAAAAGAATCAAAAGGACAAAATAAAAAAATAAAAAATTTCGGAGGATAAAATGACAAAAGATTTTTCAACATCAGTTATGGACAGACGTTCATATTATGGAAT
>NZ_MJUY01000054.1:0-185154 GCF_002237635.1 Acetobacterium sp. MES1
GTTTGACATACTATTATGTTTTGTAAATGGCGACCTGGAAGAGACTCGAACTCTCGACCTCCAGCGTGACAGGCTGGCATTCTAACCAACTGAACTACCAGGCCGCTTGGATGGATATTAAATTTGGGACGAAAGTCGGGCTTAGTGATCCGGTGGTTCCGAGTGGAAGGGCCATCGCTCAACGGATAAAAGCTACCTCGGGGATAACAGGCTTATCTCCCCCAAGAGTCCACATCGACGGGGAGGTTTGGCACCTCGATGTCGGCTCGTCTCATCCTGGGGCTGAAGCAGGTCCCAAGGGTTGGGCTGTTCGCCCATTAAAGAGGCACGCGAGCTGGGTTCAGAACGTCGTGAGACAGTTCGGTCCCTATCCGTCGTGGGCGTTAGATATTTGAGAGGAGCTGTTCCTAGTACGAGAGGACCGGAACGGACAAACCACTGGTGCACCAGTTGTTCCGCCAGGAGCATAGCTGGGTAGCTAAGTTTGGAAGGGATAAGTGCTGAAGGCATCTAAGCACGAAGCCCCCCTCAAGATAAGATATCTCACCGAAAGGTTAAGGTCCCTGATAGACGATCAGGTAGATAGGCTGGATGTGGAAGTATGGCAACATATGGAGCTGACCAGTACTAATCGACCGAGGTCTTGATCCAAGAATTTATACACTGTGCTGTTTTGAATGATCACTGCGTGATCATAAAAGACAATTGATAAATGCAATAATAATTAAATAGTTAATTAATCTCGCGACGATGGCGGAAGGGCCACACCTGTTCCCATACCGAACACAGAAGTAAAGTCTTCCAGCGCCGAAAGTACTTGGTGGGCAACTGCCTGGGAGGATAGGACGTTGCGGGATTTTAAATAATCCTCAGTAGCTCAACGGTGGAGCACTCGGCTGTTAACCGATAGGTTGCTGGTTCGAATCCAGCCTGGGGAGCCATTAAGGAACAAAGCGGGTGTGAAGCAGACCGTTTCATATCCGCTCTTTTAAGCAAGGCCCCTTGGTCAAGCGGTTAAGACACCGCCCTTTCACGGCGGTAACAGGAGTTCGAGTCTCCTAGGGGTCACCAAATTTAATATCCATCCAAGCGGCCTGGTAGTTCAGTTGGTTAGAATGCCAGCCTGTCACGCTGGAGGTCGAGAGTTCGAGTCTCTTCCAGGTCGCCATTTACAAAACATAATAGTATGTCAAACAATTATCATTAAGCTGATGTGGCTCAATTGGCATAAGTAGAGAGCCCAAAATTGACGAGAGTAGCGAGTCAAAATTTTGGTGCGAATCACTTAGTTATCTGTAGTGTATTAGCAGTAAGTAATTCAATGTATCAATACTTTTTTATTAAGCTGATGTGGCTCAATTGGCAGAGCAGCTGATTTGTAATCAGCAGGTTAACGGTTCGAGTCCGTTCATCAGCTCCATTTTTTTGTCAAAATTCGGATGGGAGAATGCCCGAGTGGCTAAAGGGGGCGGACTGTAAATCCGTTGACGACGTCTACGATGGTTCGAATCCATCTTCTCCCACCATCATGACCCATTAGCTCAGTTGGTAGAGCATCTGACTTTTAATCAGGGTGTCGGGCGTTCAAGTCGCCCATGGGTCACCATTAAAAAAGCTAACCGCATGATTTGCGGTTTTTTACTTTTTTGTTAATAAAATTCAACAAAAACATCATTTGTATGAAATAATTACTTGCAGAAGAATGGATTTGTTGTTATAATATAAGCGTTGCGGAAGTGGCTCAGTGGTAGAGCACTGGCTTCCCAAGCCGGGGGTCGCGGGTTCGAATCCCGTCTTCCGCTCCAATAAGATGATCGTCAAAACGTAAGTGTAAAGTTGTGTATAACAATTTTGCACTTTTTTATTTTTCTCTAAAATAGTTCTAACTTGACTCATATAAATTTGGAAGTGAATTACAAATTCCTGTAAAAATTATCAGTAATAACTGATAGAATTGAGATTGCTATAAAAATTTTGTGGTAGTTTAATCGACAGTCATTTTTTAACGTCGGAAAATTACTCGTTATTGTTGCTATTTTCCGAAGTAGTATTTTATTCGCATTTAATTTTTGTTAGTTAAATCACAAACATACAATCATTATAAATTCAGATCCAGAATATCGTTTTGTAAAGCATTGCAAAATCCCATCCGACAGGGATTCTTGGTGATTTTACTAAGACGATAAGTATGTATTTCTTAAATCATCCGAGAAAAGAATCATTTAACTAAAAAACATCAATGACAAATTAAAAGTTATAGAATATAATGGAATCCTAAAAGAAGGGAGAAATAAATTTATGGTTAATTTGACAATTGATGGACAAAAAGTTAGTGTCGAACCAGGAACTACAATACTGAAAGCAGCACGTTCCATCGGTATCGACATTCCGACATTATGTAATTTTAAAGACTTCACACCGGAAGGCAGCTGTCGTATGTGTCTTGTTGAAGTCGTTGGAGCGAGAAGACTTGAAACTTCCTGCTCAACTCCAGTAGCGGAAGGTATGGTGGTTAATACCAATACGCCGGAGGTAAGAGAAGCGCGCCGATTTGTATTAAAAATGCTCATGTCAGATCATACCTTTGACTGTATGACATGTTATAAATATGGTTGTTGCGAATTTGTTGAATTCAATGCGAATTGCATTGAATATGATGCGGTTAAGGCTTTCGGTACCGAACGGGTGATGACAAAACCCATCGATGATTCCAATCCGTTTTATACCTATGATCCCAATAAATGTGTACTCTGTAATCGATGTATCAAAGTTTGCGAACACCTTCAGTGCAACCATATTTTAGCCCAATGTGACCGTGGTTATGAAACCAATATCAATCCGGTTTTCGAAACGCCCAGAGGGAAATCAGAATGTGTCAGCTGTGGTAACTGTATTGCAGTCTGTCCGACTGGTGCATTGGCACCGAAACAGTTTAAACCCTTTGCCTATGCCAAAACAGTTCAGACTGTTTGTCCATATTGCGGAGTAGGCTGTACCTTGAATTTAAAAATAATAGATAATAAGATTACTGACATTTATAGCACAGAAGGAAATGTTAATGACAATCTTTTATGTGTCAAAGGACGCTTTGCTTATGATTTTGTCAGCAGCCCTGATCGTTTAACAACGCCGTTAATCCGCAAAAACGGTGTTCTGGAAGAAGCAAGCTGGGAAGAAGCCTTAAACTTAGTAGCAGAGAAACTAAAAGAAGCTAAAGCAGAAGGTCCTCAGGCAGTTGCGGGGCTGTCTTCAGCCCGATGTACGAATGAGGATAATTATGTTTTCCAGAAATTTATTCGTACTGTTGGTGAAACCAACAACGTTGATCATTGTGCCCGACTTTGTCATGCTTCAACTGTTGCCGGTCTGGCTAAATCATTTGGTAGTGGGGCGATGACCAATAGTATTGATGAAGTGGATTTAATGGATGTTATGTTTGTTACCGGCTCCAATACCACCGAAACTCATCCGGTTATTGGTGCTAAAATAAAACAGCGACAACAAAAAGGGGCAGCTCTGATTGTAGCCGAACCACGAAAAATCGAACTGGCAAAATACGCCGATGTATATTTACAGATTAAACCGGGAACCAATGTCCCATTACTTAATGGAATGATGCGTGCCATTCTGGACGCTGGTCTGGAAGATAAAAACTTTATCAATGAACGAACCGAAGGCTATGCAGCGTTTAAAGAATTTATGGATACGCTGACTGTTGAAGGATGTGCTGAAATCTGTGGTGTTGATCCTGAAGATATGCGTAAAGCGGCACTTCTCTATGCAACCAAAGACAAGGGTGGAATCTTTTATTCCATGGGTGTCACACAGCATAAAACCGGTACCGATGGTGTTATGTCAACCGCCAATCTGGCGATGCTGACTGGAAAAATCGGCCGTGAAGGATGCGGTGTTAATCCATTGCGTGGTCAGAATAATGTTCAGGGAGCCTGTGATATGGGCGCATTACCAGGCGATTTGCCAGGTTATCAGAAAACCGCCAACCCGGAAGTGGTGGAAAAA
Organism: Acetobacterium sp. MES1; assembly: GCF_002237635.1. Lineage (NCBI taxonomy): Bacteria > Bacillati > Bacillota > Clostridia > Eubacteriales > Eubacteriaceae > Acetobacterium > Acetobacterium sp. MES1. The sequence continues at coordinate 4,021 of NZ_MJUY01000054.1, forward strand.
TTCGAAAAAGCCTGGGATGTCAAACTGCCACAAAATGCTGGCAAAACACTGACTGAAATTATTAATGGGGTCGGCGACGGAACCGTAAAATTCTTATACGTCATGGGCGAGAATCCAGTTGTTTCTGATCCGGACACAAATCATGTTAAACATGCTCTTGAAAAAGCCAATTTTGTTGTAGTCCAGGACATCTTCTTAACTGAAACGACAGAGTATGCGGATGTTGTCCTGCCAGCCTTTGTATATGCTGAAAAGGATGGTACCTTCACCAATACGGAACGCCGTATTCAGTTACTCCGAAAAGCGGTAGAAGCTCCCGGAGAAGCTAAGAATGACTGGGAAATTATTTCTTTAATTGCTCAGAAGCTGGGAGCCAAAGGCTTCGACTTTAACAGTGCAGAAGAAATCATGGATGAGATTGCCTCTGTAACTCCCAGCTACACCGGGGTTTCTCATGAACGACTCAGAAATGGCGATCGGATTCAATGGCCATGCCTGAGTAAGGATTCAGAGGGGGCAAAATTCCTCCATGCTGAAAAATTCACACGCGGTTTAGGGGCCTTTATGATTGCCGATTATATCCCACCTGAAGATCAGGCTGATGAAAAATACCCACTGATTCTGATGACCGGTCGTATTTTGCAGCACTATCATACCCGAACCATGACCATGCGGACACCAGGAATCGAGGAAATCGCTGGTGACCCATTTGTCGAAATCAATCCCGAAACAGCTAAAGAATATGACATCAATGAGGGAGATTTCATTACCGTTACGTCGCCCAGAGGAAATGTTTCTGCAAAAACCCGTTTCAATAAGGGAATTATGGAAACGAATCTGTTCATGCCATTCCATTATGGAAACAGCGGTGCTAATCATCTAACCGGCGGAGAATTAGATCCAATAGCTAAAATTCCACCATTTAAAGTTGTCAAAGTCAATATTAGTAAGTAAATAGTCACAAACCAAAAAGGGTGCGCATAAGCACCCTTTTTCGATTAAAGGAGGATGGATTTGAAGAAGTTTGGTACAGCAGTAATCTTGTCGGGGGGCCTCAGTCGACGAATGGGATATGACAAAAAAAAATTACGGATTGATGGCGAAAATATCATCAATCGCATTGTTAAACAGCTTTCCTTAGATTTTGAAGATATTATTATTGCCGGATCAAAACCAGAAGATCTGCCCGAAATTGCTGGGATTCGGGGTGTGTATCCAGATGCTGTGGAGGTGTCGGCATCCCTGGTAGGTATTTATACCGGTCTTTTGCATGCCCGATCTGAGTATCTTTATGTAACAGCTTGTGACATGCCGGTTTATAATCATGATTATGTGGTATACATGAAGCGACTGATTGAGAACAATCCTGATGTAGGTGGTTGCGTTACCCGTTTTGAAGAGTGGATCGAACCCTTTAATGCGTTCTATCGTGCTGATCTTGGCCCTAAAGTAGCTTCTTTCCTGGAAACAGGGCGCAAGAGCATTTATAAATGCTTTGAGCATGAAAATCTCTATTATATTGATGAGAAAAAAGGGCGAGAGTTCAGTCCCGACTGGGATATGTTCTGCAATTTAAATACCCCCAGTGAGTTAAAAAATCATATCAAAAAAAGACGAGACTTGATTTAATCGGGATCGTGCGGCATAATATAAATCTGAAGGTCATGCCGGTAAATGATTCGGATCGGTGGCCTTTAAAAAGGAGTAGTATGAGTTTTAATGTATCACTGATTAGTTTTTTTGTCCTGATAATTGCCTATTTTATCCTGGTGGAGATATTTACCGTGCTTTTTCGTCTGACCGGTCTGCGGGAAGATAAGGCCCGTTTTCAGGCGGTATCCTGTATGACGAACAGCGGCTTTACCACGAGAGAAAGCGAATTGATCCTTAATTCGGCGGCGAGGCGTAATTTGGCTCGAGTGATGATGCTGTTTGGCTATCTGTTTGCGGTTTCCGGGGTTTCGCTTTTAGTCAATTTATTTATTCGTTCTTCAGGGGATCAGATCAATTGGATGACAATACTTTATTCACTGGTTTTTCTTGTGGTAATTTTAGTGATAACCCGATCAAAATGGATCATCCGAAAATTTGATGAATTAGTGGAGCGCCTGGCTAAAAACAAAACAAAGGGAGCATTTTGTAATAATGTTCGCATTCTGGAAATGTTTCACGATAAGCTCATCGCTGAGGTTTTTGTAACCTGCATTCCCCCGGAGATCAGAGATAAAACCTTATTGGAAATGAATTTTCGGCATACCTATAAATTAAATGTTTTGTTAATCAAACGGGGGAATATAATCATGGATCATGTTATTTCTTCTGATGAAATTAAACAGTGAGACCGGGTTTTGATCTATGGTTCAAAAAATAATATAATGGAATTATTTAAAGACAGCATATAAAATATAAAAAAAGTTTCAAAGTGGGTTGACAAAGCCTACGTATTTTGTTATTATAATCAAGCACGTTACAGATGACAGCATTGCTTAGCGGATGTGGCGGAATTGGCAGACGCGCTAGACTTAGGATCTAGTATCGAATGATGTGGGGGTTCAAGTCCCTTCATCCGCACCAATTATAAGCGGAAGTGGCTCAGTGGTAGAGCATCGCCTTGCCAAGGCGAGGGTCGCGGGTTCAAATCCCGTCTTCCGCTCCAAAATTTAATAAATTTGAAGCGATTTGGGCGATTGTCCGAGTCATTCTTTTTAATCTACTTATGTGCGCCCATAGCTCAATTGGATAGAGTGCCTGGCTTCGAACCAGTAGGTTGGGGGTTCGAGCCCCTCTGGGCGTACCATAAACGTGCTTAAACAGTCATTCGTGGCTGTTTTTTATTTACCCGAAAGTTTGTTGAATGTCATCTGATCAAACGTAATAAGAATAGGAAAATGAAATGAAACCAGAAATCAGTATTAACAAAGCAATTTTACATGTTTTGGATACCAATGCAAGTATCCCGGTGTTATCGGACATGCTTTTAAATATGACGGTGTTGATCAAAGAATATGTCGAAAAACATGTGTTAAGATCGCTAAAGGATCCGGAAATTAAACGAACCATGTTTCGGGTGGGGAGTCCTTTTAAAGAGCGAATCATTGATTATAAGAATAATCCCCATGAGCTGATCCGAGTTAGCTCTGAAATATCGCAGTTGTTTTTTGACTATATGCTGGAAAATATAGAGATACCCTCCGCCGATCTGGTTTTTGTGGACTTTAACATCGAACATGAAAACTATCTGGGAATTTTCAAATTTAATTACAAACAGGGATACATCCACTACGTCAATACCGACAATGGTCTGACAAATGATATTCTGGTTCAGCCCTGTGTACTGCCAACGGAAAGTCAGAAACTGGATGAGTTTATTCTTATCAACCTGGCCAGCGATGAGCTGCTTCTAAAGGAAAAACAATATCTGATCAATAACGAGAAGGCTTATTATATTTCCAGCCAATTGATTTTTTGTGAGCCGGCGATTTCCGAAAAGGAGGCTTTTGACATTATTGATAAAACTGTCAAAGAAGTGATTGTCAGAGAATATGGCGGTGATTATGAAAAGCTGAATGCAGTTAAAACGGTGTTGGCAGGCGACTATGAAACCGAAAACGAAATTGATGTCGATAATCTGGCTAAAGTCGTTTTTGATGGGGATTCGACCATTCAGGAGCGTTTCAGATCGTCGTTGGAAGAAAAGGGGCTTTATGATAAAAGGATTCCGGTTACGTCAAATATCGAAAAGAAAATATTCAGTAAGCAAAAGTTCATTACCGATACCGGTATTGAAATCAGTATCCCTACGGATCAGCTAAAGCGAAATGACATTATCGAATTTAAAAATAATCCGGATGGTACCATTTCGGTGGAGATCAAAAATATCGGGCTTTTAAACCACAAGTAACGATCTGCTGTCACCAGGATGGTATTCGCTACGATGAGCGAAAGATTTGGAAGGAAGAATTTTATGGATAGGCAAAAGACATATAAATTAATCGAAAAAAACACTTTTACCTCGTGTGTTCCATTGATCAGCGCCAATCGTAATGAACTGTTGGCTGATGTTGAAGTGGGGGTGGCAAATGGCTGTGATTTTCTGGAGTGGCGTCGGGATCATTTTATGCCGGGAGAGATTCTTACCGTTGCAGACGAACAGGAATTGTTAAGTGAAATGAAAATCAGAATGCCTGATCAGGGGTTGATTTATACTTATCGCAGTCATTGTGAAGGTGGTGTTGTCGAAACTTCCGATGAGATTCGAGCAGCTGCGGTGATTGCTGCAATAAAAAGTAACCGGGTTGACTATGTGGATGTGGAACTTAACAACGAGGCTGCTTTTTTGACAAGGATCAAAGAGGCTCTTAAAACAAGTGAGACTCAGTGGATTGTATCATACCATGATTTTGGGAAAACTCCGGCTTCAGCTAAGATATGGGATATTTTTACAGCCATGGAGGAGGCCGGTGGAGATCTACTTAAGTTGGCAGTAATGCCCCAGTCAACGGACGATGTTCGCCGTCTGATGCAGGTAACACTCACCTATAATGAGAAATTTCCCAAAGCGATGATTGCCATTGCCATGGGAGTAAAGGGATCAATAACGCGCATCGCCCCCGAACTGTGTGGTGGTTCACTGACTTTTGTGGCTGGCGCCGGGAAAACTGCCCCTGGACAGCTTAGTTTGGAAGAAGTAGTGGATATAAGGAAAAAAATGGCTCTGATTGAATAATCAGAGCCATTTTTCAGTCCAGCAGCTTATGCATCCAGGGGGTGTCGGAAAAACGAAAAACCAACCACCGGGAAAAAAGAGCACAGAGGATGCCAATGATAATCCCGGCCAGAACATCGGTGGGGTAATGAACAAAAAGGTAAAGTCGTGAAAAACAAACCAGCAGAGCAAAACCCAGAAAAACCCAGCGTATTCGGTCTTTGCGGGTAATGAGATATGCCCAGACAAAGGCAAAAACGGACGAGCTGTGACCGGATGGAAAAGAAAAATCGGCCTGAATGGGTAACAGCATTTCGATCTCGTACAGGGTATAGGGGCGGGGTCTGGCCACCAGTGGTTTAAGTGTTAAATTAACAATCAAAAGATTTAATAGGAGTGAAACGGCAATGACGAGACCCGTTAAACGGGTTTCTTTTTTTATTAGCAGAAACAGTGTAAGAATAACCGTTAGAATACCATCGCCCCATAAATTAGTGATAAAAATAAAAAAAACGTTAAGCTGTTCAAAAACCAGATGCTGATGAATCCATATTAAGATGTTGAGATCCATTAGTTTGCTCCATTGGATGTCTCAAGATCCTTAATGCACCAGTCGATGGGCGCAATTCCCTGGGCTTGCAACAGCTGGTTAGCTTTGGAAAAGGGCCGACTGCCAAAAAAACCACGGTGGGCTGACAAAGGACTGGGATGGGCGGATTCAATGATGGGATGATGGCGGTTGGTAATTAGAGATTTTTTGTTTTGGGCATCCCGGCCCCAAAGAATAAAAATAACTGGTTCAGCTCGGGTGTTTAACAATTTTATGATCTGACTGGTAAAAATCTCCCAACCTGCATTTCGATGAGAACCTGCTTCACCACCCCGGACGGTGAGTACGGCATTGAGTAGCAGCACTCCCTGTGTGGCCCAGTCGGTCAAACAGCCATGGCGGGGTATCGGGCAACCTAAATCAGCTTCCAGCTCCTTATAGATATTTTGCAGCGAAGGGGGAATTGCTACGCCAGGTTTGACTGAAAAAGCCAGGCCATGGGCTTGCCCGGGACCGTGGTAGGGGTCTTGGCCAATGATACAAACCTTTGTTTGCGACAATGGCGTCAGGTGAAAGGCATTGAAGATATCATGCATGGGGGGGTAAACAACCCGGTTCTGATATTCGTTAATCAAAAAATGCCGCAGGTTCCGGTAGTAGTCGGATTTTAATTCGTGTTGAATGGGTTGTTCCCAATCGTTGTCAAAATGGATAGCCATCGTTTATTCTCCTAAATATAGTGGTGATGAGTGGATTTGGGTAAGTTAATGTCTTGATTATACACTATAAAATTGGATTATAACCATGATTTTTATTTGAATCAGGGAGGGACTGTGTTATAATGAATAAAGTATACAATATTATGAGTGCAATGTGAGGAAAGATGAATAAGGTTGTGTTAAAGGCCAAAGCTAAAGTGAATCTATCTTTGGATGTTGTTGGCATCCGGGAAGATGGTTATCATGAAATGAAGATGATTAATCATTTAATCGAATTGGATGATATATTGACCTTTGAATCCTGTGCGACGGGAATTAGTTTAACGTCCAACGAGGATACCATTCCTCTGGATGAGCGAAATCTGGTGATCAAAGCAGCCCATAAACTGCAGCGTCAGTTCGATGTCAAACAGGGAGCTAAAATTCATCTGGAAAAGCGAATTCCAACTCAGGCTGGCCTGGCTGGAGGCAGCAGTGATGCAGCGGCTGCCTTAAATGGTCTGAATCGTCTTTGGCAACTGGGGCTAACGCAATCGGAGCTTTTGGCAATTGGCGTTACCATTGGGGCAGATGTACCGTACTGTCTGGTTGGTGGTACGGCTCTGGTAGAAGGGATCGGCGAAAAAATCACTCCGCTAAAAGACCTGAGGAAAATGATAGTTCTGGTGGTAAAACCAGATATTGATATCGCCACCCCCTGGGCCTTTAAAAAACTGGATGAATCAATGATCGAAAATCATCCGGATATTCCGGAGATTATCAAGCTGTTGCAGGATGATGCGTATGATATGTTAAAAATGAAACTGGGAAACGTTTTTGAAGCCGTAGCTTTTGCCGAATATCCTGAAATAAAGACGGTTAAAAACCAAATGATGGAACAGGGGGCTTTGGCCGCCGTCATGACCGGTAGCGGGTCGACGGTCATTGGGTATTATCAGAACCATGAATTGGCGGAAAAATCCTGGCGATTTTTCAAAGAAAAATATACAATGTGTTTTTTAAGCAACACTGAAGAAGGAGAAAACGATGTGGGATGATAAAAAAGGCTTAAGTCTTGATATAAGTTCCTGTAAGCCATTGCGGGAAATTGTTTTTGAAACCATCCGCTGCGCTATTATTACCGGTGAACTCCAACCGGGACAGCGTTTAATGGAGGTTCAGTTGGCTGAACAGATGGGCGTCAGCAGGACTCCGGTGCGAGAATCCATCCGGAAGCTTGAACTGGAGGGGCTGGTAAAAATGGTACCAAGAAAAGGTGTCTATGTGACACCAATGTCAGTGAACGATCTCAAAGAAATGATGGAAATCCGCCGGGCACTGGAAGGGTTGGCAGCTGAGCTGGCGGCCATGAATGCCACCAAAGAGGAAATCAGCAGGCTCTATGAAGCTAACGAATTGTTTGGAGAGTCGGCGTTGCATAATGATGAAGAGGGAATCATCAAACATGATATGCAGATTCATGAAACGATTTATACTGCATCAAAAAATGTCAAATTACAGGCAATGATCAATAGTCTGCGGGAGCAGATGCAGCGGTTTCGGGCTGAATACGTCCATCGCATTGAAGATAAAACGCCGCTGGTCAATCAGCATATGGAAATAATCAGACAGATCGAAAAGGGTGAGTGCCGAAAAGCCAATCTGGCCGCCTGCGATCATATCTATACGACTGGCGACAGCATGCTTGGTTTGCTCAAAAAAAACGAGTAGACAAAAAACGCCTCCCGGGATAAGACAATTTTTGTTTTATCCCGGGAGGCGTTTTGTTTAGCTGCAGTATTTTTAATTGATCTACTCCAGACTACCAAAGTCATTGTTTTCCAAAAAATTTTTATTGGTGAACAGCGCAATGACAAGGATAATGCTCCCACAAACTACAAAGATGTCGGCGAAATTAAAGATCGCAAATTTGATAACTCGAAAATCAAGAAAATCCACGACAAAATTCAGACGCAGGCGATCCAGTAAATTCCCGGCAGCACCGCCGATGATGAAGGCAAGAGCGGTTTTAATAACTCGATTCTCCCGGATATCTGGTATCTTGATTAAAAAATAGATGAGAACCCCAATAAAAACCAGGGTCATAAGAATTAAGAAAATCTGTTTATTAGTCATCAGACTGAATGCAGCACCGGTATTTTCGACATAGGTTAAATGAAAAACATCAGGAATAAGTGGTAAGGTATCAATCGGTTTTATATGGGCAACGACCAGGTATTTCGAATACTGGTCAAGAAATATAGCAAAAAGAATAATAGCGATATAGATCATGATTTCTCCTAAAAAAAGAATTAACTATAAAAATATTATGATAGATTTCTCTAAAAGACAAGGAAAACTTTAAAATATACGGGTATTAATGCGGTTTTGTTTAATCATAATTTAAGAATCTGGCTGAAACTGCTTTAATTTTTTCCGGTTAAATGTTAAGATATAACTCGAATTAAAAACAGTATTGGAGGAGCGGTTGAAATTTAAAATCGATCAGGAACTTGTAAAAAAATACAGCTATCTGTTAGTGGGGATACTTATCCTAATTTTGTCATATAAATTATTGGATAATTTTGGCGTCGTTACCCAAACACTAAGTGGCATGATTACCAGAACTCTGGAAGTATTGATGCCGATTCTGTTGGGTGTAGTGCTGGCATATTTTTTATTCCGGCCAATGCGGGGAGTGGAAAAGTTTATCTTTAAAACGGTTCCCCGAAGCCAAAACAAGGCCCGGGTGGTTCGCTTGCTTTCAATTCTGATTGTCTATGTGATCACCATTATCTTAATTGTATTGTTTTTTTATGCGACGATTCCATCGGTGATCGAGAGTCTGACCGGTCTGATTGCCCAGACTCCCGAGTACTTAACAATCATTGATAACTATCTGGGAGAAAGTCTGGCTAAAGGTGGAGCCGCACAGGATATTTTAACTGAACTGAAGGTAGCAATCGATAGTCTGCAGAATATGACGGCAATGGATGTACTCAATCAGCTGACCACATATTTTGGGGCTAATCCGGACTCCATTAAAAATATCGGTAATTTTGCCTTTGTCTTTTTAAAAGGAACCATCGGCTTTGTCATCAGCTTTTTTATTGTTTTTTTTGTTGGGCTCTATTTAATGCTGGATAAGGAAAAAATCAGTGATCAGGTCGATCGTTTTGCTAAAGCGGTGTTAAACAAGACCTTATACAATGGAAGTCATTGGGCGATCCTGACCATTGATGAAATTTTTTACAAATATTTTACCGGAAAAATTCTGACATCAATGCTGATTGGATTTTTATTTTATCTGGGACTTTTGGTGATTGGCGTGGATTATGCACCCTTATTTGGTGTGATTGTTGCCGTTACCAATGTGATTCCATATTTTGGTCCAATTATTGGGGCGGTACCGGCTATTGTCATCACCTTTATTGATGATCCGTCCAAGGCCTTTTGGGTGGCAATCTGGATTCTTGTTGTCCAGCAGTTTGATGGTAATGTTTTAGCACCAAATGTGTTGGGAAAAATTGTCGAGCTCAATCCCTTCTGGGTATTGTTCTCAGTTATTGTCGGGGGCAGTCTTTTTGGCCTGTTGGGGATGTTTGTGGCGATTCCGATGTTTGCAGTGATCAAAGTGTTTTTTGAAGAAGGACTGACTCGGTGGGAACGAAAAAAAGAGGCGCTTGAAAAACTACAGGGATAAACAGTAACAAAACTATTTAGAATAATTGCGGGGGAAACCCCTTGAATAAGGAAAGGACAGAGATAAATGGAAAGTGTATTTGACGTATTGCAGGAGCGGGGCTTTATTGAACAATGTACCCACGAAGAAGAGATAAAAAAATTACTGGCGGAAGAATCCGTTTCTTTTTATATTGGTTTTGATCCAACGGCTGACAGTCTTCATATTGGACATTTCATTCAGATTATGGTGATGGCTCACATGCAACGTCATGGCCATCGACCGATTGCCTTAATCGGAGGTGGAACCACGATGATTGGTGATCCTTCTGGCCGATCTGATATGCGTCAGGTGATGACGTTGGAACGGATTGTTGAGAATGGTGAAAAATTCAAAAAGGTCTTTGAAAAATTTCTGACCTTTGAAGATGACAAGGCGGTGATGCTCAATAACGCCCAGTGGTTGCTGCCGCTTAATTACATTGACTTTTTACGGGAAATTGGAACCCATTTCTCAGTTAACCGGATGCTGACGGCGGATTGCTATAAATCACGGCTCGAAAAAGGACTGACCTTTTTGGAATTTAATTATATGCTGCTCCAGGCCTATGATTTTTATGTGCTGCATAAAGAACAGGGCTGTAAGATGCAGTTTGGTGGCAATGACCAGTGGTCAAATATTATTGCTGGCGTTGAGCTGGTTCGTCGCAAAGATGCAAAACAGGTCTATGGCATGACTTTCTCACTACTGACCACCAGTGAGGGTATTAAAATGGGCAAAACAGCCAAAGGGGCATTGTGGTTGGATCCGGAAAAAACATCGCCCTACGAATTTTACCAGTACTGGCGAAACATTGCCGATGCTGATGTGGAAAAATGTCTGGCGCTTTTGACCTTCATTCCGATGGATGAGGTGCGGCGTTTGGGAGCCCTTAAAGACTCCCAAATCAATCAGGCCAAGGAAATCCTGGCGTTTACCGTTACTGAGATTATCCATGGCACGGAAGCAGCTCAGGAAGCTCAAAGTGCGGCCCGCAAGCTTTTTGCTGGCGATCAGGGAGATGCTGAAATTCCAAGTGTGGATTTATTGCAAGCGGAATTGGGCGACGGCATGGATATCCTGTCAATACTCGAAGTGGCGAAGTTGATCCCTACCCGCAGTGAGGGACGTCGTTTGATTGACCAGGGCGGAGTTCTGCTAAATGGTGAAAAAGTATCCGATTTTAAACGGCTGGTAACACTGGCAGATTTTAAAGACAAGAAAATTGTTCTCAAAAAGGGCAAAAAAGCGTTCAAGCAAATTAATTTAGTATAGAAGGTGACCAGATGATCAGTTCAAAACCTGTGAGAGGTACCCGGGATATTTTGCCCGAGGAAATGAAAATTCGGGATCGGTTGGAGCAACAGATATTGGCAGTCTACCGTTCTCATGGCTTCAGCCGGATTGAAACCCCGGTGATGGAAAATCTCGAATTGCTGCTGGGCAGTGATGGTGGCGAGAACTTAAAAATGCTGTTTACCATCTTAAAGCGTGGCGAAAAGCTGGATTTAAGTCAGGAAGCCAGTGTAACAGATCTTTGTGATATGGGTCTGCGCTTTGATCTAACTTTGCCCCTGAGCCGTTTTTATTCAAACAATCAGGAAGTGCTCGAAACGCCGTTTAAGGCAATACAGATCGGTAATGTCTTTCGGGCGGAGCGACCTCAAAAAGGCCGGTTTCGGGCCTTTAAACAATGTGATATCGATATTATTGGCGATCCTACCGTTTCGGCAGAGATTGAGCTAATGGATACCACGGCCAAAGCGCTGCTGGCAATGGGGTTTGCCGGTTTCACGATAAAAGTGAATCATCGTCAGCTCTTAAGTGAAGTCATTATCAATGCTGGCTTTGCCGCAGATCAGGTCGGAACAGTCTGTATTGCACTCGATAAAATGGATAAAATTGGAGTCGCTGGAGTAACCGGCGAATTGTTGGAAAAGGGACATGACCAGGAAAAAGTCGACAAGCTGATGGCCTGTGTGACCGGCATTAGTCTGGACAATTTGGAACGGTGGGTGGAAGATGCTGTTGCTGTTGGCCAATTAAACGAGGTGATTAACACCGTCAAAATCCTTGCTAAAGAACAATTTGATGTTGTTTTTGACTTTTCGCTGATCCGGGGAATGGGTTATTACACTGGTCTGATCTTTGAAGTCAGCTATGGCCCTTATGGTTATTCCATTGCCGGTGGTGGCCGTTATGACAACATGATTGGCAAATACAATAAAGTTTCAGTACCGGCAGTGGGTTTCTCGATTGGCTTTGAGCGAATCATTACGATTCTTATGGAAGAGCAGAAAGATGCCAGGCAAGTTGATTCGGCAATCATCCTGTTCTACGATCCACAGAGCAGCAACATGGCAGAAGTTATTGGTGAAGGCGATCGCTGGCGGATCAAAGGGTATCAGGTCAATCTGGTGGCCATGAAGAAAAAATTTGGTAAACAGATTGCCGCCTGGGATAATGGACAATACGAAGGCTTTGTGGTTTTTGGTCGGGATGAAGCGATAAAGAATTTTTAGAAGAAGAACTGATTTTTACTGCCCCAGGCACCGGTTGCGATGAGTGTAACGGTGTTTGGGGTTTCATTTTTATTTAAATATAGTTATTTAAGAATATCTCGAATTTTTGTGTTATAATGTACTATTGAGAGTTAACGACAAGATCAAAAATAATGATAAAGGAAAAATGAATGTCGAAAAAGATAAACTTAATTGCCACAGTGGCTTTTGGAATCGAAAGTGTGGTAAAGGACGAAATAAAAAAACTGGGCTACGAGGTAACTGAAGTGGAAAACGGAAAAATCCGTTATTCCGGGCCTCTGGAAGCGATTCCCCGGTCAAATCTCTGGCTCCGTTGTGCTGATCGGGTGCTGTTGGAGATTGGCCGTTTTAAGGCCGAAACCTTTGATGAACTGTTTGAGAAAACAAAGGCATTGCCCTGGGAAAACTGGATCCCGGTTGACGGCAAATTTCCGGCGGCTAAAATTACCAGTGTTAAATCAACGCTGTTTAGTAAATCGGACGGACAGCGAATTGTAAAAAAAGCCGTGGTGGAACGCTTAAGATCTAAATATCAGGTCGATTGGTTTGATGAGAATGGCGGAAAGTATCCGATTCATATTCAAATTCTTAAAGATGAAGTCACCCTTTCCATCGATACCAGTGGCTCTGGTCTTAATAAGCGGGGGTACCGCCAATATGGCAATGAGGCGCCGCTAAAAGAAACCATTTCTGCGGCGCTGGTTTATCTATCCCGGTGGCGACCAGATCGAGTTTTTCTCGATCCTCTTTGTGGATCCGGAACGATTGTCATTGAAGCGGCGCTGATCGGTAAAAATATTGCCCCGGGGCTGAAACGGGATTTTGTCTCTGAAACCTGGGACGCCATTCCGCCGGAATTGTGGGAACAGGCTCGTCAGGAAGCCAGGGATGCCATCAATGACAAAGAATTTTTGTTGCTGGGATCCGATTGTGATGCCAATGCGCTAAAACAAGCCCGGACGAATGCAGAATTGGCTGGCGTTTCAGATTTGGTCGCTTTTCAAAAACTGCCGGTTCAGTCGGTATCCACCAAGAAAAAATATGGGGTCATTATCACCAACCCGCCCTATGGTGAGCGAATCGGCGAAGAAAAAGAAATTCAACGCCTCTATCGGGATATGGGTAAGGTCTTTCACAGTCTGGATAGTTGGTCTTATTTTATTATTACCGGTTATGAAAAGTTTGAGAAATATTTTGGCGAAGTGGCAACCAAGAATCGCAAGCTTTATAATGGCGACATTAAGACCTACTATTATCAGTACTATGGACCACTGCCGCCACGAAAACGAAACCCTGTCGATGAAGCCCAAAATATGAATGCAGAAACTGAAATAAACACACAAGCCAAAAAATAAACGAAATAATGCAAGAATCGGTTTATCGAGAAATAAATCGAATTAAAATAAAAGAATAGGTGAAAAGATGAAACGAGTATCAAATAGTCGCTCAAACAGCAGCAAGACCAGTGACAAGCCCCGAGGGAAAAGAAATGACCAGGCGGTAAATGGGGATAAAAGGCCCCGCAAGTTTGAAGAACGTGGGGAAAAGGACGATAAAAAACCACGGAAATTTGACAGTCGAGATTCCCGGGAGGAGCGTGGCCCCCGTCGCTTTGACGATCGGCGACCACAACGCAAGTTTGATGGATATAATCGGGAAGACGAAGGCGTTACCGCAGAAACGTTTGTAATTGTCGGAAAAAACCCGGTAATGGAAGCGCTTCGTTCTGGTCAGGAAATCGATAAATTATTGATTTTAAAAGACAACACCGACCATGTTCTTAAAAAGATTACCGATGCAGCGAAAAAACAGAATATCATTATTCATTCGGTCGAAAAAGCCAGACTGGAGTATCTGGCTGATGGTCAGGTTCATCAGGGGATTGTAGCGTTGATGGCGCCATTTCCCTATAGTAATCTTCAGGATATCTTAAATCATGCCACAAGCAAGGGTCGAGATCCCTTTATCATTATACTCGATCATCTGACGGATCCCCATAACCTGGGGGCGATAATACGGAGTGCCAATATCTGTGGGGCTGACGGTGTCATCATTCCCAATCGCCGTTCGGCATCGTTGACAGCGGTTTCGGTAAAAGCTTCATCCGGAGCAGTATCCCACACTCCGATCGTCAAGGTGACCAATCTCAGCCAGACGATTGAAGAGCTCAAGAAAAAAGGATTCTGGATCATGTCGACAGATATGAAGGGCAATCCCTATTATAAAGCCGATTACAAGGGGTCATTGGCCATTGTTATTGGTAACGAGGGGAGTGGAATCAGCGAGAAGATCAAAAAGCAATGCGATTTTTCAGTATCGATTCCCGTACATGGCGAGATTGAATCCTTTAATGCATCAGCAGCAGCAGCGATCATTTTTGCAGAGGCTGCCAAACAGCGATTTCAATGAAAACCATATTAATTGTGGATGGTTATAATGTCATTCATGGTTCAGATGATTTAAAACGTCTTTCAGAAATTCAGTTGGAAGAAGCCAGGCTAAAGTTGATCGATGATTTAAATGGCTACAGCGGATTTAAAGGATGGGAAACCATCCTTGTTTTCGATGCCTATCAGCAACAATCATTGGAAAAACGGGAAGAAGTCCATGGCCGGATCAAAGTAGTGTTTACCGAAAAGAATAAAACCGCCGACAGCTATATTGAAAAGCTTGTCTATAGCCTCCCGAAAGCTTATAACGTTCGGGTGGTAACGTCAGATTTTACCCTTCAGCAAATGGTCATGGCCAACGGCGCCGAGCGGGTTCCGGTGCGGGAGTTGATTCAGGATATGGAAGCGTCGTTGAAGAATTTTCGGGATGATAAGAGAAAAAGCGTCCCGAAACAGGGTCTTAAGCTCAGTGATTTTTTGGATGAAGAAACCCTGGATCAATTTAACAAAATGCGTGTTAAAGAATAATGCGAGGAAAAAATGGTCAAGCTAAGCAATAATAAACTAGCGGAATCGGAAATCGTCAGGCGCGCCCAGCAGGGAGACAAAGAGGCAGAGGAGTATCTTCTGGAAAAATATCGAAAAAATGTCCTGATTCGAGCCCGTTCTTATTATCTGGTTGGAGGCGATCACGAGGATCTGATCCAGGAAGGAATGATTGGGTTATTAAAGGCCATATGGGACTTTCGCCCGGATCGAGAAGCGCAATTTTCCACCTTTGCCAATCTTTGTATCGAACGTCAAATCCAAACAGCGATCAACTCGGCAAATCGTCAGAAACATATGCCGCTAAACAATTCGGTATCAATTTATGCGTCTGTTTCGGAAGAAGATCCTGAAAATACGATTTTTGACCGATTGGCAGCCAAAAAAAGTGTGGAGCCTGGAGTAGAGTTAATTAAAGAAGAAGAATTGGAACAGCTGATGATTGACGTTAAACGGGAATTGTCCAGCTTTGAGAAAAAAGTTCTGGCACTTTATATCCAGGGGGCATCCTACTACGAGATTTCCAGAGTATTAGCGTGTGGAAATAAATCGGTGGATAATGCCTTGCAGCGCATCCGAAAAAAAATCGGTAAAAAGATTTAAAAAACAGTTGACAAAAATGGCAAAACAAACTATTATAGAGAAGCTGAATTAATAAGCACGTGGGAGAATGCCCGAGTGGCTAAAGGGGGCGGACTGTAAATCCGTTGACGACGTCTACGATGGTTCGAATCCATCTTCTCCCACCACTTTATTATAAGCCCTCATAGCTCAGTAGGTAGAGCACCACCATGGTAAGGTGGGGGTCTCCGGTTCAAATCCGGATGAGGGCTCCATTTTTATATCATAAATTAAATTTGACATAGTGGTTAAACGATAATATTTAGATTTATAAGGAGAATACAAATGGCAAAGTCAAAATTTGAAAGAAATAAGCCCCACGTAAATGTTGGAACAATTGGTCACGTTGACCACGGTAAAACAACATTAACAGCGGCCATCACATCTGTATTAAACAAGCGATTTGGAACCGGTGAAGCCGTAGCATTCGAAAACATCGATAAAGCACCAGAAGAAAGAGAGCGTGGAATCACAATTTCTACAGCTCACGTTGAATATGAAACAGCTAACCGTCATTACGCACACGTTGACTGCCCGGGCCATGCCGATTATGTTAAGAACATGATCACTGGTGCTGCCCAAATGGATGGTGCCATCCTGGTTGTTAGTGCTGCCGATGGTCCAATGCCACAGACCCGTGAACATATCCTGTTAAGCCGTCAGGTAGGTGTACCATACATCGTTGTTTTCTTAAACAAAGTCGATATGGTCGATGACGAAGAATTACTGGAATTAGTTGAAATGGAAGTTCGTGAACTGCTTGACGAATACGAATTCCCGGGCGATGATACCCCAATCATTCCCGGATCGGCTTTAAAAGCGTTAGAAGATCCAGACGGAGAATGGGGCGACAAAATTGTTGAACTGATGACAGCCGTTGATAACTGGATCCCTGATCCAGAACGTGATACTGACAAACCATTCCTGATGCCAGTTGAAGATGTTTTCTCAATCACTGGTCGAGGAACTGTTGCAACCGGACGTATCGAACGTGGGGTTGTTAAAGTTGGTGAAGAAGTCGAAATCGTCGGTATTCACGACAGCCGTAAAACAGTAGTAACCGGGATCGAAATGTTCCGTAAATTACTCGACGAAGGTCGTTCAGGCGACAACGTAGGGGCATTACTGCGTGGTGTTGACCGTACTCAGATCGAACGTGGTCAGGTACTGGCTAAACCAGGTTCAATCAAACCACATACCCATTATATGTCAGAAGTATACGTCTTAACCAAAGAAGAAGGTGGACGTCATACTCCATTCTTCGATGGCTACCGTCCACAGTTCTACTTCAGAACAACTGACGTAACTGGTGTCATCAAATTACCAGAAGGCGTTGAAATGGTAATGCCTGGTGATAACGTACAAATGGAAATCACCCTGATCACCCCAATCGCAATCGAAGAAGGTTTACGTTTCGCGATTCGTGAAGGTGGCCGTACTGTTGGTTCTGGTGTTGTTGCCAAAATGCTGGAAGACTAATAACAGAGCAAATACAGACTAAATAAATGTCTTATGGATATTTAAATTAGCAACCCACATAAAAATCAACCGTCCTTTTGGGGCGGTTTTTTTATGTGGATATTGTTAAAATTATAAGTTAGTGATAAAATGATTGCTTAGAGAAAATGATAAATAGATATCAATAAGCAGTATGGATAAGTTAAAAATTGCTGGCTGCAATTGGAAAGAAGTGAAAAATGATTAGACTCTTAGTAGACAGTATGTGTGATCTGCCAAAAGATTATGTAAATCATCCCAACCTGGATATGGTTTCATTAAATGTGATTATTGAAGGGGTGGCTTATCGGGATAAACGGGAAATTGATTTGGAAGGCATGAATAAATTCATGGCCCGGGGAATCGTGCCAACCACATCCCAGGTGAATCCGGGGGACTTTCTGGAATACTTTGAAGAATGCGCCAAGAACAATCAGGAATGCCTGTATCTGGCTTTTACCTCAAAACTATCGGGGAGTTATGAGACGTCACGTCTTATTCTAAAAGAAGTGAAGGAAAAGTATCCTGATTTCAGCTGTCAAATTGTTGACAGTCTCCACAGTGGCGGCAGCATAGGCCTGATTGCGGTGGAGTTGTTAAAATTGATCGACCAGGGCAAAGATCTTGATTATCTGGCTGCTGCGGCGCTAAAATTTATTCCCCATGCTCATTTTTATTTCAGCATTGAAGACCTTAACTGGCTTTATATGGGGGGGCGGGTATCTAAGGGTACAGCAGTAGTTGGCGGTTTCTTAAAAATTCATCCAATCGTTTCAGTGGAAGAAGGGGAGCTAAAAATCATTGGCAAATCCCGGGGGCCTAAGAAAGCGCAAAAGACGATTATTGATAAAACGGCTGAGAACATTGTCGGCTATCTGGATCAACACGTTGGCATTGCATTTAACGGCTCGATGAAGCCGGTGGAGGAATACGAGGCGGCACTTCGTTTGATGGGTGTTAAAAATATTGAACCCGTACCGATCGGCTGCGTGTTGGCTGCTCATTTGGGACTTCAGGGGACGGGTATTTATTTTTTTGACACGGCGCCGGAGACAATCTTGAAGCAAGAAGAAAAAAATTGAAAATTGTTGTAAAATATGAAAAAACGCTTGCCAAAGGCGTTTTTTTCTTGTATAATGTGAAAGGTTGACACTCTGCGATGAAGTGAGAGGTTGCTGTCGCCTTAGGCAGGTTTTTCCCATGGAGTATGTCACGATCTTAGAATCGGACGACAACCACGAAAATCATGATTTTTATGCAAAATGATCCGTCATTTTGCTAAAAAAATAATGATGAAACACCCGGATGGGTTGACGAGTGGTTGGAGTACCTAAATGACGAGTAAAAATTGATAAGGAGGTAAAATTTAGGTATGGCAAAACAAAAAATTAGAATCAGATTAAAAGCGTTTGATCACAAACTGTTGGATCAATCCGCTGAACGAATTGTGGAAACAGCAAAGAGAACAGGTGCGAGCGTTTCTGGCCCCGTGCCACTGCCAACAGACAAAGAAATCATTACAATTCTGCGAGCAGTACACAAGTATAAGGATTCCAGAGAACAATTTGAAATGCGCACTCACAAACGGTTGATTGACATTTTAAACCCAACACCAAAAACCGTAGACGCATTAATGCGATTGAACTTACCAGCAGGCGTTGATATAGAAATCAAACTATAAGCCCCAATTGGTATTATGATTGCAAAGCAATCCAATGATATTTAGGAGGAAATAATGAAAAAAGCGATTATCGGACGAAAAATTGGAATGACTCAGATTTTCACAGAAAATGGAACAGTAATTCCAGTAACTGTAGTTGAAGCAGGGCCCTGCGTTGTGCTTCAAAAGAAAACCATCGAAACTGACGGATATGAAGCAGTGCAATTAGCATTTGGCGAAGTGAAAGAACGACGCATGACAAAACCGCTAAAAGGTCACTATGATAAAAACAGTGTCGAGTATAAAAAAGTAATCCGGGAATTCAAACTTGACGATTATGCAAGTTATGAAACCGGTCAATTAATTCAGGCTGATGTGTTTGAAGCTGGCGAACGTGTGGATATTTCAGGAACTTCAAAAGGTAAGGGATTCCAGGGGGTTATTAAACGACATAACCAATCCCGGGGACCAATGGCCCATGGTTCAAAATATCACCGTAGCCCAGGTTCCATGGGAGCATCTTCTTCGCCTTCACGAGTATTCAAAGGCAAGAAACTTCCGGGCCAGATGGGAAACAAAAATGTAACTGCAGTTAATTTGGAAGTTGTTAAAGTCGATGCAGAGAACAATGTACTTTTAATCAAAGGTGCAGTACCAGGCATTCGAGGAGCACTTATTACAATTAAAAGCAGCGTTAAAGCATAAAAAAATCAAGCCTGAAAGGAGGAAATCAAATGCCTAAAATTGACGTTTTAGATGTAAAAGGAAATGTTGTTGGTGATGTCGAATTAAGCGAAGGAATCTTCGGAATCGAACCCAACGAACATGTAGTACATGAAGTAGTGGTCGCACTGCTTGCAAATAGACGACAGGGAACACGTTCCGCCTTGACTCGATCAGAAGTCCGTGGCGGTGGTCGGAAACCCTGGAGACAAAAAGGAACAGGCCGGGCTCGAGCCGGTACCATCCGATCTCCATTGTGGAAGGGTGGCGGTGTGATCTTTGCACCAAAATCAAGAGATTACAGCAAAAAGGTTAACAAGAAAGTTAAAGCTTTAGCAATGAAATCTGTTTTCTCGGCAAAGGCTCAGGACAACGAACTGCGGGTTCTGAATCAATTGGTGATGGATGCTCCAAAAACCAAAGAAATGGTAGCGGTGCTGAACAATATCAACGCTCAAAAAGCCTTGATTGTACTGCCGGAAAACAACGAAGCGATTATCCGCTCCGCAAATAATATTCCTAAAGTTGCAACAACGACAGTCAGTGAATTAAACGTCTATGATATGTTGAAATATGATGTATTGATCATGACTCAGGAATCATTACAAAAAATTGAGGAGGTATACGCATAATGAAAAATCCTCGCGATATTATTATCAAGCCGATTATTACCGAACGTAGTATGGCTGACGCTGAAGAAAAAAAATTCACATTTAAAGTGGACAAACGAGCGAATAAAATTGAAATCAAAAATGCAGTTGAAGTCATTTTTGGTGTTGAAGTTGAAAAAGTAAGCACCATGAACATGAAGGGTAAACTGAAAAGAACCGGACGTTTCGTTGGTCGCAGATCAGACTGGAAAAAAGCAATCGTAAAATTGACACCGGCAAGTAAGGGTATTCAATTCTTCGAAGGCGTATAAGCAAAAACGAGACTACAACCCGAGAAGCATACAAAAAAGGAGGTAGCGATTAATGGGTATTAGAAAGTATAAACCAACGTCCCCAGGACGTAGAAATATGAGCGTCAATACATTCGAGGAAATTACCAAGCACGAGCCTGAGAAATCCTTATTGAAGCCACTTAAAAAACATGCTGGTCGTAATGCATATGGACGCATTACTGTTAGACATCATGGTGGTGGAGCGAAACGAAAATACAGAATTATTGACTTCAAACGAAATAAAGACAATATTCCCGGAAAAATTGCCGGAATTGAATATGATCCAAACAGAAGTTCAAATATAGCACTGGTTCACTATGCAGATGGTGAAAAACGTTATATTATTGCGCCACTTAAGTTAAAGGTTGGAGATGTTATTTTCTCTGGACCGGAATCAGATATTACCATTGGTAACTGTCTGCCACTCAAAAACATTCCCGTTGGTACAACGGTTCACTGTGTTGAGTTAAAAACTGGAAAAGGCGCTCAAATGGTGCGTTCTGCCGGTGCCAGCGCTCAGCTGATGGCGAAAGAAGGAAACTACGCAACATTGCGATTGCCTTCAGGCGAAATGCGACTGGTTCGAATTGAATGTCGAGCTACCATTGGTCAAGTTGGAAATCTGGATCATCAGAATGTCCGGATTGGTAAAGCGGGTCGTACCCGACACATGGGGATCCGCCCAACCGTTCGTGGTTCGGTAATGAATCCCAATGACCATCCACACGGTGGTGGTGAAGGACGTGCCCCGATTGGACGTTCTGGCCCAGTTACACCATGGGGTAAACCAGCACTTGGTTATAAAACACGTAAGAAAAACAAGCCTTCCGATAAATATATCGTAAGAGCCCGAAACAAAAAATAAGCACTCAACCATAAAGATAACGAACCGAGAGGAGGTTGAATAATGGGTAGATCACTTAAAAAAGGACCTTATGTTGACGAAAAGTTACTTAAACGTATCGAAGCAATGAACGAAAAAGGTGAAAAGAACGTGCTGAAGACCTGGTCAAGAAGCTCCACACTTTTCCCACAAATGGTAGGACACACCATCGCCGTACATGATGGCAGAAAACATGTTCCAGTTTATGTTACCGAAGATATGGTAGGGCACAAACTTGGAGAGTTTGCACCGACCAGAACCTTTAGAGGTCATGCTGGAGAAAAGAAATCTAAATTAAGATAGCCAGAAGGAGGTATACGAATGGAAGCAAGAGCGACAGCTAAATATGTACGTGTTTCATCCAGAAAGGCTAAGTTAGTGGCTGATTTAATTCGAGGCAAAAGCATTGGAGAAGCATTAAGTATTCTAGCATTAACACCAAATAAAGCAGCGAAAATAATTGACAAAGTTGTAAAATCTGCTTTGGCAAATGCTGAAAATAATTTTAACATGAATCCTGAGAACTTATATATCGATCAGATTTACGCAAATCAGGGTCCAACACTAAAACGATTCAGAGCGGGTGCACAGGGACGTGCAACAATTATTCGAAAAAGATCGTCTCATATTACAGCCGTATTAAAAGAAAAAGAGTAAGGAGGGCATAGATGGGTCAAAAAGTCAATCCTCACGGATTAAGAGTTGGCGTTATTAAGGACTGGAATGCAAAATGGTTTGCGAACAACAAGGATTTTGCAGATTGTTTAATTGAAGACTATGATATTCGTAAATATATAAAAGTAAATCAATACCAGGCGGGCATTTCTAAAATTGTCATCGAACGTTTTGGTAACAAGGTAAAGATTCATATCTATACAGCAAAGCCAGGCATGATCATTGGTCGTGGTGGTGCAGGTATCGATGCGTTGCGTCTTGAACTTGAAAAAATGACCAAGAAAACCGTTTTTATCAACATCGTTGAAGTTAAAAATGTTGATATGGACGCTCAATTAGTGGCCGAAAACATTGCTGCTCAGCTGGAACGACGAATTTCTTTCCGACGGGCAATGAAGCAAACCATGCAACGAACCATGAGAGCTGGCGCTAAGGGTATTAAAACTGCTGTTGCAGGCCGTTTAAACGGTGCTGAAATGGCACGAAACGAACATTATGCCCAGGGTC
Organism: Acetobacterium sp. MES1; assembly: GCF_002237635.1. Taxonomy (NCBI): domain Bacteria; kingdom Bacillati; phylum Bacillota; class Clostridia; order Eubacteriales; family Eubacteriaceae; genus Acetobacterium; species Acetobacterium sp. MES1. The sequence goes on from NZ_MJUY01000054.1 coordinate 26,683, forward strand.
AGGTTCCCCTTCAAACCCTCCGAGCTGATATTAGCTATGGCTTTGCTGAAGCTGATACCACCTATGGTAAATTAGGTGTAAAAGTTTGGGTCAATAAAGGCGAAATTTTAACTGGACGTGAAGATATTTTAGCCGTCACAGCTGAAGACGACGCAAAAGCTAAAAAAAGCGCACCCCGCCGAAAAGCTCCTACTAACAGGACAGAAAACTAAGAGAGGAGGCCAACGCATATGTTAATGCCTAAACGTGTAAAACGTAGAAAACAACATAGAGGTCGTATGAAAGGAAAAGCGCTTCGTGGTAATAAAATCACTTACGGAGATTTCGCTATTCAAGCATTGGAGCCAGCATGGATTACTGCTAATCAGATCGAAGCTGCCCGTATTGCCATGACCAGATATATTAAAAGAGGTGGCCAGGTTTGGATTAAAATATTCCCAGATAAACCTGTGACACAAAAACCAGCAGAAACTCGAATGGGTTCCGGTAAAGGATCTCCTGAGTATTGGGTTGCAGTGGTAAAACCAGGTAGAGTAATGTTTGAGATTGCCGGAATTTCTGAGGAAGTAGCTCGGGAAGCCATGCGTCTTGCGCAACATAAATTACCAATCAAAACAAAATTTATCACTCGTAAAGATCAGGAAGCACAAGAAGTGGGTGATGAAGCATGAAACCAAGTGAATTAAGAGAATTAACAACGATCGAACTTGAAGCAAAATTGGGTGATCTGAAGGAAGAATTATTCAACCTCAGATTTCAACATGCGACTGGCCAGTTGGAAAACCCCATGCGGATTAAAGAAGTTAAGAAGACTTATGCACGGATCAAAACAATTATCCAGGAACGTGTCATGAAGTCAGATGAAGCATAATAAACCAATAGATAAGGAGGTTTAGCTTATGGAAGAAAGAGGTTACAGAAAAACTCGAATCGGTAAGGTTACCAGCGATAAAATGGATAAAACCATTGTTGTAGCTGTTGAAAGTTTTGTAAAACATCCGCTTTACACAAAACGAGTTAAGCACACTGTAAAGTTCAAAGCCCATGACGAACAAAACGAATGTAATATCGGTGATACCGTTAAAATAATGGAAACAAGACCACTCAGCAAAGACAAACGCTGGAGATTAGTAGAAATCGTAGAAAAAGCACTATAAGTCAATGTGCGGAAGGAGGTATTTCGGATGATTCAACAAGAAACGAGACTGAAAGTAGCAGATAATACCGGTGCAAAGGAATTACTGTGCATCCGAGTTCTTGGTGGTTCCGGTCGTCGATATGCAAATATCGGGGACATTATCGTGTGTGCTGTTAAAAGTGCTGCACCCGGTGGCGATGTTAAAAAGGGCGACGTTGTAAAAGCCGTTGTCGTACGAACAAAGAGCGGAATCAGAAGAGACGATGGCAGTTACATCAAATTTGACCAGAATGCAGCGGTTCTAATAAAAGATGATAAAAACCCAAAAGGTACACGTATTTTTGGACCTGTCGCACGAGAATTACGGGACAAGAAATACATGAAAATCGTATCTTTGGCTCCTGAAGTACTTTAAGGAGGAAATGAAAGATGCATGTAAAAAAAGATGATATCGTAATGGTAATTTCCGGTAAGGACAAAGGAAAAAAAGGAAAAGTGATTCAATCTTATCCTAAAGATGGAAAAGTCCTTGTGGAAAATGTGAATATGGTTACTAAACACCAGAAACCAACACAGCAAATGCAACAGGGTGGAATAATCCGTCAGGAAGGGCCAATTCAGGCTTCCAATGTATTAATTTACTGTGCAAAGTGTGATAAAGGCGTTAGAACCGGTCATAAAGTTCTAGGTGACGGAAAAAAAGTCAGATTTTGTAAAAAATGTAATGAAACATTTAATAATTAATTTCGGGAAGGAGGACCAATATGCCCAGATTAAAAGATAAATATCTAACCGAAGTAATTCCAGCATTGATGGAAAAATTTCAATATAAAAACATCATGGAAGTTCCTAAACTCGAAAAAGTTGTGATCAACATGGGTTTGGGAGATTGCAAAGACAATTCCAAAGCTTTAGAAGCCGCCGTGATCGACCTTGGAATTATTGCCGGCCAAAAACCAGTGATCACTAAGGCAAAAAAATCAGTAGCTAACTTTAAAGTCCGAGAAGGCATGAACATTGGAGCGAAAGTAACTCTGCGAAGTGATCGTATGTATGAATTTGCTGATAAGTTATTCAACGTTGCCCTTCCTCGAGTACGTGACTTCAGAGGGTTATCCAATAAATCCTTTGATGGACGTGGTAATTATGCTTTTGGTATCAAAGATCAACTCATTTTTCCTGAAATTGATTATGACAAGGTAGAACAGGTTCGCGGCATGGATATCATGTTTGTCACAACGGCAAAAACAGATGAAGAAGCTCACGAACTGTTAAGACTGCTTGGCATTTCATTCAGTAGAGCATAAGGAGGACGGTACAGTGGCAAAAAAAGCGATGAAGGAAAAGCAACAACGCAAAGCAAAATATTCAACTCAGGCGTATACACGCTGCCGAATTTGTGGTCGACCACATTCTGTATTACAGAAATTTGGCATTTGTCGTATATGTTTCCGAGAATTAGCATATAAAGGCGAAATCCCTGGCGTAAGAAAAGCAAGCTGGTAAAAAATACCAGCAAAGAAAAGGAGGTACCGAGTATGGTTATGACTGATCCTATTGCGGATATGTTAACACGCATCAGAAATGCAAATGATGCAGGTCATAAAACAGTTGAGATGCCTGCTTCAAAAGAGAAAAAAGCAATTGCTCAGATTCTTTTAGAAGAAGGTTATATTAATAAAGTTGATTACATTGCTGATGAAAAGCAAGGTGTCATTAAAATTACTCTCAAATATGGAGAAAACAAAAGTCGTGTCGTTGCAGGCATCAAGAGAATCTCAAAACCTGGTTTAAGAGTATATGCCGGAAAAGACGAAGTGCCAAAGGTATTAAACGGTTTAGGCATTGCCATCGTTTCTACATCTAAAGGCGTAATGACAGATAAAAAAGCAAGAAAAGCCGGCGTTGGCGGCGAAGTGATATGTTACGTTTGGTAACAAATTAAGACAGGAGGTAAAAAGATGTCAAGAGTAGGAAAAGCACCTGTTGCAATCCTCCCAGGAGTCGACATAAAAAAAGACGGTCAAACGTTGACGGTCAAAGGTCCATTAGGACAACTCGTTAGAACGTTTCATCCTGATGTCATCATCGATGTCCAAGATAGCGAAATTGTTGTCACCCGACCATCTGAAAGTAAGCTGCATAAATCGCTTCACGGTTTAACCCGGGCTTTAATTCAAAACATGGTTACTGGTGTCAGCACTGGCTTTACACGAACCCTGGAAATCAGTGGAGTTGGGTATAGAGCAGAGAAAAAAGGAAATAAGCTGGTTATGAATTTAGGTTATTCACATCCCGTTGAGATGGAAGATCCTGAAGGTGTAGAAGCTGTTCCAGAAACCAATACTAAAGTCGTAATTAAAGGCATTAGCAAAGAAGCCGTTGGTGCACATGCCGCCAATATTCGAGCGAAACGCCCACCAGAACCTTACAAAGGTCATGGCGTACGATATTCTGACGAAGTAATAAGACGTAAAGAAGGTAAAACAGGTAAATAACCTGCCAACCCGTCAAAGATGATGAAGGGAGTAAAACTCGATGATTAAGAAACCCATTAAAAATAAAATACGTATTGCTCGTCACTATCGGGTCCGAAACAAGGTTTCTGGAACTGAAATGAGACCACGTTTAAACGTATTTCGAAGTAATAAAAACATTTATGCTCAAATTATAGATGATACCAAAGGTATCACCTTGGTTTCTGCTTCTTCCAATGACTCTGAACTTAAAGGTCAGTTATCAAAAGGTGGAGATAAAGCAGCAGCTAAAGCCGTCGGTCAGGCTATTGCCAAACGTGCACTTGAAAAAGGCATTGAAGCAGTGGTATTTGATCGAGGTGGTTATGTATATCATGGTAGAGTAAAAGAATTGGCTGACGGCGCTCGTGAAGCCGGCCTGAAATTCTAAGTAAAGGAGGTCATTTGATGCAAAACAAAAAAATCGATCCAAGTACATTAGATTTGAAGGAAAAAGTCGTTGCCATCAACCGTGTAACCAAGGTTGTAAAAGGTGGTCGTAACTTCAGATTCAGCTGTCTTGTGATTGTTGGAGACGAAAACGGTCATGTTGGCGTCGGTAAAGGAAAAGCGATGGAAATTCCAGATGCAATTCGTAAAGGTATCGACGCAGCAAAAAAATCATTGATCAAAGTGCCAATGGTTGGAACAACTATTCCTCACTTAGTCAACGGTGAAGCTGGTGCAGGTCATGTATTATTGAAACCTGCTGGAAAAGGTACTGGCGTTATTGCTGGCGGACCCGTCCGTGCAGTACTGGAACTCGCTGGAATCAGAGATATTCGTACTAAATCTTTAGGATCTAATAATGCCCGTAACATGGTTAATGCTACAATGGCAGGCCTTGCAGAACTGACTACTGTTGAAGAAGTAGCAGCAAAACGTGGTAAGAAACCTGAAGAAATTTTAGATTAGGAGGAATCATTATGGCTAAGCAATTAGAAATTACACTAAAGAAAAGTTTGATTGGTCGTAACCCCAAACAACGGGCTACCATTGAAGCTTTAGGCCTCAAGAAAATTGGTCAAACTGTAACACATAATGATACCCCTCAGATTCGTGGCATGATTCATCGAACAGATTTCATGCTCGAAGTAAAAGAAGTATAGGAGGTGTCGAGATGAAGTTACATACTTTAAGTCCAGCCCCAGGTTCAAAAAAGGCACCCAAGCGAAAAGGACGAGGTACAGGTTCTGGTCTTGGAAAAACTGCTGGTCGTGGACAGGATGGACAAAAATCACGTTCCGGCGGTGGCGTACGACCAGGTTTTGAAGGTGGACAGATGCCGCTGGCAAGACGTTTACCAAAACGCGGTTTTTCTAACGCACGATTCAAAAAAACATATGCAATTGTTAATGTGGGTGAGCTGAATGCATTTGATGCCAACACAGTGATTACTCCGGAACTATTGATGGAATACGGATTTGTCCGTAAATTAAATGATGGCTTGAAGATCCTGGGCAACGGCGAAGTTGAAAAGGCATTCACCATCAAAGCACATAAAATCAGCAAATCAGCTGAGGAGAAGATTCTCGCTGGAGGAGGAAAGGTAGAGGTGATCTAGTATGGTCTCTACCTTGAAGGATGCTTGGAAAATTCCAGATCTACGACGAAAAATAATATTTACGTTAGCGCTGCTGTTTATATATCGTTTGGGATCCTTCATACCGGTTCCCTTCATCGATACCGAACAGCTTAGTCAACTCGTCAACGATAGTGGAATTTTTGGTCTGTTTGATATTATATCCGGTGGTAACTTCGGCAATTTTACGATTTTTGCCATGAGTATCACCCCGTATATTAATGCTTCAATTATCATGAACCTTCTGGCATTTGCAATTCCAGCTCTGGAAGCGCTACAAAAAGAAGGTGAAGAAGGACGAAAAAAACTGGCTCAGTATACGCGTTACCTTACCATTATTCTGGCGCTGATTCAGGCACTGGGAATGAGCTTATCCTTCGGAGACTTGCTAATTGAAAAAACACCATTTACCGTCTTTACGGTTGTATTATGTATTACAGCAGGGACTGCGTTTTTAATGTACCTGGGCGAGCAAATCACTGAAAATGGTATCGGCAACGGTATCTCTTTGATTATCTTTATCAGTATCATTTCCCGTATTCCATCTGCAATCGGCCAAATGTATCAATATCTGACGATTGGAACCTTAAATATCATCACCCTGATTGTTTTTCTGGTTTTCATTGTGGTGGTTATCTTTGGTGTGGTGGCAGTTCAGGAAGGGCAACGACGTATCCCGGTTCAGTATGCAAAACGGGTCGTTGGCCGAAAAATGTACGGCGGACAAACTACCCATATTCCCATGCGTGTGAATATGGCAGGCGTTATTCCGGTAATCTTTGCCAGTTCGTTAACGTTATTCCCAGCGACACTTGCCAGCTTTTTTCCGACATCGGCTTTTGCAAACTTTATTTCAACCTATTTTGCCTGGGGATCCTGGCTCACTAATATTATTTATATCACACTAATCATTGCGTTTACCTATTTTTATACAGCTGTAACATTTAATCCGTTTGATATCGCAGAAAATATCAAGAAACAAGGTGGTTATATTCCTGGGATCAGACCGGGAAAACCAACCGTAGAATACTTGTCGAGAATTATGAACCGATTAACATTATTTGGTGGCGTCTTTTTAGCGATCATTGCTGTTATTCCTATTTTTGTAGGTAATTTTATGGGTGTCAATCTTCAATTCGGCGGAACAAGTTTGCTGATTGTAGTTGGGGTAGCCCTTGAAACGGTTAAGCAGATTGAAGCAGAAATGATGATGAGACACCATCAGGGATTTTTAAAATCTTAAAATGAACTGGAGTTAAGTGAAAAATGAGAATTGTATTATTAGGACCTCCGGGAGCTGGCAAAGGGACACAGGCAAAACGAATTTGTGAAACTTATGGTATCCCGCATATTTCTACCGGCGATCTCTTTCGAGAAAATATGAGCAAAGATACGCCGCTCGGAAAAAAAGCTAAAGAGTATATGGCACAAGGTCTTTTGGTTCCGGATGACTTAGTTGTTGATATGGTTGAAGATCGGTTGACACATGAAGATGTATTGGCGGCTGGCTATGGCTATTTGCTGGATGGATTTCCACGAACGGTTCATCAGGCGGAAGCTTTATGTCGAATCAATGCCAAGCGTGATTGCGAGTTGGATTTTGCAATTAATCTTGATGTGCCCTTTGATATTTTGATTGAACGGGTTTCAGGCCGTCGGATCTGTCCGACATGTCATGCAACCTATCATATCAAGTACAGCAAACCCAAGGTCGAAGGTGTCTGTGATTTAGACGGAACACCCTTATACCAACGGGAAGATGACAAAGTCGAAACCGTAAAGAAACGAATTGAAGTATATCAAGATCAGACAGAACCATTAATCGAGTTTTATGAAGACAAACAAAAGATCATTAATATTAATGGATTGCAACATATGAAGGACGTTTTTGATAATATCGAAAAAATCCTAAGTGGAGTTAATTAAAGATGATAACCATAAAATCCCAAAAGGAAATTGATCTAATGCGCCATGCCGGAAAGATTGTGGCAGGCGCCCACGCCTTAGTAGAAACAATGATCAAGCCTGGGGTAACAACACAAGAACTGGACCATGCAGTTGAAAAGTATATTCGTGATGCCGGAGCAGTTCCAACATTCAAAGGCTATGGTGGATTCCCAAACTCAATTTGTGCTTCAATTAATGAAGTGGTTGTCCATGGGATTCCTGAGAAACGACGTTTGCAGGATGGTGACATCATCAGTATTGACATCGGAGCTACATTTAAGGGTTACGTTGGTGATGCGGCGGTGACGCATGGCGTCGGGACGATTTCCGATGAAGCAAAAAAGCTGATTCGAGTCACCCGGGAGTCCTTTTATAAGGGCATTGCCTATGCCAGGGATGGCTATCGCTTGTCGGACATTTCGAATGCGATTCAAAAATATGTTGAGGACAACGGTTTTTCAGTTGTCCGGGACTATGTCGGTCATGGTGTTGGAAAACAAATGCACGAAGATCCACCAATTCCTAACTTTGGACCCAAAGGTCGAGGACCGCGGCTACGACAAGGAATGACATTAGCCATTGAACCAATGGTCAATGCCGGAACTTATGACGTTGTTACGTTAAAAGATGGATGGACGGTGGTAACCACTGACGGCAAGCTTTCTTCACATTACGAGCACACCGTTCTGATTACCGGAACCGGTGATCCCGAACTGCTGACAGTACTATAAGTTGGTGTTTGGATGAATGAATATAAAGTTGGACAGGTGGTTCGTTCAAAAGCTGGCCGGGATAAAGGTCAGTATATGGTGGTTATTGAAGTGGTGGACGAACAGTTCGCCATGTTATCAAATGGAAAGCTTCGAAAAGTGAGTAATCCAAAAAAAAAGAAGGTCAAACACTTGGCGAAGACGAATCACATAGCCACAGATATTCGTGATAAAATATTAAATGGAAAAAATGTAACTAACGCTGAGATTAGAAAAATACTCGAGTCCTATCACATGCCTGATGGTATTGGGGATGAGAATCGTGAGGAGGTTTGATCAATGGCCAAAAAAGATGTTATCGAGGTAGAAGGCTCAGTGATTGAGTCATTACCAAATACTATTTTCTTAGTAGAATTGGAAAATGGACATCAGATAACTGCGCATATTTCGGGAAAACTTCGTATGAATTACATCAGAATTTTACCCGGAGATAAAGTAGTTGTTGAATTATCCCCATATGATTTGACCCGCGGGCGTATCGTATGGCGTGGAAAAGGGAAATCATAAAGGAGGCATACAAATGAAAGTTAGACCATCAGTTAAACCGATTTGTGAAAAATGCAAAATTATTAAGAGAAATGGTCGTGTTATGGTAATTTGTGAAAATCCAAAACACAAACAAAAACAAGGTTAAACCGTCGAGTCCAGAAAAAAAGAACATGGCCGCGGCAATTTTAGTCATGTTCATGATATAAAACACCCTGGGTTTTAATTTCGTTACGTCACTAACTTGATTAATTTACCAGCATTTAGAAAATAATTAGGAGGTACACACCCTATGGCAAGAATTGCCGGAGTCGATTTACCCCGAGATAAGCGGGTAGAAATTGGATTAACTTATATTTACGGTATTGGACATTCAACATCGCTGGAAATCTTAAAAGCTTTAAATATTAATCCAGATACCAGAGTTAAAGATCTTACTGAAACTGAAGTAAATGATCTGCGAAATACGATAGACAAATACACCGTTGAAGGTGACCTTCGTAGAGAAGTCAACTTAAACATCAAACGACTGATCGAAATTGGATCTTATAGAGGATTACGTCATCGTCGAGGACTTCCTGTTAGAGGGCAAAAGACAAAAACGAATGCCAGAACTCGAAAAGGTCCGAAACGTCTCGTAAGCAAAAAGAAATAAGGAGGGCTAAAGAATGGCAGTTAAAAAAGCACGAAGAAAAGTTAAAAAAATTAAAAAGAATATCGAACGTGGCCAGGCCCATATTCAATCTTCTTTCAACAATACGATTGTTACCATTACTGATATCTCCGGAAATGCTCTTTCATGGGCAAGTTCTGGTGGATTAGGCTTTAAAGGATCGCGAAAAAGCACTCCTTTTGCATCTCAAATGGCTGCAGAGGAAGCGGCTAAAGCTGCTATGGAGCACGGTCTTAAAAGTGTTGAAGTTTTAGTCAAAGGCCCTGGTTCCGGACGTGAGGCTGCAATTCGGGCCTTACAGGCGGCGGGATTAGAAATTACCCTGATCCGTGATGTAACGCCTATTCCACATAACGGTTGTCGACCACCTAAGCGACGACGAGTATAACAGGAGGGCGAAAAAATGTCAAGAAATATAGAAGCATCATGCAGACAATGTAGACGTGAAGGTGCAAAACTGTACCTGAAGGGAGAACGTTGTTATTCTACAAATAAATGTGCGTTTGAAAGACGACCAACACCACCAGGCCAACACGGTAAAAGACGAACAAAATTATCAGAATATGGTCTTCAGTTACGAGAAAAACAAAAGGCAAAACGTATTTACGGTGTCCTTGAAAAACAATTCCGTGGCTATTTTGAAATTGCTGAAAAGCAAAAAGGGATCACCGGTCACAACTTATTGATCCACTTAGAATCACGTATGGATAATGTTGTTTATCGACTGGGTCTGGCAACCTCCCGTAAAGAGGCCCGTCAGTTGGTGGATCATGAACATTTCCTGGTTAACGGTAAAAAACTGAACATTCCTTCTTACATCATGAAAGAAGGCGATGTCATTGAAGTTCGACCAAAAAGCAAAAAATCACAAAAATTCAAAGATATTTTAGAAACGACTGAAAATCGAACCATGGCCTCATGGTTATCGAGAGATGTTGACACACTATCAGGAAAAGTCATTGGCAGACCGGCAGTAGAAGACTTAGATGTCGAAATTGCTGAACATCTTATTGTTGAATTGTATTCTAAATAGGCTACATGTTCGGGAACCAATTAACCCTCATGTTAATGTATGGATTATAAATAAGTAGGAGGGTCTGATAAATGATCGAATTCGAGAAACCAGTCATCGAAATTGTTGATAAAAAAGACGACGATACTTACGGGCGGTTTGTCATTGAACCTTTAGAACGGGGATATGGAACCACCCTTGGTAACAGTCTGAGACGAATAATGCTGTCATCCCTGCCGGGTGTGGCAGTCACATCAGTAAAAATAGAAGGCGTCTTGCACGAATTCTCTACCATTCCAGGAGTTAAAGAGGATGTTATTGAAATCCTTCTGAATCTCAAAGGTTTGGCAGCTGAAATTTATACCGATGAGCCCAAAGTTATTTACATTGAAGCTTCAGAAGAAGGTGAGATCACCGCTGGTGATATCATTGCTGACTCTGATGTCGATATCCTTAATCCGGAAATGCACATTGCTACCTTGTCCAAGGGGTCTACTCTGAACATGGAAATGCGCATTGAAAAGGGTCGAGGCTATGTGGCAGCAGATAAAAATAAATATCCGGGTATGCCGATTGGAACCATCCCGATGGATTCAATCTTCTCTCCGATTATCAAAGTTAATTTTCTAGTTGAAAACACCCGAGTCGGACAAATCACCGATTTTGATAAATTAACCATCGATATCTGGACCGATGGAACCACAACCCCGGAAGAAGCACTCTCTTTAGCTGCGAAGGTATTAAGTGAACATCTCAACCTGTTCATTAACTTGACCGAGCATGCCACCACGGTGGAAATCATGGTGGAAAAAGAAGAAAGTGAAAAAGAACGTATTCGCGAAATGTCCATCGAAGAATTGGAGCTTTCAGTAAGATCCAGTAATTGTCTGCGACGGGCGAATATCGATACAGTTGAAAAATTAACACAACGAAGCGAAGAGGACATGATTAAAGTCCGTAACCTCGGTCGTAAATCCCTGAATGAAATCAAGCACAAACTAGCAGAAATTGGATTGTCCTTGAGTCAAGAAGAAGAAAAGGCAAAGGAGTAACACTATGGCGGGATATCGAAAACTAGGCCGTCCCTCTGATCAAAGAAGAGCATTACTACGTAATCTTACCACTGCCCTTTTAGAACACGGTAAAATTGAAACAACCGTAACCAGAGCGAAGGAAGTAAAAAGAATTGCAGACAAAATGGTCACTTTAGGTAAAAGAGGCGACTTACATGCCAGAAGACAGGCAATTTCATATATCACTCAGGAAGCAGTGGTAAAACAATTGTTTGACGAAATTGCACCTAAATATACTGAAAGAAACGGTGGTTACACACGAATTTACCGTGTTGGACCACGTCGTGGCGACGGCGCCGAAATGGCGATAATTGAATTAGTATAATTTAAGAGGCATACAGGGGATTAAGATGTTATTGACGCTTAATCCCTTTCTTGTATTATAAAGTTAATTACACCCAAAGAAGGTGATTACACGTGATAATGGATAGTAAAAAAAGAATGATTGATGTGCAGGATGTGTATTTCAAATACCCTCATAATAACGAAAACGAATCCGTCGTAGCCTTGGATGGCGTCAGTTTACATATTGAAAAAGGTGAATTTGTCGGAATCATCGGACATAATGGTTCGGGGAAATCCACCCTTTCCAAATTACTGAATGCGATTATCTTTCCCACCCAGGGTGATGTAATGGTCAGTGGGCTCAATACCAAGGACCACGAAAGCTTATGGACAATTCGTCAGACTGCTGGAATGGTATTCCAAAACCCGGATAATCAGTTGGTTGCGACGATTGTTGAAGAAGATGTGGCTTTTGGTCCTGAAAATCTGGGGGTACCACCCCAAGAAATCAGAGAACGGGTGGATCGGGCTTTAGCAGTGGTCGAAATGCAGGCCTATGCCCATCAGAAACCCCATCAATTGTCGGGTGGTCAGAAACAGCGGATTGCGATCGCCGGGATTCTGGCGATGGAACCCGAGTGCATCATATTTGATGAACCCACAGCGATGCTGGATCCGTCGGGACGACGGGAAGTGATGGAAACCATCAAGCGCCTTAATCGCGATAAAGACATGACGGTTATTCATATCACCCATTTTATGGAAGAAATCGTCGATGCGGATCGGATCATCGTGCTGGATAAAGGTAAGGTGGTCATGGAAGGAAAACCCCGGACGATCTTTAAACAGGTAAAACGGCTCAAAGAAATCGGCCTGGATGTACCCCAAATGACGGAGTTGGCGTATGAACTGCGAAGTACCGGACTTGAAATTGCGGACGATGTATTAAGCATCGAGGAAATGGTGGATGCCTTATGTCAGTAGAAATAAAAAATCTTTCCCATACCTATTCAGAGGGTTCACCCTTTGAATTCAAAGCTCTCAAGGAGATCAATTTAACCATCGAAGACGGTAGTTTTATTGGCATCATCGGCCACACTGGTTCGGGTAAATCGACGCTGATTCAGCATCTCAATGGATTACTAACTCCTACTTCCGGAACTGTTCTAGTCGATGGAAAAGATATTTTCGAAACAAAAAAAGCCCAACTAATTCAGCTCAGACACCAGATTGGCCTGGTCTTCCAATATCCGGAACACCAACTGTTTGAGGAAACCGTCCAAAAAGATGTCGCTTTTGGCCCCAGAAATCAGGGACTCACTGAGGACGAAATTGATCAGCGGGTCAGACAATCAATTAAGATGGTTGGTCTTGATTTTGATGCAATCAAAGATAAGTCGCCCTTTGAATTATCCGGGGGACAGATGAGGCGGGTCGCGATAGCTGGTGTTCTTGCGATGGAACCTTCAGTACTGATTCTCGATGAACCAACCGCTGGCCTTGATCCCCGAGGACGGGAAGAAATATTGGCTCAAATCAAATCATTGCATAGTCAAAAACAGATAACCGTTATTCTGGTGTCCCATAGTATGGAAGATATTGGAAAAATGGTCGATAAAATTCTGGTTATGAATGAAGGGGAAGTTGTTTTTTACGATACACCCAATCGTGTGTTTACGGAAATATCTACCCTGGAGAGCATTGGCCTGGCGGTACCAGAGGTAACCTATCTGATGCGGCGACTCAAAGAAAAGTATCCAGAAATTAGAGAAGATATTTTTACGGTGGAAGCAGCCAAAAAAGAAATTCTCAAAGTTGTAAGAGGATAATAAAATGTTAAAAGATGTTACAATTGGCCAGTATTATCCAACCGGGTCGGTGATCCACAAATTAGATCCGCGAACGAAGATACTGTTTACCACAGCATTTGTTGTGATGTTGTTTTTTTTGAATAACCTGTGGGGGTATCTTGCCACATTTGTCATACTGGCAACCATCACCCTGTTATCTAAAATCCCCGTGGGGTATATTATCCGGGGAATTAAAGGATTAGTCCTGATTATTATGCTGACGGTGGTTCTGAACCTGTTTATGACGCCGGGAACGGTCGTGGCAACGTTGGGGCCACTGACAGTTACATTGGAAGGATTAAAAGTGGCAACCTATATGGCGCTGCGCTTGATTTTCTTGGTGGTTGGTACCAGTATTATGACACTAACGACCTCACCGATTGATTTAACTGACGGGATGGAGTGGTGTATGCGATATATTCCCTTCGTCCGACGATATGCGCATGAGTTAGCGATGATGATGTCGATCGCGCTGCGCTTTATCCCAACATTGATGGAAGAAACCGAGCGAATCATGAAAGCCCAAAAAGCCCGGGGGGCAAATTTTGAAACTGGAAATATTATTTCCCGGGCTAAGAATTTGATCCCAATTTTAATTCCCTTGTTTATATCTGCATTTCGAAGAGCGGATGAGCTGGCTACAGCCATGGAAGCACGCTGCTACCGGGGGGGCGAAAACCGAACCCGGATGAAGCAATTGGCTTTTGAATTCCGGGATGGTGCCAGCCTGGTATTGATGTTTGTAATGATCGTGGGGCTTTATCTGACCACCTGGATTCAAATACCGCTATTATTTCCGGTCTAAGAATTAATATCGAGTAATGAAAAATATCCAATTAATCATCTCTTATTGTGGTACCAGGTATTGTGGTTGGCAGATACAACCCAATGGCGTGACCATCCAGGAAGTAATTATCAATGCAATCCGGGAGTTGACGGGCGAAACGGTCAATCTGATTGGATCTGGTCGAACCGATGCGGGCGTTCATGCTTTGGGGCAAAGTGCCAATTTTCTTACCCGATCAACAATTCCGGCAGAGGCATTTTATCGGGCGTTGAACACCAGATTGCCGTCAGATATTCGCATTGTCGGCAGTCGAGAGCGAGCGCTTGACTTTCATAGCCGTTATCATGCCAAGGGGAAGAGTTATATCTATAAGATTTATGAGAGTCCGGTTGACAGTCCCTTTTACTCGGATCTGGCGTTTCATGTCAGCCGTACCCTGGACTGGCAGGAAATGAAGGAGGCCGCATCCTATTTTATCGGTGAGCATGATTTTTCCGCCTTTATGGCAAGTGGCAGTTCGATCAAAACAACGATCCGCACCATTGAAGAAATTTCATTTGATAAAAAGGGTGACCTTTATGAAATGACATTTCGGGGTAATGGCTTTCTCTACAATATGGTCCGGATTATGGTCGGAACCCTTTACGAAGTCGGCTATCAGCGGCGGAAACCCGAGGACATCGCTACAATCATTAAAAGTCTGGAGCGCAGTCAGGCTGGGATAACGGCTCCCGCTCAGGGGCTTTACTTAAAGGAAGTATACTATTAAAAATAAAAAGACTCGACGACATAAATTACTTGACACACCCGGAAAGATGCTATAGAATTAACGATGGACGTTAATGTATCACTAGCCCGGATACAATAAAAAACGATTTTTGATAACTCCCACTTATCAGAAAGCCAATAGATAAAAAAAGAAATTATTAACTGAGGAGGACTTTTGAGATGAATGCGAACGCCACAAAAATGGCCAAATCTCATGAAATAGACCGTAAATGGTATGTGATTGATGCAGAGGGTAAGGTATTAGGACGACTGGCGACAGAAGTTGCAAATATTTTACGAGGAAAAAACAAACCGATCTTTTCACCACATATGGATTGTGGAGATTTTGTAATTATTATTAATGCCGATAAAGTTGTGTTAACCGGTAATAAACTGGATCAGAAATTATATAAAACATATTCTGGATATTGCGGTGGGTTAAAAGAAATGACCTACCGAAAATTCTTAGCTGAAAAACCAGAACTTTTGGTTTTCAAAGCAGTAAAGGGAATGATCCCACATAACAAATTGGGTGATAAAATTGCGACTAAACTTAAAGTTTATGCTGGCAATGAACATCCACATGCTGCACAATTGCCTGAAGTTTACGAATTTTAATGCTGAGAAGGAGGAAATAGAGAATGGCTAAAGTACAATATTTTGGAACTGGACGAAGAAAAACCTCGGTTGCCCGAGTTCGATTATTACCAGGGAGTGGAAAATTCACCATTAACGGACGTGATATTGATGAATTTTTCGGAATGGAAACCTTAAAGGTTATCGCTAGACAACCATTAACATTAACCGATACACTAAACACCTTTGACGTGATTGTCAATGTTCACGGTGGCGGTTTTACCGGACAGGCTGGTGCAATCCGCCATGGGATTGCCCGTGCTCTGCTTGAAGCAGACATCAACCTGCGACCAGCACTGAAACGTGCCGGTTACTTAACTCGAGACTCTCGTATGGTTGAACGAAAAAAATACGGTCTCAAAAAAGCGCGTCGTGCACCACAGTTTTCAAAACGTTAATATCAGACTTATTACAAGTCCTGCGACATTCAATGTTGCAGGACTTTTCAGTGTAACACTAGTTAATTAAGAAAGCAGGAATTTATGAATAACAAACAACCCATTATTAACATTGCAGTCATCGCCCATGTCGATGCCGGAAAATCTACCCTGGTAGATGCCCTTTTAGGACAAAGCAATGTTTTTAGAGAAAATCAGGAGGTCGTGGACTGCGTAATGGACAGTAATGACCTTGAACGCGAACGCGGAATCACCATTTACTCAAAAAACTGCTCCATTATGTATAAAGACATCAAAATCAATATTGTCGATACCCCCGGCCATGCCGACTTTTCTTCAGAGGTTGAACGAATCCTGAAAACTGTTGATACAGTTGTTTTGCTGGTCGACTCCAGTGAAGGTCCGATGCCGCAAACCCGTTTTGTTCTGAATAAGTCGCTGGAGAAGGGGCTTAATCCAATTCTTTTCATTAATAAAATCGATAAAAAAGATCAACGGGCGGAAGAAGTCGTTGATATGGTTTTCGATTTGTTTGTGGAACTCAAAGCCAATGACAAACAGTTGGATTTCCCGGTACTTTATGGGATTGCCAAAGAAGGAATCGCCATTCGTGATATGGATGACGAAGGGGTGAACCTGGAGCCGCTTTTTGAGACCATTGTGGAGCATGTCGGCCTTCAGGATGATCTGAGCCTGGAACCACTACAGATGCAGGTTTCTTCCCTGGCATATGATGATTACATTGGCCGCTTGGGGATTGGTAAGATCTATTCTGGCACGATTCATGCAGGCGAGCAAATTGAAATATGCAAAACCGATGGATCCTTTAAAAAAGAGAAAATCAACCAGGTCTTTGTGTATCGCGGTTTATCCCGGGTCGAGGTCAAAGAAGCCAAGGCTGGCGATATTGTGGTTGTTTCAGGAATACCTGATATCTCTATTGGGGAAACCATCGGTGAAATCAACCAGGTACAACCGATGGAACTGATTGAAATTGAACAGCCAACTTTATCAATGAACTTCCTGGTCAATAAGTCGCCGTTTGCTGGTGACTCTGGAAAATTTGTAACGACCCGACACATTCGGGCTCGATTGGAAAAAGAACTGGAAGTTAATGTGGGTCTACTCGTTGAAGAACTGGAAGATACCACCGATGGTTTCAAGGTTTCCGGACGGGGCGAGCTTCATTTATCGATTCTTTTGGAAAACATGCGTCGTGAAGGTTACGAAGTGGCTGTATCCAAACCCGAAGTAATTATGCACCGGGATGAAAATGGTAAGTTGCTGGAGCCGGTTGAATTGGTCATTATTTCAGTACCGGAAAAATATTCGGGTGCCGTTATTTCAAAGCTAAATATCCGTAAAGGTCGGATGGAGAGTATGTATACCGATGAAGCCTGGACAAGAATGGAATTCTTTGTGCCGACTCGGGGCTTGTTGGGCTATCAGAGTGAGTTTATCAATGATACCCATGGAGAAGGAACCATGGTTCGGCGTTTTGCTGCCTTTGAAGATCACAAAGGGGATATTCCGCAGCGTCTTAATGGGGTACTGATTTCTCAGTTCAGTGGCGAAACCATGGCCTACTCGCTGTTTAACCTCAGCGATCGGGGTGAGATGCTGGTTGGTCCTGGAACCAAGGTTTACGAAGGGATGATCATCGGGATCAATAACCGAAGTGATGACATGACGGTTAATCCGACAAAGAACAAAAAGATGACCAATGTCCGATCGTCTGGTACTGATGAGGCGTTAAAACTGATTGAGCCTCGCATCATGACACTGGAGCAGGCACTGGAATTTATCAATGATGATGAATTAGTGGAACTGACCCCCACCGATATCCGGATTCGTAAGAAAATTCTCGGGGAGCTGGAACGAAAACGTAGCGCCCGCTAAAAATTTTGGAACGCCGGACTGGCGTTCCTTTTTAAATGACAGAGAAAAATGAAATATCAGCACCGGTGCATGAAATAACGATTGACCGTTAAACTTTCAGTGTGATATTATATATAAGGTATAAGGTTTTACCGAACAAATAACCAAACGGATAATGGCTTTACAGCTGTTGTCTGAACTTAAGCGGAGGTAATACGATTTGATTAATATTGATAAACAAGAAGCTGAAGATGGTAAAATCATGGCAGTTTTTGCCTATATTATCTTTCTCATTCCATTGTTTGCCGCCGGAGACAATCAATTTGCCCGCTATCATACCAATCAGGGTTTGGTGTTATTTCTGGCATGGCTGGTTTTCACCGTAGTCGGAATCATTATCGGTGTTGTTCCCGTCATTGGTTGGATTCTTTCAACCATCCTTTTTAGTGCCGTGCCCCTGGCGTTTGTTGGTTTTGCCATTTATGGAATCATCAATGTGATTCAGCTGGAGGCCAAACCGTTGCCATTAATTGGCGGAATTACCCTGATTAAGTCCTATTAAGTCGTTCTTCATACATCATAATAAATTTGTAAAAAGCATTGCTTTACCAGGCGATGCTTTTTACTTTCAAAATAGTAGTAGCAAAACGTATTAGAAAATAACCCGAATATAAAGGCGGTGAATCTGTGGAAAACAACAATGAGCGTAATAATGAAAATCACGATATGAGCGATAAAAATTTTCGGAATTATTTCTTTCTGATTACTTTTGGAATCTGCTTACTGGTAGCCTTGCTGAACATCAGATATCTGGTCAGCTATTTAGGGCTATTTATGAATATCATCACACCAGTGCTGATTGCGCTGGGTATTGCGTTTGTCTTAAACATCCCAATGACCTTTATCGAAGGACATTTTCTTGGTTTTATGAATCGCATAAAAAATAAAAAGAATCGTGATCTGAATAAGGGCAAACGAATGATTGCAATAACCCTGACATTCTTATTTGTGATTGGTATTCTGGCCGGTTTGATTACCTTTGTTATTCCCCAGGTGAGCGAAAGCATCGATACATTAATGGTCAAATTACCAGGGTATGTGGATTCATTTAATACGCTGGTAGATGATGCGCTGGCATTCTTTAATTTACCGGATACACTGTGGAATGACATTGCTATTGAATGGGATTCTTTGATGGAACAGTTTGGTAGCCTTTTGCTTAATTCCGTACCGGAAATATTCAATGCGACGAAAAACTTCACGGTTGGTTTTTTTAATGCGATTATGGGAATCGTCATTTCCATTTATCTGCTGGCTGATAAAGAAAACTTGTTGGCCGTCAAAGATAAACTGATTTATGCTTATATCCGAAAAGACCGGGCTGATTTTATCCAGGACGTCAGCATTACCGCTAATCAAGTGTTTCACGGATTTATTGCCGGGCAAATAACGGAAGCCTTTATTCTGGGAACCCTCTGTACCGTTGGATTAGCTATTTTGCAGATCCCGTATGCGTTACTGATTGGAGTATTGGTTGGCATGACTAGCGTGATCCCAGTGTTTGGCGCTTTTTTGGGAGCCGTACCCAGTGGCTTTATTCTATTGGTAGTCAACCCGATCTATTGTCTGATCTTTGTGATTTATATTATTGCCCTACAACAGGTGGAAAGCAATGTGATCTATCCCCGGGTTGTGGGAGGCTCCATTGGTTTATCCGGTTTATGGGTACTGGTTGGAATGATTATCGGTGGCAGTCTGTTTGGTTTCCTGGGAATTATTTTGGGGATTCCTTCATTTGCGGTATTTTATGCGGTATTTAGAAAAATTACCAATGAGCGGATCGAAAAAATGAAGCTTCAAGAGTCTGACTAAATCAAATGATGAATTAACAAGCGTCCGGAAGTGGATCCAGTTGGGTCAGTCACTTCGTGGACGCTTTTTCAGTTATTTTTTTGTAGTTCGTGTCTTTTCCAGTTGTTGTTTGGCTTTGGAAGCGATCTGGGTTAAAGTGACCGTGAAATTCTGAAAACCGGCATAAAAAGGATGCCGCATATCCAGGTTGCGAATCTCGCCATGCTGATCCAGTAGACGATTGGGAGGATGATTGTTGTGGGGGAGTTTGGATTCATTACCGACCACAATCCTTTTTCCAGCGATGCTGTTAAGCAGGATATTAACCACATCCCAGGCCGATTCATAGGCAATGATTTTATCCTGATTGGCGATAATTTCGGTGGCATATTTACGGATGAATTCAGCCGAAAAACCCTGACTGTTAAAGGTCACACAGCGACTAATCTTTCTGCCTGCAACAACGGTAATATACTGACCATTGTTGCCGCCTTTGGAATGGCCGGTTAAGGTATAATGTTCCATATCAAAGGCCGCATCAACAGCACGATAGAATTCCAGGGCTTTTAGTTGTTGTGGGGTATCGGTCACAAAGCCGCCTTGAATATTGTCAATCCAGCCGATGCCGGTGGTGCCCCGAAAAGCGATGATGCCGGAGTGTGGAATAACATCAGAAAAACAATAAGCGACGAGTCCGTTTTCGGGCTGGTTTGTGTAGGCGAGTACCTTCAGGGCAGTGAGGTGCGGATTAGCCATCATCAGATGAAGGGATTGATCCCATTCAGCGGCCGACATGGCGCAATCGCCCTGAAGATTATTGACATTTTGCAAGAGTGCCGCAACCATTTCGCCCACCGAATAATCAGGTAATCGGGATGGTTCAACCGGTAGGTTCAGGGCAGCCAGTTGGCTGATCAAATTCAGTTCACTATGATACAACATGCTCTTACCTCCTTTGGTAAGAAATTAAAACTGCTATGCAAAACTAGTTTGCATCAATTTTTGTATGTTTGGCTTTGTTTTTCTCCATAAAGGCTTTATAGATTTCCAATGACGTTTGATGGTTTAGATGGGACATCTTGGGAAAAGCATTCATAATTCGGCGATGTGAATACCGATTGATGACTTTGTTTTCGCTGATGCGATTGGTTAGCGAGACGATCAGATGGTGGGCTGAATCCTTGGCTTCGGTCAAGGTTCCGTCTTTGAGATCCCGAACTTTGGCAGTCACTTCGTGAGCGGTGGTGATCCCTTTCTCTTTTAAATGATCTTTAAGTTCAGTGGTCGCTTCGTAAACACTGCCCAGTTTTTTGTTGAAGGAAACGGTTTCCCGGGTCGATTCCACCAGATCACTGACAAAGAAGACGGCTGCAATGGTGGCAATAACCTGAATCCAGAAAGCGGAGAAACTGTTAACTAGATCATTGACAATGGGATGAACCACGTACATTAAAATCACACACAACAGACCAAAAAGAAATGAATTGAGCAGACAGACGCGTCCATTGATGTTGAATTTATGGTCGGAGTAGTCCCACCATTTGGCATGAAAGAGTTTTTCCATTCCCCAACTGGTGACATATTCCAATGTACTGGTGAGAATAATGCCAATGAAAAAAACCAGAATCGGATCACTGACATAGGGCATCAGAAACATGATGATAATCAGTGCGCCAACTCCATAAATCGGACAATAGGGACCATTTAGAAAGCCCCGGTTAATAAATTTTTTTTCCGGGATGGAGCAGTACACGACTTCACACATCCAACCGATGATGGCATAAAGAAAAAAATAAACAAATAGCAGACTCAGATTATAATACATAAATGATTCCTCTCAAATTTTAGCTTTGAATCATTTTAACACATCAGTATGCGGTCATAAAGAAAAATCGTGAATAAAACGCCTTTTGACTCCTGTACTGCAAATATTTATCCAAGATGGGTGGATATGTTTTTGTTTTTTTAAAATGGATCGTTTATAATGGTTGATATACCCCAAATAATGACAAAGCAACCAAAAATCAATCAAACAGGGAGCATAAATGAAAAACAATAAAATTGAGATAACAAGAAGTGAACAACTCATCGACATTACCCCAGCGATTCGGGAATTTGTTGACCAGTCCCGATTAAACGATGGCTTTGTACAGATTCAAGTTCCCGAGCGAACCGCAGCAGTGATGATTTCCATTAATGATGACTGGCGGCTTGAACGGGAATTTTTTGATAAGTTGAACCATCTGATGCCTAAGTATGATGGCATGAAGTTTACCGGTTGGACAACCGCCTGTGTTAAGGCTACGATTTTTGGACCGTCGCTGCAGGTGATGGTTAACAGCGGAACGTTGATGCTGGATAAAAATCAGAGTATTTATTTTGTTGAATTCCAGGGGCCCGGTGAACGTCAGTATTTTATCAGCAGTTTTGGCACAACCCTGGCAGAACATGAGGAAGCGTCAATGCCGGAAGAACTGGCTTTAATTTTTGAGAAGCGTCAAGCTTATGAAGCAGAACAGCAACAGATTGCTGAAGAAATGCGCAACGAATGGCGTCTACGGGAAGCGAATCGGTTGAAACAGGAAGCCGAAAGCAGAGAAACAGTCGTCGCAGAAAACGATACCGATGGCGATTGATAAAAACACTTACCACAATGAGCAAGAATCGAGAAAGGCAGTAACAATGAGCTGGGAATTAACAGGATCGGATCAAATGATCAAAATGATGGAACTCGCAGACTTTAAAAGTACGGAAATGCTTGTTCCAGTTGAAATGATTGGTTTTTTTGGCAATGTCGGAGACCGATTGGCAATTATTTATCAGAATCGGGAATACCCGGCATACCTGGAAGCTGAAGGCGGAAATACCATACTGAAATGGAGTAAGGTACTGATTCGCAAACTGGGTGAAACCTTTCCGGACTACGAGTCCTGGTTTCAGGGCGAGCAGCCGGATGTTTTTATACCAAGAATGGAACTGACAAAAAGCAACGATGCGTTTAGTCTGCGTTTAATAACTGGCGATGCGGTGACAGCTTCTGATGCGGTCAAAGCGAGTGATGCGACCCAAAAGACCATCCCGGCAGGAGTAGGACTTCGGGAGTTGCTGTTAAAATGGATAGCCGGTTACCCCAACTATTATCCCCGGGATTTTCGTTTTTCCTTTAAGGATATCATCAACGAAGAAATTCCCAAGGTGATTGAAAGCCTTGAAGCGATCCAATCTGGCCATTATCAGGTTCGGGGCTTTGCCGGGGACACCCAGTGGGCGGAAATTCCCTGGGTTAAAGTGGTTGAAAAAAAAGATCAGCGGCTGAATCATGAGGATCTGTATCTGGCGTATATACTGGCGAAGGACAGTGGCAAACTCTATCTGGCGATTGTCTATGGTAAAGAAGGTTTGGGAATCCGAAGTCTTTCGGAGCAAGCCGCCAAATACCGGGAAAAGATTGAGACGGAAAATTTTAAAACCAGTCATCAGGAGGTTTTATTGGCCAGTGCCAGCCTGGTATCCGGGATTGTCTGTTATCGGGAATATAGCGAAACGGATATGCCTGAAGATGGGGTACTGGCAACAGAATTTGAAGCGTTCAGAAAAATGTATGAACAGTGTTTGATTAAGGATCGGGATGCGGATAAAACCTTAGTCAGTAATGAAACGATTGAAAAAATCAGCACCGAAACAGATTGTGGAGAAACCATTGAAACAGTGAGCGCCAGTCCGATAATGGAAGTAGAAGCGGATCCGAAAACGTTGGTGGAAGCGGCGAAGACAGTGGCAGAACCGCAACTAACCAAAACTGCCGCAGTGGTTGCAAAAGACCTGGATGCGAATCGTTCGGATGAAGTGATCGATAGCGACGACAGCTTGCTTTGTTACGCAGAGGATAACAGAGAACCACAGCCTGTCTTTCCTTCGCCCCCCCCGGACAAAGCAATGGAGACGGAAACGGTGGCGCCCTGCGAAAGCCGAAATCCAGCTGAAACCCCTTTTGATCAGGAAGCAGAGAGCGCCCAAAATGGTCAAATAATCAGCGGCAAAACCCAGAAAATTTGTGAGAAAGCCGAATTGGAGGCGGATCACGCGATCGCTTCGGATGCCAATAAAGCTACTCCAGTTGAAATGTTGACCCGGCCATTGGTCCGTTATCCGGCCCAAAATGATGAGCTCACTCCGGCGCTCCGGTTGGTTCAGGCAAAAATGGGAAATAGAGGCTATTACTATCCGGCTGAATTAATTAAGCGTTACTATCTGTCGATTAAGTCAAAACCCTTTGTGATGATTAAAGGCCGGGTGGGTAGTGGCAAAACAAGCTTTCCCCGACTTTTTGCCGAGGCAATTGGCGCTACTTCAGAAAACAGTCGCTTTAAACGGCTATTGGTGGGGAAGAATTGGGATGATGATACGCACCTTTTTGGTCGTCTGGACAGCCGTGGTCACTTTATTCCTGGTCCGATTATGCTGATGTTAAAGGCCGCCAAAGAATACCCGGACAAACCCCATTTTTTTCTGCTTGATGAAATGGATCGGTCGCCGACAGCAGAGTATCTACGGCTGCTGTTGGAAGGGATCAATGGCAGCCAGGAGCCTTTTTTAAAACGGGAAGATTTTGGTTCTGATATTACGGCGTACCGGGAATACGGCAGTTTGAATTTTCCAGATAATCTTTATTTTATCGCCACCATCAATGAAGGCTTGGGTTATTTTCCGGTCCCAGACCGGGTTATTGACAGCGGCAATGTGATTGAGATGCCAGTCGTTGAAATTGGGGTTTTCCCGGATTATGGCAGTCCTGTCGGTGACAGCGACTGGGAGAACAGCGCTTTTAAAATCCATAGCCAGGCCAAGGGCTTGCCGGAAATTCTGGAGCGACTGATGAATTTACTAAAAGATCTCCAAACGCTGTTAATTGGGCATGATTGCCCGATGGGATATCGCGGCAAAAATGAAATCCTGGCTTTTGGAATTAACAGTGGAGCCGAGGGCTTGTTCACAGAAGAGGAGATCATTGACTTGGCCATTGTCCAACGGATTCTACCAGCACTGGCGCTTGATCCTAAAGCTGATCATGTCGTCTATCAGGAATTAGCCTGCTTTTTACTGGACGACGGGCTACGGGAAAAATGCCTGAATCTACCACTCGATCGTTTTATTGGCCACTATGAAGTGCTACTTAAAGACCAAGTCATTCCCTGCCCCAGAAGTGGTCAGGCGGTGGTAAAGTTACTAAAAACCAAATAGGGTCAACAAAAAAAGCCAATTAACAAAGTCTTTGTCCGGCATTTCTGTGGTCAGTATGGTCTGACTGGGGGACAAAAGATTAGTTAATTGGCTTGACTTATGAGCGGAAGGATAGTTAGCCAGCTTCCTGCTCAGCTACCTTATCTTCTAAGAAACTGATCAGTTCTTTGATCAGTTCCTGACGACGGAGGATGCCGATAAAAATACCCTGGTCATCGACTAGGGGAATAAAGTTCTGTTTGACTGCCAGCTCCACCAGATGTTCGTAGCTTTCATTGATTCGGGCCACTTCCAGATTAATTTTAAAATCAATATCTTTGATTTCAAAAGACTCCAAATCAATTTCGGGATGGGTGAGACTCAGTGACAGTACCCGGAGCAGATCACCCTCACTGATGGTTCCGACATACTGTCCTTTCTTGTTAATAACCGGTAAGGCGGTGTAATTGGTAATGACAAACATATTATAAGCTTGATTAAATGAATCAGTGTTGGTTAAAAAGACGGTTTCGCTTTTGGGCAATAAATAAAACAGATGGTTTTTCATGAAAATGATCTCCTTATTCTTAAAAAAGATGGGAAGGTTTCAATTTAAAATTTATTTTAACATGTGTTTCACAAGTCTCCCTTAAAAAAATTCTTAATGATGATTGTAAAAATATGAAAAAAAACAAATTCTCTTTCACGAAATGGCCTTATTAGTGTATAATTAATAGCAACGAATGAACGAGGGAACTAAAATGGAAGAGTTTTTGTTATATATTCAATCGAGAATCACCGTAGCCAGTATCATTGAGATCGTCATTATTTCCTTTATTGTCTATCGGCTATTGATGTGGATTCGGGGCACTCAGGCTGAACAGGTTTTTAAAGGCTTGATCGTGTTGCTTTTTTTGGCGCCCATCAGTGAATGGTTGGGTTTCACCACTCTGAATCTGATTATCACCAGCGTTTTTACCTGGGCGTTTATTTTTATTGTCGTGGTATTTCAGCCGGAATTCCGTTCAGCTCTCGAACAACTGGGGAATTATCGAATTTTTAAAGAGATGATGAAAAAGCCCTCAATGGATTTTCTGGAAGACGATGTGGATAAAATCATCAAAGCCGTGGGAAAACTGGCCTGCGAGCGAACTGGAGCTCTAATTGTACTGGAGAAAGATACCGGGCTTAATAATATTGTTAAAACGGGCACGGAGCTGGATTCAGACATCAGCAGTGAATTACTGGAAAATATTTTCACCCCCAATCGACCCCTTCATGACGGAGCGGTGATTATTAAGCTTTGGTCCAGACAAATCCGAGCGGCTGGTTGCTTGCTGCCACTTTCGGACAATCGTGATTTAAGCAGAGAATTGGGAACCCGCCATCGGGCGGGGTTGGGAATGACTGAAAAATCCGATGCCCTGGTCATCATTGTATCGGAAGAAACCGGTCAAGTTTCCTATGCCTCAAAGGGTACCTTGTTTCAGGACATCATGATTGAGGTGCTCAAACAAATTATCATGGAAAACTATACCGTAAATGAGGATGGTAACACCGACAGCGGGTGGATTGGCAAACTTTGGGGGCGATTAGATGGCAGCAAATAAAAAGAAAATTTCGTTTCGTGAACGACTGATTCGAATGCTTGCATCCGTTGGTATTGCGATTACGCTTTGGTTTATGGTCAATGGGAATGCGGATATGCTGATTACCCAGGATTTTAACAGTATCCCGATAACCTTGACCAATGTTGAATCGTTGTCCGAAAAAAATCTGGTTCTGGCCGATGATAAAACCTATTATCTGAATATGCAGGTCAAGGGGACGGACAAGAATCTAAGAAATGTTAACATGAAAGAAATAACCGCCGAAGTTGATCTTGGGGATATCGATGAGAAGGGAACCTACGATCTGGATGTAGAGGTTAAGGGACTGGCCAACTCGGTGATAATCACCAGTATGAATCCTTCCAGCCTTCAGATTGATGTGGATAATATTATCAAAGAAGATATGGATGTGGATATTGGTCTGGAAGGGAAACCCGCCGATGATCTGGCGGTGATCTCGGCCGAGTCTCAGGAAACCGTGGAAGTAAAAGGTCCACAGGAGTCCATCGCCCGGATTGATAAAATTACGGCAACGGCCAATGTCAATGGGTTAAAAGAGGATACCACGCAAAATCTGGAAGTAACTGCTTATGATACTGCCGGAAATCCGATTACCGATTTGGAGATCCTACCCAATGTGGTGGAAGCGGAAATCATCCTTGGCAAAACAAAATCAATTGGGATTGTTCCATCCACAACCGGAGACCCAGCCAGCGGATATATTGTCACGGGTGTTCAGGTTGAGCCCTCCAAGGTGCTAATTGGAGCCAAGGAAGGTCTGCTCAATACCATTGAGACGATTCCGATGGATGCCATTGATGTATCAGGACAGTCCAAAACATTTACCAAAGATGTTAATCTGTCGCTGCCGTCAGGATTTTATTTCCTCGATGGTAGCGGAAAAGTCAAGGCGACAGTGTCCATTGAAACGCCGGTGGAGAAAAGCTTTACCATCGATAAAGTGAGTACTAAAAATCTGGGAACTGGTCTGGTTACGTCTAAGATCAAGGATTCTCGAGTGGTGGTTAAATTAGAAGGTGCCAGCAGCATTTTAAACAGTTTAAATGCAGCTCAGATTGAAGCCTTTGTTGATTGTGCCAACTTGGGTCCAGGGGAATATGAATTGCCGATTCAGACGAATTTATCCCAGTCTTTGGTCAAATCGATTACGCCAGCAAAGACAACAGTAATAATTGAATAAAAAAATTTGGTAAACAATAATTTTTACATAAAATTTAATACAAAATCTTGCATTTGACAAACTTTTAACATATAATAGCAGGAAGTAATTTTTTCAGAGAATTACATTCACACCAAAAACACTATTTAAGGAGGAAATTAAAAGTGAAAAGAGTTTATAATTTTTCAGCTGGACCATCTTGTTTACCACTCGAAGTCCTGGAAAAAGCTGGGTCTGAAATGGTATCCTATGGAGATGCAGGCATGTCCGTAATGGAGATGAGTCATCGATCATCCTATTTTGATGATATTCTGCAAGCTGCCAAAAGTCTTTACCGGGAACTGATGAATGTTCCAGAGAATTATGAGATTCTGTTTTTACAAGGTGGAGCATCAACTCAGTTTGCCATGGTTCCCTTGAATCTTTATTCAAAAACCAATAAAGCCGATTTTATGATTACCGGCAGTTGGGCAAAAAAGGCTTATCAGGAGTCAGCCCGTTATGGAGAAGCAAAGGTTATTGCGTCATCCCAGGATCAAACCTTTTCCTACATCCCCAAGGTGGATCCCAAGGATTTTACACCCGATGCTGATTTCTTCCATATTTGCGTAAATAACACCATCTACGGAACGCGATTTAAACCTGAAAATATTCCTGATACTGGAAATGTGCCACTGGTTGGGGACATGTCGTCAAATATCTTATCTGAAGTCTATGACGTTTCTAAATTTGGCCTGATTTATGCGGGCGCTCAGAAAAACATGGGACCTGCTGGTGTAACGGTCGTGATCATTCGTAAAGATTTACTGGGTCATGCCAAAGATTTCACCCCTACCATGCTGGATTATAAAATTCATGCGGATAACGATTCTTGCTACAATACCCCACCTTGCTACAGTATTTATATCTGTAAACTAGTTTTTGAATGGGTTAAAGCCAATGGCGGCGTTGCTGGAATGGAAGCAGTCAACAAAGAAAAGGCTCAAAAACTATATGACTTCATTGATAACAGCAAACTGTACAAGGGCACCGTTGTGCCGGAAGACCGTTCCCTCATGAATGTACCGTTTATTACCGGATCTGACGAATTAGATGCGCTATTCGTTAAGGAAAGTAAAAAAGCCGGAATGGAAAACCTCAAAGGTCACCGCAGCGTTGGTGGGATGCGAGCCAGCATTTATAATGCCATGCCGATGGCAGGGATTGATACCCTGATCGAATTCATGCAGAAATTTGAAAAAGAAAACGCCTAGGCGTTTTCGCTAAGAAAGGAAACACGACAGTGAATTATAAAGTTCAGACCCTCAATAACATTTCAAAAAAAGGGCTAAAATTATTAGGTGAAAATTATACGGTTTTAGATCAACCGGAGAATCCCGATGCAATTTTACTGCGAAGCTTTAAAATGCACGATATGGATATTCCAGCATCCGTTAAATTTGTTGGTCGGGCTGGTGCCGGGGTCAACAACATTCCCCTGGATAAATGTTCCGAACAGGGCATTGTTGTCTGCAACTCACCGGGTGCCAATGCCAATGCGGTAAAGGAACTGGTGATCGCCGGGATGCTGATCTCATCACGTAAGGTCGTTGACGGGATCGCCTGGTCAAATACCCTGGCTGATAAGGGTGATGAAGTTCCTGCTCTGGTAGAAAAGGGTAAGGGCGCTTTTGGTGGGCCGGAACTTTACGGCAAAAAAATGGGTGTCATCGGTCTTGGGGCCATTGGTGTCCTGGTTGCAAACATGGCTGTTGATTTTGGGATGAAGGTTTATGGTTTTGACCCCTTCATTTCGATTGACAATGCCTGGGGTTTAAGCCGCAAAGTAAAACGTGCCGTCAGTAAAGAAGAAATCTTTAAAAACTGTGATTACATTTCACTGCATATTCCTTATATGGATGAAACCAAAGATTACGTCAATGCTGATTTATTAAAAGATACCAAAGAAGGACTGCGACTACTCAACTTTGCCCGGGGCGGACTGGTTAACTACGATGCGCTGGAAAATGCCATTGAAGAAGGTATCATCGCCACCTACATTACCGACTTCCCCAACGAACGTTTGCTGAAAATGAAAAACGTCATTAACATTCCTCACTTGGGGGCATCAACCCCGGAGAGTGAAGAGAACTGTGCCGAAATGGCCATTCATTCGTTAAAAGAGTATCTGGAAAATGGTAATATCATTAATTCGGTCAATTATCCGGATTGCAACATGGGCGTTTGCGAAGCTGAAAACCGCATCACCGTGAATCACGCCAATGTGCCCAACATGTTGGGACAGATCACTAAGATTTTGGCTGACCATGATCTTAATATTGCCGTGATGACCAATAAAAACCGAGGAGCCTGGGCTTACACCATGATCGACGTTGACAGCAATGTTGGCGAAGACGTGAAAACAGCCTTAAAAGCCATTAAAGGGGTTACCCGAGTACGGATTTTAAAATAATTACAATACGACAAAGAAGTGGTCTTCGTTCATCTGAAGCCACTTCTTTATTTAAAAATAGGAGGAAATAATGGCAACAATCAAGCCCTTTAAAGCGGTGCGTCCGCTGCCGGAAAAAGCGCAGGATGTGGCAGCCCTGCCTTATGATGTCTATAACCGTGAGGAAGCGGCCATTGCCGCCCGTGGCAAACTGGATTCTTTTTTACGGGTTGACCGACCCGAAACGACCCTGGATCCTCGGATTAAAATCAATGACCCCTTTGTTTATGAAACCGCCAGAAAAAACCTGGAAAAATTGTTTCATCGCAAGGCTCTGACCCAGGACACCCAGGATTGCTTGTATATTTATGAGCTGATTATGGATGGCCGCAGCCAGGTGGGACTGGTCGTCTGTACGGCCATCGATGAATATCTTGATAATACCATCAAAAAACACGAACTGACCCGGGCCGATAAAGAAGAAGACCGAATCAAACACGTCGACGCCTGCAATGCCAATACCGGACCGATTTTTTTGACCTACCGGGCTCAGGACGCCATTAACGCCATGATCGACGCTTGGCGAAATGAACATCAGCCAGTCTATGACTTTGTCGCCGATGATGGGATTACCCACCGGGCCTGGGTGGTTGATGATGAGACCGTGATTACCGGCTTGGTCGAAAAATTTAGTCAGGTTCAGAATCTTTATATTGCCGATGGTCATCACCGTTCGGCTTCCGCTGTTAAGGTTGGCCTGATGCGTCGGGAAGCAAACCCCAATTATACCGGTGATGAGGAATTCAACTACTTCCTGTCGGTACTATTTCCTGATGAACAGCTGTACATCATGGACTACAACCGGGTCGTCAAGGATCTTAATGGACTCAGCGTTGAGGAATTTATCAGTGCCTTGTCAGAAAAATTCGAGGTGACACCAAAAGATGGCGAACCCGTGAATCCACCGCAAAAAGGCAGTTTTGGTTTGTTTGTGGATGGCAAATGGTATCTGCTGACGGTTAAAGAGGGGGTCTATGATCCCGCAGATCCGGTTAACTCACTGGACGTGGCGATTCTGCAAGACAATGTTCTGGTGCCAATTTTGGGCATTGGCGATATTCGAACCGATAAACGAATCGATTTTGTTGGGGGCATCCGGGGCTTAAAAGAACTGGAACGTCGGGCCAACGAAGACATGGTTCTGGCTTTTTCGATGTATCCTACTTCGATTGAAGAGCTGATGAACATTGCCGATGCCGATTTGCTGATGCCGCCAAAGTCTACCTGGTTTGAACCCAAATTAAGAAGCGGATTATTTATTCATAATCTTTACTAGTCAGTCATGAGCTAAACGAATTATTATAAAAGGCAATTGTTAACCGTGATCCAGCCGAAATCTTCGGAGAGGGCCGGGCGGGGAAAAATGATTGCCTTTTTTTGTTGTTTATTTACCAGCTACGGATGAGTCGAGACAAAATTTTCCCTGTGATTATGATTGAAGATTTAGATAATATATGATATCCTTTTCAACAACAGTGAACTGAAAGATGATGAAAAAACGGATTCTGACAGCAAACTGTAAATGTATTTAGTAAAATCAAAACAAAGTTATCGTACTGATGCCATCCGGGTTCGTCCCTAATGGAAAGGCGAGAGAATCATGTGTCATGTATCCATTTCATTTTTAAGAACAATGAATGGGTTATTTGCGTGTTTCCCTGTGCCCTCTGGTACAGGGTTTTCTGTTTTTTTGAGGATGTTGTGGGTAGCTTGTCAAAAAGAAGGTGAACAAGGAGAACGAGATGGAGAAAAGAATTGGACTGATTGCGATTATTGTTGAAAAAAAAGATGCCGTGGAAAAACTGAACCAGGTACTTCATGATTATGGCGAGCATATTGTTGGAAGAATGGGTATCCCTTATCATCAGCGCAACGTATCGGTCATCAGTGTGGTGGTGGATGCATCCACCAATATCATCAGCTCGCTGTCCGGGAAGCTGGGAATGATCGAGGGAGTTAGTATTAAAACCGTTTATTCAAAATTACCGAAGGGTGAAGAAGTGGAAAACAATCATGAATAACCTAACTGAAAAGCTGGAAAAAAAGCAGTTCCTGGAACGGGACGAATTTAAATGGCTACTGGAAAATAACACGCCGGAATTACGGGCGGATCTTTCAAACCGAGCGCAAAGAGTGTCAGGTGAAACCTTTGGTAAA
The DNA here is from genome assembly GCF_002237635.1 of Acetobacterium sp. MES1. Classification (NCBI taxonomy): domain Bacteria; kingdom Bacillati; phylum Bacillota; class Clostridia; order Eubacteriales; family Eubacteriaceae; genus Acetobacterium; species Acetobacterium sp. MES1. Next base: position 58,991 of record NZ_MJUY01000054.1, read on the forward strand.
GGGGTCTATGTCCGGGGACTGATTGAATTCAGTAATTATTGCAAAAATGATTGCTATTACTGCGGCATCCGCCAGGGCAACGAAGCAGCCCATCGCTATCGCTTAAGTGAAGAGGAAATTCTTGACTGTTGTGCGCTGGGATACGACTTAGGCTTTCGCACCTTTGTGCTACAGGGCGGTGAAGATCCGGGATTTTCCGATGAACAGATGGCGGCACTGATCAAAAAAATCAGAGCGGGGTACCCGGACTGTGCGATTACCTTGTCGATGGGAGAACGCCCTCGGGAAGTCTACGAAGCATTTTATGCCGCTGGGGCCAACCGCTATTTGCTCAGACACGAAACCGCCTCAGCGGAACATTATCGAAAACTCCACCCCCGGGAATTGTTGCTGGAAAACCGTAAGGCATGTCTCCAGGATCTCAAAGCAATCGGCTTTCAGGTTGGCACCGGCTTTATGGTCGGCTCGCCGCACCAAACTGTTGATAATCTGGTGGCAGATCTACTTTTTATTAAAGAACTAAACCCCCAGATGATCGGAATCGGGCCCTTCATCCCCCATCAGCATACCCCTTATAAGGATGCCAAGGCTGGTACCCTGGAAGAAACCCTGCTGCTGATTTCAATCTTACGTTTGATGCTACCTAAGGCCCTGATTCCTGCTACCACAGCCTTGGGAACAATTGATCCCAATGGTCGTGAATTGGGAATTCTGGCCGGGGCTAATGTGGTTATGCCCAACTTGTCACCAGTGGCGGTTCGAAAAGACTACAGCCTTTATGACAATAAGATCTGTACTGGCGATGAAGCAGCCGAATGCCGAGTCTGTTTAAGTAAACGGATGGAAGGAATTGGCTATGAGATTTTAACCCACCGGGGGGATTACCCGCAAGAATAGAAATAATGACGGTTGATTTTGAAAGTGCCGTGAGCTTTACAACCATCGTTCGATGGAATAAATTTATACTTATGAAATAATAAAAACTTGAGGAGCGTAAAATGTATAATGTAATGTCAAAAAAAGCGGTTGAATTTATTGATGACCAGGAAATTCTGGACACCCTGGCCTATGCGGAAGCAAATAAAAGAAATGCTGTCCTGATTGATGAAATCATTGAAAAAGCAGGTACCTTTAAAGGGTTGACCCACCGGGAGGCAGCAGTGTTACTGGCCTGTGAGCTGGAAGAACAGAATAACCAGTTGGTTAAACTGGCGATGGCGATCAAAAACAAGTTTTATGGCAATCGCATTGTCATGTTTGCGCCCCTATATCTTTCCAATTATTGTGTCAATGGCTGCATCTATTGTCCTTATCATGCCAAAAATAAAAACATCAGCCGCAAGAAGCTGACCCAGGAGGAAATTGCCAAAGAGGTGATCGCCCTGCAGGACATGGGCCACAAGCGGCTGGCCCTGGAAGCGGGTGAAGATCCTAAAAATAATCCCCTGGAATACATTTTAGAAAGCATCAAAACCATTTACAGCATTAAACATAAAAATGGCGATATCCGCCGGGTCAATGTCAATATCGCTGCCACCACAGTAGATGACTACCGACAGTTAAAAGAAGCTGGCATCGGAACCTATATTTTATTCCAGGAAACCTATCACAAAGAAAATTATGAAATGCTCCACCCCACCGGCCCCAAAAGCGACTACGCCTGGCACACCGAAGCCATGGACCGGGCCATGGAAGGTGGCATCGATGATGTTGGAATTGGGGTGCTCTTCGGACTGAATATGTATCGCTATGATTTTGTCGGGATGCTGATGCATGCCGAGCATTTGGAAGCTGCCATGGGGGTTGGGCCGCACACCATCTCCGTGCCGCGGATCTGTCCGGCTGACGATATTGACACCAGTGATTTTTCCAATGCCATTTCTGATGAAATCTTTGAAAAAATTGTCACCGTACTGCGCATTGCTGTACCTTACACCGGGATGATTATCTCTACCCGGGAGTCGCAGGCTTCCCGGGAGCGGGTCTTAAAACTGGGAATTTCTCAGATCAGCGGGGGATCAAGTACCAGTGTCGGTGGTTATGATACGCCTGAACCGGAAGACGAAAACTCCGCCCAATTTGAACTCAATGATACCCGGAAACTGGATGAAATTGTCAACTGGCTGCTGGAAATGGGCCACATTCCCAGCTTCTGTACCGCCTGTTACCGGGAAGGCCGTACCGGCGACCGCTTTATGCAACTGGTCAAATCCGGTCAGATTGCCAACTGCTGTCAGCCCAATGCGATTATGACCCTCAAAGAATATCTGGAAGACTATGCTGCCCCGGAGACCAAATTAAATGGTGAAAAAACCATTGCCCGGGAGCTGGCATCAATTCCCAACGACAAGGTTCGCAGAATTGCTGCTGACCATCTCACTGAACTGAATTCCGGCAAGCGGGATTTTAGATTCTAGTATGCAAAAGCCTCCCGGAAGGGAGGCTGAGGTTGTCGCTAAACTCCCGTACCGACCAATTGTTAATCTGTTGTTCGCTGCGGAATCGGACAGGCTCTGCCGTGTCCGCTCCGATGCGTACAACATGATGTAACAATTGTCGGTACTGGGTTATCTTTTTTGACAGTCTGAGCCTCCCTTAAAGGAGGCTTTTATGTTTTACAATAACGGGGAGAAGAGCCGGGATATCGATTCTTTGATCTTGACCCGGCGGCTGCGGTTGCGATAGAGTTCCTTATTATAATAGGTGCATTTTTTTATATCTTCGACAAAGATGTTTTTAAGTTTGGTGGCAACCTTGCGGTCATAAATAAAGGCATTGGTTTCGAAATTCAGCCTGAAGCTGCGGATGTCAAAGTTACAGGAACCCACCGAACAGACCGAATCATCAACGACAATGGTTTTAGCATGAAGGAAGCCATTTTCATAAATAAATATTTTGGCCCCATATTCAATCAGCTCACCCACATAAGCCAGGGTGACCCAGTAAATAAAAATATGATCCGGCTTATTGGGAATCATAATTCGCACATCAATGCCGGATAATAGGGCGATTTTGAGAGCTTCCAGGATACTTTCGTCGGGCACAAAATAGGGTGACTGAATCAGGATATAATCCTCAGCGGTATTGATCATCCGCAGGAAACCCTGCTTAATCTGCTGGTTGATGTTGTCGGGACCGCTGGAGACAATTTGAATACCCGCCCCGGATTTTTGGGGAATGACGGGAAAATACTGATTGAGTTTGGTATCGTCAATGAGGAGCTCCTCATTGGAACTGGCCCGCCAGTCCAAAAGAAAACGATGCTGAAGCTCATAAGCCGCCGAACCGACCACTTTTAAATGGGTATCCCGCCAATAGCCCATTTTCTTCTCCAGACCCAGATATTCATTGCCGATGTTAAACCCACCGACAAAACCGGTGACACCGTCTATGATTACAATCTTGCGATGATTTCGGTAATTGACCCGGAGATTGAGCATTTTAAACCGGGATGGGAAAAAAATGCCAATTTTACCCCCGGCAGATTCGAAGGCTTCGAGAACCGTCCGAGGAAGATATCGGCCGCCCATGGCATCAAAAAGCAGCCGTACTTCGACACCTTCTAAGGCTTTCCGGGTCAGAATGTCGAATAGTTTAGCAGTCAGGGTATCATTTTTAATAATGTAGTATTCCACATGAATGGAGGATTGGGCCTCTTCCATGGCATGAAAGAGAGCATCAAATTTTTTATAGCCATCGGTAAAAATCTGAACCTCATTATTGTTGGTGTATAGGGATTCACTGACATTGAGATGGAATTCAATGGAATGTCGGTATTTCTCGATGGGACTATCCGGATCAATGGCAATAATACGGGACAGTGACCGTTGCTGTTGCCGTAGCAGTTGATGATACTGAATGTTCTCCGGGGTATTATAACGAAAAATTTTTCGTTTGGTTAAATTCTGGGAGAAGAGGATGTAAAATAAAAATCCTAAAATAGGAACCATCCATAAAAACAATAACCAGGCATAGGTGCTTTGCGGGTTCTTGCGTTCCAGAAAAATAATCGTGAAGGTCAGAGTAATATTTACAACAAAAACAATCGTTGAAAATATTGCGGCAATACCCAATAACATAAAAACCTCCGTAAGTATATTTCACCTATTATAGCATAAATGGCAACAAATGGAATAGTCCGGATTTTGAATGATTTGATTTTGCTTGACATTATTGTGATGGGGATCTTATAATAGACGTTGTCTCAGGTTTGTGGTTGAAAGTCGATGCCAGATGCAGGCGAAGCGATCCACGTAAGACAATTCAATAGCGAATTGTTGAGCATAGTGCGTCTTAGAAGTAAGTCCAGCCGGGTACACCGAGAGAAGGAGTTGTGATGCGAACACTGAGCTAAACTTCCAGCTGGCGAGTGTGGGGGAAAAGACCAGGTCAACTGAGGCAGCTTAAAAATGAATAACTTTATTTTAGATGATATTTTGTGACAAGAATTTGACACAAATGATTTTGACTAAAAGGGATTGGATTGGGTATAATAAGAATATACTTAAAAGCACTTCATGAGTGAGTGTAAACGAGTAAGGTTGACCTTTTGAAAGGAGTTGTCGTTATGAGATTCACAATTTACGGAAAAAATATGCATGTATCAGAAGGTTTAAAAGAAACATTAAAAAAGAAACTGGGGAAATTTGATCGTTACTTTGGTCAGGAAACTGAAGTGTACGCCACCTTCAGCAAAGAAAAAAATTACCAGATGCTGGAAGTAACCATTCCTGTGGGAAAAACCATTTTACGAGCTGAAGAAAGATCCGAGGATATGGTGACATCAATTGAAGATGTTGTCAATAAACTGGAAGGTCAGCTTAGAAAACATAAAACAAAATTACAGAAACGCAATCAGGATGAAGCAGCGAAGTTTAACTTAGAAGGGATCGAAGGACTCGAAGATGATGTGTTCCAACCCAAAGTCGTTCGAACCAAAAAATTTGCGGTCAAACCCATGAATGTTGATGAAGCAACCTTACAAATGGAATTGCTGGGACATGATTTCTTTGTATTTCTCAACGGCGATACGGATGACGTCAATGTTGTCTACATGAGAAAAGATGGAAATTACGGCTTGATCGAGCCAACTTTCTAAAATTTTTTAAGAAAAAACTGAAAAGAACGATAAGCACCCCTTGAATAATCGATTTAAGGGGTGTTTTTGATGAAGTTGTTTTATGAATTCACTTTATTTTCAAATTTATACATTATTTAGGCATAAAGTTTTGACAGAACTTTTCTTTTGTTTTAAAATAGACCTATATGCATTAATATCTAAACATCGATAAAGATGAGAATACCTAAGAAATGATTATAAATAAATAGTGGGGTTAAAATAAATATGTTAATACTAATTGCAATTATTTTAGGTTTTTTAATTGGGAAAATTCGCAGGGGAAGTCTGCGTGGCTTCAAAGTCAGAAAAATTTCCCTGCTACCGGTAGGGATTTTAGGGATGGTGTTGCAGATTGCTTTGCATCTTTACATCTACACTGGCGGTATTTCGTTGGTTGAACCCTATCTGGAGATTGTCAATTTTGCCAGTTATATCCTGATATTAGTCATGCTGGTATTTAATCTGGATGATTTCTGGGTTATTCTGATGGCAGTGGGGATTACTTCGAATTTTGTTGTGATTTTTATTAATGGTGGGCACATGCCTGTTTCGCAGGGCGTAATTGATACGCTGCCAGCAGCTTTTGGCGAGCAAATCGTTCAGGGGTTGAGTCCTTTATACGCATTGATTCAACCGAATACGCTGTTATGGTTTTTGGGGATTAATTTACCGATTCCGGTGCCCTATGTGCCCCTGATCATGAGTCTTTACGGATCGGTGGCCGGTGTAACGGTTGGTACGATTGTAACTCTGATCGGTTTAATTGGTTTTATTCAATATGTAATGAATAAAAAAGCGTCCATCATGCAAGACGAGCGCAATGACCATGGTGAAGACGAAGGTATTTTTGGCGATGACGATGATTATGAAATCAGCGGGGTTTCGCTCCAGAACAGCTATCAGGAAGGTTATGACGAACCGGAAGATATTGACGATTATTATCGCGACATGGCGGCGACCGGAGGGATTCGTGGTGATCGGGATGAAAATGCCACGATCGCTATTCCTGCCGAAGGCTTTAGAAGTGCCGATAATAGCAGTGTTCAGGACAGCTTTGAAACCAGATTGATTCCGGCAGCTCTGGATGAGGTGGATTCAGGAATCGGAACGGAAACTGAAGAAATTGTCATCAGCAAGAGTGATACCCAGGAAACTCGGATCATGGAACCGGTGGATGATGGCAGTACCAAGATTATTAGTAATATCCAGGATGTTGGCACCTATGTTAAGGGCGAAAAAGAATTGGAAGCCGCTGATATGGAAGAAATTCTCAACAGTGAGGACGCTGGCTTTTTTACCAAAAAGTATTATGAAGAAAAACTGGCGGTTGAAAAAGAACGACTGATTCTGCAAATGCGGGAAATGGAACTGAACAAGGTGGCAAAATCCCTTAGTGATCCCGAGGGCGAACCCCATCCTGTACCGGAATCCGATTTGCGGATCGTGGAAAGCTTCAAACTCACCGATCTCGACCAGCCGTTTGTGTTACGGAGCGAAACCAGTACCTATGATAGTGGTGTAAAAAGTAAAGATGAAGACGATGTGGAGTTTTCTGAAGATGAGATGCTCAATGTCTGGCAACGCCTGAATCTGGAAGATGAAAAACGTAAAGCCGAACGGCGTAAACAACTGATGCGGGAAACCAGTAAAGAGGCAGAAACCCTGATCAGTGGTTCGCCCCGAGATGAGGTTGCCATTCCCTTAAAGGAAATCGAAGAGGTGACAGAACCAGTAGTGGGTCGGGTATACGACAGTACCAATGAAGACAAGGACAAATTGCTGGCCAATATGGATGATGATGAGCGTAAGAATTTTCAGGAAACCGTCGATGAACGAAAGCGGGCGGGCTATGAACTGGTCGAACTGAAGTTGGACGGAAAAGATGTGGCTTTTTGGCGCAAGAAAAAATAAATGATAAATAGTTGCAAAACAAGGGGACTGTATCAAAAAATACAGTCCCTTTAAAATTATATAAGTTTCATTAAAGAGAGTATGCTATAATAAAGTTTAGTGTATAAATACAGCAAGAATGTTACAAAGGAGTGAAAAGATTGGGAATTTTAGATCAGATATTTGATAGTAATAGAAAAGAATTAAAACGGATGCAAAAAAAAGTTGACCAGATTCTGGAGCTGGACAGCCGCTATGCAGCCATGAGTGATGATGAATTAAAGGGCCAAACCCTTATATTTAAGGAACGACTGGCTCAGGGGGAAACCCTTGATGATTTGCTGGTCGAGGCCTTTGCCACCGTACGGGAAACTGGGGCCCGGGTTTTAGGCATGAAACACTTTCCGGTTCAGCTTTTGGGGGGGATGGCCCTTCACGAAGGCAATATTGCCGAAATGAAAACCGGGGAAGGTAAAACCCTGGTATCAACTCTGCCCGCCTACCTCAATGCCTTGGATGGCCGGGGGGTCTATATTGTTACGGTCAATGATTATCTGGCAAAACGTGACAGCGAATGGATGGGTAAGATCCACGAGTTTTTGGGACTCCAGGTGGGTCTGGTCGTTCATGGCCTGTCATTTCAGGAAAAGCAACACGCCTATGCCTGCGATATTACCTACGGCACTAATAACGAATTTGGCTTTGACTACCTGAGAGATAACATGGCCTCGGTGAAAGCCCAGCAGGTGCAGCGGGAACTTAACTATGCCATCATCGATGAAGTGGATAGCGTGCTGGTCGATGAAGCCAGAACGCCACTGATTATTTCCGGCAGCGGAGACAAAAGCACCAAACTGTACGCTTTGGCCAATAGCTTTGCGAAAAGCCTGAAGGCCGATGATTATATCAAAGATGAAAAAGCCAAATCAGTGATGTTGTCCGATGAAGGGGTCATTAAAGCCGAAAAGTATTTCAATCTCACCAATCTGGCGGATATGGAAAATATGGAAATATCTCATCATATTAATCAGGCCCTTCATGCCAATACCCTGATGTTTAAAGATCGGGATTATGTGGTCAAGGATGGCGAAATTATTATCGTCGATGAGTTTACCGGTCGTTTGATGCCCGGACGCCGTTATTCCAACGGTCTACATCAGGCCATTGAAGCCAAGGAAAACGTTAAGGTCAACCGGGAATCCAAAACCCTGGCAACCGTTACCTTCCAGAACTATTTTAGAATGTTTAATAAGCTGTCTGGGATGACCGGGACGGCCAAAACCGAAGAAGACGAGTTCCAGACCATTTATAATCTCAATGTTTTATCGATTCCCACCAATAAACCGCTGATTCGTCAGGATCTCAACGACTTGATCTATAAAAGTGAACAAGGAAAGTTTCTGGCTGTCACTGAAGAAGTTAAGCGGCGACATGCCACCGGTCAGCCGATTCTGATCGGAACCATTTCGATTGAAAAGTCGGAACTGCTCAGTGGCTACTTAAAACGTTCTGGTGTTAAGCACAATGTCTTAAATGCCAAATTTCTGGAAAAAGAAGCTGAAATTGTCGCCAATGCCGGTCAAAAAGATGCCGTTACGATTTCGACCAATATGGCCGGTCGTGGAACCGATATCGTTTTGGGTGAAGGGGTCAGAGAACTGGGCGGACTCCATATTCTTGGTACCGAACGTCACGAGAGTCGCCGGATTGATAACCAGCTTCGTGGTCGGGCCGGTCGTCAGGGAGATCCCGGTTCTTCGCAATTCTTTGTTTCGTTAGAAGATGATCTGATGCGGGTATTCGGATCAGAAAAAATTCAGGGTCTGGTTGAATCGATTGGTCTGGATGAAGAAACGCCGATCGAAAATAAAATGCTGACCCGGGGTATCGAGAATTCCCAGAAACGGGTGGAAGGTCGCAACTTTGACATCCGGAAACATGTGCTTCAATATGATAATGTCATGAATCGCCAACGGGAGCTGATCTATGAACAGCGGCAGCAGGTTATTGATGGCAAAGATATGGAAAGTGAAATCTGGAGCATGACCGAAACCCTGATCAATGCCTATGTCAGCATGTATACCGGCGATGGTCAGTATTATGACGATTGGGATCTGGAAGGGTTACACAAACATCTTGAGGCCAATGTTTTGCCGAAGGACACTTTCACTCTACCGGAAAAACCGGAAAGTACCGAAGTACTGGTGGAAGCGATTTTGGGTGAATGCCGCAAAGTGCTGGAAGATAAAAAAGAAAAGCTGGGTCTGGAACAGCTGCAGAATATTGAGCGGATGATTTTGTTAAGAAGTGTCGATTCTGCCTGGATGGAACATATTGACAACATGGAGCAGTTGAAACAGGGGATCGGACTGCGGGCCTATGGACAGAATGATCCGGTTAAAGAATACACCAAAGAGGGATTTGATCTGTTTGACGATATGATCATGCGGATTCAGGAAGATACGGTTAAATACTTATTCAATTTGAATATACAGGTGGTTCCGGCGGAAGAAGCACAGGCAAAATCGGTGGATTTCAGTCAGATGAAGACCAACGAAAATGAAATTGAAGGAAAACCGAGCGGGCCGGCCAGTGCTCAAAACAAGGTTGGCCGCAACGATCCCTGTCCCTGTGGCAGCGGGAAAAAGTATAAGAAATGTTGTGGTGCATAAAAAAGTTGAAAAAGAAGGGGTGTGATCGTGATGATCGATTTGTATGAGGAAAAACAAATCATCAATGCAATGGCGACTAAACTGAAGGAAATGGGGAATTCACTTTGACTTGCCACGGCTTGTCAATGAAATGGAGGCCTTAGAAAAAAAAACTGAGGATCCGGAATTCTGGAATGATCAGAAAAGTGCACAAATTGTTTTAAAAGAACTAAAAATTATAAAAATCAAGGTGGATCATTATAATGCGTTGGCTGAAGCCTTGGATGATGTCCAGGTGATGCTGGAGCTGGCCGAAGAGGGCGAACTGCTCGACGGCTTTAGTGAATCGATACGGGAACTCGATGAAAAACTGGATAATTTCCGGACCGAGACCCTGCTTTCCGGTGAATTTGACAGCAATAATGCCATTATTTCGCTGCATCCCGGGGCTGGCGGAACCGAGTCCCAGGATTGGGCTTCGATGCTACTGCGGATGTATACCCGTTGGGCCGAAAAGAAGGGGTATAAGGTTAAAACCCTGGATCTTCAGCCTGGCGATGTGGCTGGGATTAAAAGTGTCACCCTGCTGATTGAAGGGGTCAACGCTTACGGCTATTTAAAAACCGAGCGGGGAGTGCACCGGCTGGTGCGGATCTCTCCCTTTGATTCATCTGGCCGCCGACATACCTCGTTTGCATCCCTTGATGTGATGCCTGAGGTCGATGAATCGGTGGAAATAGAAATTCAACCCGACGAAATTCGGATTGACACTTTTCGCTCCAGCGGGGCCGGTGGCCAGCACGTTAATACCACTGATTCGGCGATACGGATTACCCATTTAAAAACCGGGATTGTGGTGCAGTGCCAAAACGAACGCTCCCAGCATCAGAACAAAGAGGTGGCCATGAACATGCTTAAAGGCAAGCTGGTGGAAATCATGGAGCAGGAAAAGATGGATCACATTGAAGATATTAAGGGTGACTACAGCCAGATTGCCTGGGGCAGCCAGATCCGTTCCTATGTCTTCCATCCATACAACATGGTCAAAGACCACCGCACCAATGTCGAGGTCGGGAATGTCGGTAGCGTCATGGATGGCGATCTGGACGGTTTTATGAATGCTTATCTCAATACGATGGTATAGAATAATTACGGAACTAATTTAAGAAGAATAGTAAATTGCGAAATATAAAAACATCGAACAATGATTGCTTTGAGTGCAGTTTCCACAACAAGAAGAAATCGCGATGCGAATTTCTTCTTGTTCGCGGGCAGTCGCCAACTACAAGTAAACTTGTGATTGGCTCATTGCCTTCACGAAAACAATTGTGTAACGTGTAGGCGAACAGTTCAGCGAACTGTCCGCCGTACAGTGTAACAATTGTTTCGTGCGAAACTGGGCGCAAAGCTCATGGCAGTTTTGCAATTACCTAATTTAAGAAGAATTGTTGGAGGGGAAAATGGCAAAGAGCTATCAGGAAATTAACGAAAAAATTGCCCGGGGCGAGGCGGTGGTTGTCACTGCCGAAGAAGTCATCGGGATTGTCAAAGAACGGGGCGTTAAAGAAGCCGCCGACTATGTGGATGTGGTCACCACCGCTACCTTCGGACCGATGTGTTCATCGGGGGCCTTTCTGAATTTTGGACATTCTGATCCGCCGATCCGAATGGGGGAGATCAGCCTCAATGGGGTTTCCGCCTACGGTGGTCTGGCAGCGGTGGACACCTATCTGGGGGCCACCCAGCCGTCAACAGACAAGGGTATTGAATATGGTGGGGCTCATGTGATTAGTGACCTGATCGCCGGAAAAGAAGTCCATCTGGTGGCAAAATCTCAGGGGACTGATTGTTACCCCAGAACCGAGCTGGATACCTGGGTCACACTGGAGGATTTAAATGAAGCTTACCTCTTTAATCCCAGAAATGTCTATCAGAATTACAATGCCGCCATTAATGGTTCCAGCCATCGGCTTTACACCTATATGGGAATTCTGCAGCCCAATATGGGAAATATTACCTATAGCACTGCCGGTGAATTAAGCCCCCTGCTTAATGACCCGTTGCTTAAGACCATTGGTATGGGTACCCGGATCTTTTTTGGCGGCGCTCAGGGCTATGTGTCCTGGATGGGTACCCAGTTTAATACCGCCTGTCCCCGGGATGAAAAGGGCTACCCCCAGACCCCCGGCGCAACCCTGGCCTTAATCGGAAATATGAAAGAAATGAATTCCAAATATATTCGTGGCGCTGTTTATGAAGGTTACGGCACCTCGATGTTTGTTGGCGTAGGGATCCCGATTCCGATACTCAATGAAGAAATAATGGCTTTTGTGGCGGTGGAGAATAAAGATCTGTACACCAATGTGATTGACTACAGTGTTCCTAAAAAAGCCAAGCCAGTTTTGAAAAAAGTTTCTTATGCTGAACTGCGAAGCGGATCGGTGGATATCAATGGCAAAAACATCAAGACGTCACCACTTTCCAGTCTGAAAATGGCCAGAGAAATTGCCGAAGAGTTGAACAATTGGATCAAAAAAGGTGATTTTTTTCTGCAGGAACCGATTCAGAGCTTCCCGATGGGAAATTCCCTTAAGGGTCTGGAAATCAAGGAAGGAGAATCCCGATGATGACAAAAAAAATACTCTTGTCCTTTCCGCAGAAGGCTGCCGGTCAGCCGATGGCCATGGAACTGATCAAAACCTACCATCTGGATTTCAACATCCTTAAAGCCTTTATCGATGATAATATTAAAGGAACCCTGCTGCTTGAAATAAAAGGTGAAGAAGCCGATATTGAAGCCGGGATTGTCTATTTGCGTCAACATCAGATTGGGGTCAGAGACATCGAATCGGTGGTTGAGGTGGACCCTGACAAATGTGTTTCCTGTGGTGCCTGTACCGCAGTCTGCGCAGTCGGTGCCCTGGAAATGACGGCTGACTGGTCGCTGGTGCATCACGATGACAAATGTCTGGAGTGTATGCTGTGCGTTAAAGCCTGCCCGATGCGGGCCATCCACGCGCTGATCTGAGTATGCAATACCAACCCCGAACCTATCGAAAGATGATGAAAGCCGAGGATCTGGATTATTTCCAGGTCCTCGAATTTGAATCCGACCTTTTTATTGGTGTCGATCATGGCCGGAGTAGCCCGGAACTGATTGGGGCGGTACAGACTGAAGTACAGACCCTTCGCCAGACTATTTTTAACTACCATCGTAGCAATCCGGATTTTATTAAATCATTGTTGCCATTGCCGCTAAATTCTGCTGCCGCCCCGATTGTAGCCGATATGCTTCTAGCCGGAAAAATAGCCGGGGTAGGACCGATGGCAGCGGTAGCCGGTGCAGTCTCAAAATATATCGGAAAGATGCTGGAATCTCACACAACCGAGATGGTGGTGGAAAACGGCGGCGATCTTTTGATCCGGACCAAAAAAGTGCGACGGGTGGCGCTTCATACCACCAATTCCCAATTTGTCGATCTGGGTATCGCAATCAAACCCCGGGAAAAGGCCCTGGGGGTCTGTACCTCCTCTGGCGTGATGGGGCACTCCCTGAGCTTTGGCAAGGCCGATGCTGTCACTGTGATCAGCGAAGACATCCCACTGGCGGATGCAGTGGCAACCGCCCTGGGAAATCGCATCAAAAAACCGGAAGATGTGGAAAAAGGACTGGACTGGGTAAGAAATATAAAAGGAATCCTCGGCACCCTGATTATCATTGATGATCAATTGGGGGCCTGGGGTGAAATTGAACTATGCTAATACATGCAACCTGTCTAAAGGAAAGGAGAACCAGTGAAACTAGGAGAAATACTAAAAAGTAAGCGGCTGTATCTCGATGGCGCCATGGGGAGCCTGCTGCAGAATAAATTGGCGGCTATTGGCCCGGTTCCCGAAGTGCTCAACCTGACCCATCCGGAGCTGATTAAAGAAATTCATCAACTATACATCGATGCCGGGGCCAATATTATTCTTTCCAATACCTTTGGGGTTAACGGCTATAAGCTTAAGGGTTGCAATTATACCGTTGAACAATTGGTGACGGCTGGGGTACACAATGCAAAGGCCTTGAATCCCGACTATGTGGCCCTGGATGTCGGACCATTGGGAACCCTGATCGGGGCTCTCGGGGAGATGCCATTTGATCAGGCTGTTGACTATTTCAAAGAGGTTATTACCGCCGGTGATCAGGCTGGTGCCGATCTGATTGTCATTGAAACCATCACTGATATCTGCGAGGCCCGGGCAGCTCTGATTGCTGCCAAAGCCGTATCGGAGCTGCCGGTGATTGTATCGATGACCTATGAGGAGAATGCCCGGACGCTTACTGGCAGCGATGCGTTGACGGTTGTCAACATTCTGGAGGCTCTTGGTGCAGATGCCATTGGGATTAATTGTTCCACTGGACCGGATGCGATGCTGCCGATTATCGCCGATCTGGTTCGCTATGCCTCGGTGCCGATTATGGTGGAACCCAACGCTGGTTTGCCACATATGAAAGAGGGCAAAACCGTCTATGACATCACCATCGATCAGTTTACGCAATATATGGTGCAAATTGCCGAGATGGGAGCCTTAATTCTCGGTGGTTGCTGCGGCACCACCCCGGCCTATATCGAAAAAATGAAGCAGGCTACTGTGGATCTACCGCTTTTTCCGGTCACCGCAAAAGGCTTTACTGCTGTTTCTTCCAGTACCAAAACGATAATCCTGGGCGACGACATTCATATCATCGGCGAATGTATCAACCCGACGACCAATCCGGTACTGAAGGCCTCCCTACGTGCGGGTGAACTGTCCGTGGTGACCCAGCTGGCGGTTGATCAGAAAAAAGACGGCGCTGATATTCTCGACATTAACCTGGGACTACCGGATATTGATGAAGAAGCGATGATGCAGGAAGCCGTCGACACAGTTAGTAAACTGGTGGATTGTCCGCTACAGATTGATTCCTCCAATCCGGAAGTCATCGAAGCTGTCCTGCGGAGCTATCCCGGTAAAGCAATTATTAATTCGGTTAATGGCAAACAGTCGTCAATGGCAGCGATTTTTCCGATCGCTAAAAAATACGGAGCCTTGGTGCTGGGTCTGACTATGGATGAGAGTGGTATCCCCAGTCTGGCGGGTGATCGCTTTGCCATTGCCGAAAAAATCATCACAACGGCGGAATCTTATGGAATTCCTAAGAAAAATATTTTGATTGATGCCCTGGTGTTAACCGCCTCGGCCCAACAGGCAGAAGTCCGGGAAACCATCAAAACCCTGGAAAAACTCCGGGCTCAGCTGGGTGTACCAACGGTATTGGGGGTTTCCAATATTTCTTTTGGACTCCCTAACCGCGAACTTCTAAACCGAACCTTTTTAGCGATGGCTCTGGAAGCGGGACTGACCACCCCGATTATGAATCCCGGTGATCAGGAAATGATGGACACCATCAAAGCCTTCCGGGCCCTCTGGGGTTTTGATGGCCAGTGCATTGCCTATGCCAACGCCTACAAAGACAAAAGCGCCGCTGTAACCAAAGCAGAAACCGGGCGGGCGACTCTGGGACTAAAAGCGATCATTGAAGAAGGTCTGACGGATCAGGCGGCTGCAGCCACGGCCATTCTTTTAAAAACCAGAGAACCGCTGGATATTGTCAATAATGAGATCGTCCCGGCCCTTGATGCAGTGGGGGATGCCTTTGAAACCGGCGAATGCTTCCTGCCCCATCTGATTTTTGCAGCCGAAACCGCCCAACAGGCCTTTGAGGTCATCAAAGAAACGATGACCCAAGCCGGTCAGACTCAGGTAGCCAAGGGAAAAATTGTGTTGGCCACAGTCGAAGGCGATGTTCACGACATTGGCAAGAATATCCTCAAGGTGATTCTGGAGAATTACGGCTACGAGATTGTCGATCTCGGTAAGGATGTCAAGGCTGATACCATTATTCAGACAATCAAGGCCGAAGGGATTAAACTGGTCGGTCTCAGTGCTCTGATGACAACCACTGTCAAGAATATGGAGAAAATCATTAAAGAAATTAAAGCCAGTTGCCCAGGAACTATCGTCATGGTTGGTGGAGCAGTACTAAACCCTGAATATGCAGAGACTATCGGCGCCGATTATTACGGCAAAGATGCCCGAGAAGGTGCAGGAATTGCCAAAACCGTATTTGCGTAACAGTAAAACAGAATTCTATCGCGGTCTTTTCAGACTGTCAAAGAAGATAACCCAGTACAGACAATTGTTACATCATGTTGTACGCATCGGAGCGGACACGGCAAAGCCTGTCCGATTCCGCAGCGAACAACAGATTAACAATTGGTCGGTACGGTAGTTTATCGACAACCAAAAAAGACAGCGTAAAGCTGTCTTTTTTGGTCAGTCGCTAATCAATTGGAAGGCTTCTACATCAAAAAGTCCCAGATCGGTCAGGCGCAGGGCGGGGATTACTGGCAGGGCCATAAAAGAAAGGGTGATAAACGGATCAACCCCGGAAGCGACGCCTAATTGATGGGCGCTGGCAATGAGTGCGGACACCTTTTTCTGAACCAGGTCTCCGGGCTCAAGACTGATCAGACCAGCCAGAGTCAGCGGCACCGAACCAATGATGCGGTGATTGCCTGCTACCACATAACCGCCACCAATTTCTACAAGGTGCTTAACTGCCAGCAAAATATCCGCATCATTATCGCCAACGACAATCATATTGTGAGAATCATGGGCGACAGTGGTGGCAATGGCCCCATTGCGGATGCCAAAGCCCTTAATGGCAGCAACACCGACGTTGCCGGAGTGGCCATGCCGTTCAATGACACACAGCTTATCATAGTTTTCGTCGGGACAAAAGGTGCCATCAATTCCTGGCAGGGTTTCAATCAGATGGTGGGTTTCAATCTGATCCTTGATAATCTCGATTACATGATTTTTTTGACCAAGGGGGAGTCGCAGTTTTTCTGGCGTGAGGGTGTGGATATGAACCGAATCGAGCAGCTTAGGATCAATCGGTTGCTGGGGCGGATGGGCCCAGGTAGCATCATCCACCAGCCGACCATCCCGATAAACCTGATTCACCTGCATGGTGCCCAGATCCGATAGGATCACCAGATCGGCCTGGTATCCCGGGGCAATGGCGCCGAGTTTTCTGAGGCCATAGGCTTGGGCGGTGTTAATGGTGGCCATCTTGATTGCCTTGATTGGGCAGAGGCCCAGATCAATGGCCTGTTTGATATTAAAGCGGATATGACCCTCCCGATGAATATCTTCTAAATGCTTGTCATCGGT
The DNA here is from genome assembly GCF_002237635.1 of Acetobacterium sp. MES1. NCBI lineage: Bacteria > Bacillati > Bacillota > Clostridia > Eubacteriales > Eubacteriaceae > Acetobacterium > Acetobacterium sp. MES1. Next base: position 75,917 of record NZ_MJUY01000054.1, read on the forward strand.
ACAGAAAAGGAATCGATCCAGCGGACAGTCACTTTCCAATAAGCCACTGATGATGGCATGAAGGTTTTTGGCGGCAGAACCTTCCCGAACCAGAATATAAAAGCCCGCCTGCAATTTTTCAAGGGCTTCGGACCAACTGGTGGATTCGTGCTCACTGTGGATTCCGGCGCTGGCATAAGCCTGCAGGGCTTTACCGGAGAGCCCCGGGGCGTGGCCATCGGCCAATGCGTTGCGGCACAGGGTCAGTTTGTCAAGAATCACCGGATCTCCAGTCAGCACAGCGGGATAACACATGACTTCCCCCAACCCCAGAACCCGGGGATGATTAAGATAAGCTTGCATATCGGCGGCTAAAAAGGGTCCTGCGCCATTGGTTTCAAAGGGGGTAGCGGGTACCGATGAGGGCAGCATCACAAAAACATTTAAAGGAATCTGTTCGGTGGCTGCTAGTAAGTAATCCAGTCCGGATTTTCCAGCTACATTTACCAGTTCATGGGGATCGGCGATGATCGTGGTGGTGCCAGTAGGAACAATCGCCCGGGCCAGCTCAAAAGGTGTAACCATGGTGGATTCAATATGCATATGGGCGTCAATAAAGCCAGGGACAATATATTTGCCATCCAGATCCACTTCTTCAAGACCCTGATACGTTCCAATGCCCACAATGGTGCCATCGTTAACGGCCAGATCGCCAACACAGATTTCTTCAGAAAATACGTTGAGAATCTTAGCGTTTTTGAAAACCAGTTCGGCTTTTTCAAAGCCATTGGCGACAGCAATGTTTTTTTTGAGACATTCGTTATATTTTTTCATGTTCCATCCTATCTTGGTTCGTGATTTATTTGCGGCAAAGAATAATGCTAAGCTCTTATATGCCCTTTTTTTACAAAAAAATGCAATAGTGATATGAATCTAATCAAAAAAGGTTTATAATGAGAAGCAGAACATCAATTTTTTCCTGTACTTCAAGATACTTTTAAATTATAATTATTATAAAGTAGAGAGTAATTCTAAGAAAGTGGTGAACAAAATGAAAAAATGGCGCTGCACAGTATGTAATTATGTACATGAAGGTGATACTCCGCCCGACAAATGCCCGATCTGCGGGGTGGGACCGGATAAGTTTGTGTTAATTGAAGAAACGGAAGCTGTTGCCCCTGTTAAAGAGAAAAAATGGCGTTGTACCGTTTGTAATTATATTCATGTGGGAGATACTCCCCCTGACGTTTGCCCGGTCTGCGGCGTGGGACCAGAAAAATTTGTGTTGGTAGAAGAAGTCGAGGATGGTTTAACGGATAAAGAAAGAGAAGCCTTACAGACCTTATTGTTCAATGTCAGCTACGGCTTATATATTATTTCATCGGTCAGGGATGAAAAACTCAATGGGATGGTTTCCAATACCTTTATTCAGGTTACCAGCACGCCCTTAAAAGCCAGTGTCTGCCTGGGAAAAGGAACCTTAACCTCTGAATATGTCCGGGAATCCGGTGTCTTTGGGGTTTCGATTCTGGGTAAAGACAACCATGATCTGATCAAACATTTCGGCTACCAGAGCGGAAGAGATGTCGATAAGTTTAAAGAGCTCAGCTATATTACCGGTAAAACTGGCTGTCCCGGCTTGTTGGAAACGCTCTGTTTTTTAGAATGTAAAGTGGAACAGACGATTGATCTGGGTACCCACTATATGTTTATCGGCAAAGTTGTCGATGGGGATGGATTCAGTAAAGAAGAACCGATGACCTACGCCTATTATCACGCAACCCGATAATAAAAAAAAACCATGCGAAAAAAATCGCATGGTTTTTTTATTTGCGCGGCAGATTGTTAGGTGTTGTTTAATTAGAGCTGACGTAAAGCTTTAGCAAAATGCCAAGTGCAGATATTGACAAAAATGCTCCTGGATGATATATTGAATATAAATTCAATATATCATCCAGGAGGAAGCATGGCTCGATCAAAGGAACAAAATGAAAGAATGCGGGAAACCCGTAAAGAAAAAATTCGAACAGCTGCGTTGTCACAATTTGTTAAACAAGGGTTATTTGCCACCCGGATCCAGGACATTGCAGTTGAAGCAGGTATTGCCCAAGGGTTGTTATATCATTACTATGGATCAAAAGAAGAAATTTTTGTAGATCTAATCAATGATGCACTGGATAAAACAATTGAAGCATCCTATTCGGTCCGTGATATGGAGGCCGACCCCGGTGAAAAAATCCGCTTTGCTTTGGAGAGACTGGTTGAGATTATTGAAAATAGCCAGACATTTTTAGATACTTGTCGGTTGATTACCCAAGCCACCAATTCAACCGCAATCCCTAAGGCTGCCCAGGATCTGATTCAGGAAAAACGGAACATCCCATATCAGGTCATCGAAAAAATTATGGCGGCGGGACAAAAAGAAGGAACGATTATAGCGGGAGATCCTAAAATGCTGGCTATTTTTTTCTGGACGAGTATTAATGGCCTGGCAATATATTATGCCACCAATAATAATCGTGAGGTAAAACTGGATTATCGGGTGATCGCATCGATGTTTTTAGTTAAAACTGAAAGAGAAAGTGAGGAATAAAGTTAGCATGACTACAAAAGCAAAAATGATGCACTATACACTGAAATATCGTCATCTCCTTAAAGGGAAATTACGACCGGAAGAGATTGATCACAACACTTCAATCGAAAAATTGCGTCGCGACTGTGATGAAAGTGCCACCCGTTTTTTTAAACCAATCCCGGGCATCAGTTTTATCCCCAGTGACTATCCGGGGGTTTATGCGGAATGGGTTGAGATTGAAAATGCTCCGGATGAAAAAGTGGTACTCTATTTTCATGGCGGCGGTTTTGTCATGGGTAATGCCCGGTCGCACCGAAATATTGTCGGGAATTTCGTCAAGTACTTAGGAATTAAAGCCCTGGTGTTTGACTATCGGCTGGCGCCGGAACATCCGGCACCGGCCGCTGTCAATGATGCTGCAGCGATTTACAGTTGGCTTCTTGAACAGGGGTATCAAGCAGAAAATATTGTCTTTGCTGGTGATTCGGCGGGCGGTGGGATCGCACTGGCCACCCTTTTAAAATGTAAAGATGATAAAATCCCCTTACCGGGAACCTGTGCCGTATTTTCGCCGTGTACCGATATGACAATTTCGGGCGAGTCCCATATAACTCGGGCAAAGGCTGATCCCTGCACACCTAAAGGGGCAAATGAAACCTATCTGGGCTACTACGCTGGTAATGGTGATCCCAAACATCCCTATGCATCGCCATTATTTGGCGATTTAAGTGGTCTGCCACCAACGATTATTCAGGTTGGTGATAACGAAACCTTAAGAGATGATTCGACCCGTTTTGGCGAAAAAGCCAAAGCCGCCGGGGTTGATGTGCAATTAAAGGTATGGAAGGGGATGTTTCATTGTTTTCCGTTATTGGCACCACTGTTTCCCGAGGCAACGGTGGCCCTGGAAGAGGTTTGTCAATTTATCAGAAAAAAACTGAACGATTGAGTTTTTCATTAAACGAACAGTACTTGATATAAGAGGGCAATTAAAGAAGTAAAAAGGTTTCCGCCAATTCAGGCGGAAACCTTTTTAGAATTCATCATCATAATTTTTAATCCCATGCAAGCGGATCTTATACTGCAGATTTTGGCGTGAGATACCCAAGTCACGGGCGCTTTTTGAGATGTTCTGATCATTGCCCTGCAAAACGTCGATGATCATTTGTTTCTCAATTTTATTCAGGGTATTTTTAAAATTTTTGTCATCGATACTGGCCGATAGATATTTTTCATAGATTTTTTTATCGGAAATATTCTTTCTTAAATAACCCGGCAGCAAATCAGGGGTCAGAATCGTATCCTGGTATTGGGCAATATAAATGGCATGGGTCACGGCGTGTTTTAATTCCCGGATATTTCCCGGCCAGTCATGGGAAAGTAGAATTTCCTGGGCTTCGTCAGAAACTTTGAACAGCTGCTTTCCCATGGCCGCTCCTTCAGTGGAAAGGAAGGCCGGAACCAGATCTAAAATATCTTGTTTGCGGTCTTTAAGCGGTGGCAAGTGAATCGAGAAGACCGCCAGACGATAATATAAATCCGAACGCAAACGTTTTTCTTCAATGGCTTTGAGGGGATCCTGATTTAAGGCACTGAGCAGGCGGATATTGGCGGTTATTTCTTTGTGTCCCCCGACCTTCCGGTATTTGCCAGTTTCTAAAACCCGCAGTAGTTTGGATTGCAGACCCATGTGCATGGAGTTAATTTCATCCAGAAAAATGGTGCCACCTTCAGCGGTTTCCAAAAGCCCCACGGAATCAACCGCCCCGGTAAAGGAACCTTTGACGGTGCCAAACAAGGTACTCTCCAGCAGATTTTCCGGAATGGCACTGCAGTTGATGGCCACAAAATGTTTGTGGGCCTGGGGACTGGCATTGTGGATACTCTGGGCAAAAACTTCTTTACCGGTACCAGTGGGCCCGGCAATCAGGATCGGGGCTGTGGTTAGCGCAGCAATTTCCGCATGGTGAATGCACTCCGCCATTGGGCCACTGCTGCCAATAATGTCTTTGAAAGTAAATTGGGTGCCATTGTTTTTTAGTTGCTGGGATTTTAAGTCGTTTTGAAGCTTATTGATGGTATTGGCCATGTGAATATAGTCCGAAATATCCCGGTAGATACAAATGGCGGCCTCGACCTTTTTTGGATCAGTTTTCGAAAAAACCGGGTAGGTGCTACTGATCACATCGGCAACTTTTCCAGAGGGGGAGGTATATTTGACATGGACATCCTGAACCTTTTTTCCGGTCTTCAAAACCAGGGATTCCATGGATTCATTTTCAAGATAATCATAAATATCAGACATGTTTTTACCAATGACGTCTTCGTGTTTCATATTCTCGATGATTTCACAGCCCTTGGAGTAGCAGATGATTTTTCCGCTGGCATTGACAACATGAATGCAGACATCTTCGATGCGTTCAACATCCTGAATGGGGAAAGAATTTTCGCCAAAAGCCTCTAAAATGAATTCTTCTTTTACTTTCACTGGTATTCTCCGTTTCGGGTTTACTGAATAAACAGTATGATAACATGAAATCCAAAAAAATCATAGAGACAACCCCGAATGGGGGTTGTCCGTCTGATTGATAAGGGGATTAAACACAGATTATTGATAATTTTTTTCGATTTTTTCAATCTCGGCCAGGATTGAAGCTTCCAGAGCCGGAACTTCGTGGGTTTCCAGAATTGTATCAATTTTGGCATTGACCATCTCAAGAATATCGGACTGATCAGGGTTAACCATCCGGCGCTTAAAGAATTCCGGATACCAGACGCTTCTAAAATTACTGAGGGTGTGCATTTCATTAAGGTAGTGACCACCGTGACCAACGCCTTTGATGACATCCATAGCCAGGGTTTCTTTATTGACTTCGACACCGCTGGAATAAGCCGACAGCTCGTTGATCATTTCATTGGCTAATACCACCATGGCCGGGGCGACCGAGTTGCAATGATCCAGGACGCCGATATCATGAACGATGTTGGCCTTGCTTAAAATCGAAGAGAAGAGCTCCATCTGAACCTCAGCAACCGACTGGGGATCGACGGTTTTGGCATCGCTGCAGCCCGCTGTGCCATAGAAGGGCAGGTTGTAATAATTGGCCAGCTCTGAGGCAGCCGCCACCGATTTATGGAACTCGGGAGCGCCATAAGAACCGATGGTGGTTTGCATGTCAAAGACAGTTGGCATCGAACCGTAAATAAGTGGCGCACCTTCATTAACCGCCTGGGTAATGACCACACCAGCTAAAATTTCAGCGTTATTTTGGGTTAGCGCACCAGCGATGGTAATCGGAGAGGTGCCACCCATCATGCTGTATGGCATGTAAACCACCGGGATTTTATTGGTAGCACTGATAAAGAGTTTTTCAGTGCTTTCCACCGGATGGGTCAGTGGTGGAATTGGCTCACAGTAGTTAAAGATAAAGGGCTTTTCAGCCAGTTCTTTGTGTCCACCGGCTACAATGGCGGCGATGTCAATGATTTCCTGAAGTGATTCGATGTCATTGGTGGAAAAATTGATGGTTTTGTCAAAATTCTTCAGGGTTTCAATAAAGGTCACCTGCGATTGAACCAAGGGGTCGACATCGGCACACATGCCGACTGATAGAATAAAGCTGATGTTGGATAGATAGCTGCCCAGTTTACACATGTTTTTGATGTCTGACTTCAGGTAGGGGCGGGCCATATTGGTTTTGTGATCAAGGATCTCCAGTTGATCGGAATGGGTTCCGAAATAGACATTGTTTTTGCTGTTGATTACCATATTGGGCTGGCCGTCCCGGGTATAAAGGGTCAATTCTTTGGGGATGGTGTTTAACGCCTTGTTAACAACGGCTTTGGGGAACTTAACCATGTCGCCATCGACGCTGCAGCCATACTTTTTCAGCAATTCAATGGTGCGGGCACCAACGATGCGCATGCCAAAATTCTCCAGCAGATCCATGCTTTTTTCGTGAATGGTTTCGATTTTATTTTTATTTAATACATTAAATTCAATATTTCTTTGTGTGGTTTCCATAATGTCTCCTTAAGTCTTTAGATGATCGCTATTAAATGCGTTCGCGATAGTTTGCCGGAATATAATCGTTCAGCAGGGCAGCCTGTTCCTTGGTGATATCTGGTGGCGTATAGGAAGCCAGACGTTCCTTGACGGCAGTCTGAACGTCATGAAGAACCGACTTGCTGCCATTTTCCTGCCATTGGTTGGGGTCTTCTTTATTGAAGTACTTGGGAACAAAGAATTCTTCTTTGAACATCTTCGGAGTTCGACCCTGGAGGAAGTTACCCCGAGGGCCGATTTTGGCAATCAACTCGTGGCAGAGGTAGTTCTCTTCGGTATTGATGCCTTTAAGCAGACGGCGATTCATCCGGTAAGTGTCTTCATCCATCAGGAATTTTTCAAAACTCAAGATATTAAAGCTGCCGAGAATCCCACAGGAATGCAGCACCAGATCGGGAGCTGCTTCCAGGGTGGAGCGGATCATCATATCGGATTCAATTCCAGCTTGCATATCAAAATCTTTGGCGTCACTTAAGCCGCCGCCAGTCCGGCAGGGCAGTTTGTAAAAATCAGCCAAGCCCCGGGTGGCATAAGAAATTAAAGCGGTTTCCGGGGCACCGATGCTTAGCTGAACAGTGCGCAGGTTGGTGGAAGCCGAGGTTTGGCCATATACCACCGGCAAGCCGGGTTTGACCAGTTGAGACATGACCATCCCAGCCAATACTTCAGCATTGGTCATGGCAATCAGTCCGGCCACAGATGGCGGTCCGGTGAGGACCGGCATGGCGCAGGGGCTGAACCAGACGGGCTGATTCATGTCAGCGGCAATCAGGAATTTTTCCAGCGGGTCATGGTCAAAACATAAGGGCGACAAAGAGTTGACATGGACGATATTATTGTACACACCACGGCGGCCTTCAAATTTTTCGATCAGTTCCAGACCTTTTCTAAAAGATTCCCGGATGTTGGATTTTAACGGGAAGGTATTGGCCTGTAAGTGCAAGGCGGTTTTATTGGAATATTTTAAAATCATGGCGATGGGGCTAAAGACCCGTTCATCCAGGGACAGGTTTTTGTCATCCAGGAAAATATTAAAGTAGTTACAATTGATGACATCACTGGTATCGGACAGCTTAAACTGCGCAACGGCATCGTCATTGGTCATTTTATGTAAATGGCCATTTTCCAGTCGGAAAATATTACCGACACCCGGCATTAAAATCAGGCTACCGCCGCCAAGGGTATGGTTGCCTTTGGAGTTTTCGATGGTAAAGGTTTCAGGAATGGTGGCGATCGCCGTCATGATTAATTTTTCATCAAGAAAGACGGTCTCCCCATCAATCCGGGCGCCATGATTTTTGAAAATTTCCAGGATTTCCGGGTGCTCGAATTTGATTCCAACTTCGGAAAGAATTTTCAGCGACTCGGCATGGATAGTCTGGACATCTTCTTTTGAGACGTATTTTTCATATGGTTTCATTGTTATAATCCCCTTAATTGAGTTTTTTCTTTACAGACTAGCGTTTCGGACACGATTTAGATATCACCATAGTAATCACGATGAGAAACACAGGAGTAAGCATAATCCAGCAAAGTTCCCCAGCTGAATACCGGTAGATCCACGGCCCGTTGAATGGCCCGGGCAAATGGCTGCATACCGGTACATTCTAACATAATGGCCTTAATATCCGGGTGTTTGGCGATGAATTCTTTGGTTATGCGAATCATATCCTTTTCGGATTCATCATAATAACTTTCCGGAATCTCCGGTCGTTTTTCATGATCCCAGAGGGTGTCAAATTGCGGGCAGCCGTATTCATCCTGGGCACCGGCGATATAGAAGTTACTGTTTAGATCAATGCCAACTTTTTCCAGATGGGTATCGGTCAGGAACCGTTTTTGAGCGCAGATAATGCCAACGGCACTATCGGGTCCAATGGTTTGCTGAATAAAGGGGACCTGTAGCAGACTGGACATAAACACCGGAATGTCAACGGCAGCAGCAACATCTTGTTGGAAATAAGCGAAATAGCCGCATTCAGCTGCGATCGCTTTACAACCCATTCGTTCAAGGTTTTTCGCCGCCTGAACAATCGGTGCCCGACAGGGTGTTTTGTCCTGTTCCCATACCAGGGTGTAGTTATCTACTCCCTGAGCAATTTCATACTGAATTGGAAAACCCCAGGCACTGGCATTACGGACATCGCCAGGAAAACCGGGATAGGCATCATCCAATACCATAATACCAATCCCCATTCCATAACAGGTATGGTTTTTTCGGGTAGTCATGTAATTAATTCCTAAATCTCTTTGCATTTCTTCCTCCTGAATCGTTAATATGTATTTAATAGAGTTTTGCTATTTGCTGATTTAATACTAGCAAGTATTGTGCCAAGATCTGAAACGCTTCCAACGAAAGCAAAAAATGTGGCGCTCTGTGGGCAGCTCAAAAAAGATCCGCAGCAGGACTTTGCATGGCCAAGCGATCAGCACGATTCAGGTATCCGATTAATGAAAAGAATACGGAATTGACATTATAATAGAAGGCAAACAACGAAATAAAAATAATGAGTAATCCAGACAAAAGGACGATGTGGTGATTTTTAAAGAAATAGCAGATCAAGTGCAAAAAATAACGACATGCAAAAAATAGCGATGGTTAGCAGAAATCCCTGTTTTAAGCAGGTTTTCTGTAATGGTTTTCAGACAATCTGATAAAGCGGTGCATAATCTTTTGCAGGACTATGGAACCATTGTAAAAATGACGGCTTAAAATAGGCTTAAAACGGTATAAATTTAAAGATCGGATTATTTTACGAATTGGCACAAAGCTTGCGATAGATACCGGATATAAAGCAGTGGCTAAATATCTGTGGGAGGTGTCAAAAAAAGCAGACGGGTTTCATGGCAAAACTGTAATTTTTGGGAAATCATTATTCTTATGTGTTTACAGGTTTAAAACAGAAAAATTTAGGAGGAGAGAATCTTATGTTAAAGCGAATACGTATTGTTCCGGTTGCGATTCCCATCGTATTAATGGGTATTATTCTCATTATCGGATTTATCAGTCCCGATGAGTTTACCACCATTATGACCGATTTCTTTATCGCATTGATGGAAAATGCCGGTTGGATGGTTTCCATCGGGGTATTGATCTTTGTTGCTTGTATGGCAGTATTGTTTCTGCATCCCTTCGGGAGTATTAAATTTGGTGGGAAAAACGCCGTGCCCAAGTATAAAACCTGGATCTGGTGGGCGATCTCACTTTGTGCCGGGATTGGAACTGGAATTGTTTTCTGGGGTGCAACCGAGCCACTGATGCACACCTTTGCGCCACCACCGTCAGTTGGTTTGGAACCCGGCAGTCTGGATGCCGTCATCTGGGGGATGAGCAAATCCTTCCTGCATTGGTCATTTTCACCCTATTCCATTTATGCGGTAGCCGGGATCACCATTGGTTATGCTTACTATAATATGAATAAAAGCTATACTGCCAGTGCCGGTCTTGTATATTTAAACGATGGCAAAGAATTGAATGCCAAGATTAATACCATCATTGATGGGATCATTCTTTTTGCCATCTGTGGTGGGGTTGCCGGTTCACTCGGCTACGGATTACTGCAGATTGGTAGCGGACTTAATTTCGTGTTCGGAATTGAACCGGGGCCAATGGTTTGGGCGATCATTGCCTGTGTTATTATTACTTCCTACACCATTTCCAGTGCTACTGGTCTCGATCGTGGGATTGCCTGGCTCAGTGATAAAAATGCATGGATATTTATTGCCCTGATGATCTTTGTGTTGATTTGCGGACCGACTGCCTATGTGTTTAATCTGTTTACCCAGTCATTTGGTTATTTTGTCAATAATTTTATTGATTTGAGTCTGTTCACCCAACCAATTGTTGACAGTGATTTATGGCCTCAATGGTGGGATATGTACTGGATGGTTGACTGGTTGTCCTTTGGCCCCATCGTTGGTTTGTTCCTGGTAAAACTGTCCTACGGCCGAACCATCCGCGAATTTATTGTCGTCAATGTTATTTTGCCAGCATTTTTCGGAATTCTCTGGTTTAGTGTTTTTGGTGGTCTGGCCCTGGATCTGCAACTGCGAGGTGTTGCTGATATGTCCGGCTTCCTGACGGAAAACGGCGCCCAGGCGTTTATGATGTACATCTTTGAATTCCTGCCCTTTACCGAATTAATCCGCATCATCATGCTGGTTACAATTGGTTTATCCTTTATTACCCTGGCGGATTCGATGACATCAACTATTTCGACCATGTCATTAAAACAATCCAAAGGTGTAAAAGAAGCACCCCTGCCGATTAAAGTATTCTGGGGCGTCTTCATTGGTTTGATTTCGCTTGTATTTGTTATAAGCGGTGGGATTGACGGCATCAAGATTGTTAAAACCATTGCCGGGTTCCCAATTCTCTTTATTGAACTGGCGATGATCCTTGGCTTCCTGTATCATTTATTCTCCGGCAAACTAAAGCGGGATGAATTGGAGTATGCCGATTTCATGGATGGTGAAGTGGCAGCGGCTGCGGCTGAGGCCGAAGCGGAGCTGGCAGATGCCCATATCCATAAAAAATGGTATACCCTGGAAAAGTAAAAAGATAATAAAAAAAATAAAGACGAATAAAGTGTTCCTAAAAAGAGTGTGGCTTTAAGCCAGACTCTTTTTTAAATGCGTCACTTGCTTAGTCGGGGATTCTGGTGAGTATCTGATCAGCTGTTTGAAACAATCATTAAGCTATGAAGATAGCGCTGACAAGATCCCCGGATTTGTAAAAATAAACCAGTCTGGCGATGCAAAATACGGTAACATGCAAAAATATGTGACATCCGTCAGAAATCCCATTAAATCAATACTTAGCGTGAGTTTTTTAATAAATAAAGGTTATCGAAGGTCTTTGATGGTTTGAAATTTTGCACCTGAATATTTGGAACAGACCGAAAGGTCGCTGGCAAACGACAGGAAACCCCCGAACACTTTAAAAAGTGTGCAGCTTCATATCTTGGCACGAACCTTGCTTTAATACTGCAGTGAGTAAACAAACCATCAATTATTCCAAATTGAGATGATTAAAAGGAGAAAAGATATGGCAGACATGAGTTATTTAAAAGACAAGCCCATTGCAGTATTGGGGGCTGGTGCAGTTGGTAAGGCGATCGCTGGTGACTGTGCCTTGGGTGGCGCTAAAGTTCGAATTTGTGATTTTGAACCGTTCGCCGAAAAAACATTAAAAAATGTTGAAAAAGTAGGGATCAAGTTCTTTGGGGAGCAAGTTAATCTTTATGGTTTTGAGCGAGAAGGCTTTGCCAAAATGGATAAGGTGACGACCGATGTGGCCGAAGCGGTCAAAGGTGCGGGCATTATTGTCGTAGCGACGCCTACTTTTGGACATAAACCTTTTTTCGAGAAACTGATTCCCTGTCTGGAAGACGGACAGGTTATTCATATTTTCCCCGATAATTTTGGTAGCTTGATCCTCCGCAAAATGATGAGGGAAGCTGGCTGTACTAAAAATGTCATCGTTGGTGGCTGGTCAAGCTCAACCTATGGTAGCCGGGTGGAAATGCCAGGGGGTGTGATTACCCACAAAATCCGGGTTTATTATCGGGCCATTACCCTACGTGGAGCTGCTATGCCAGCGACGGATACAGAAGCCTTTATTGAAAGTTCAAAATATTTGCCATCAATGGATGCTGTCACCGAAGGCGAAGGCGCTGTCGCCGGGGATACCGTTTTAGATACCGGCTTCTCGAATGTTAATCCGGTGCTCCACTGTCCGGGAGCCATCCTTGGGGTCTCCACCATGGAAAACTTTGGTACCATTTTTGGCGAAGATAAATTTAAATTCTCAATTTATTCCCATGCCTATTGTCCTTCCATTTCTCAGGTTCAATATACCTTCTATCAGGAAGAATGCCAACTGGCAGATACCATTGGCGTGGGCATTCAACCCTATGAAAAAGAGCATTTCTTCTCCCGGGAAAATGTCCTGGGCCAGGAATATATGGGCCTGGATTACCTGATTCCGTTTGATAAGCAGGATCCAATCCAATACGGTACCGGTCCTTTCACCATGGAAAACCGCTACATCACCGAAGATATTCCGGTTGGCTGTTATGTTTATCAGCAACTTGGTGATGTCTATGGGGTTAATACTCCCGTTGTCGATTCAATGATCAGTCTGGCCTGTGCCATCCTCGGTCGAGACCTGACTGCCAATGGTTATACCCTGGAATACATTGGGATTGATAACATGACTAAAGAAGAATTAAACGACTATTTAAGAACCGGAAAACTCAAATAGTCACCCCGCTATTCTCAGACACCCCTTAAAATAAAATAACCCAAGACCCTCAACCTTTCGCACGCTTTTAAAGCGTGCGATGGTGGATGGTCTGATAAGCAGACTGGTCTGAAAAAATATTAAAAACCTTAAGGAGCGAATGATGAAAAAAAGTATTATTAATTTTAGAGAAATGGCCGAAAAGAAAGAAAAAATTGTCTATATTACCGGCTATGATTATTTAACGGCCAAATATGAAGAACGGGCTGGCGTCGATATGATCCTGGTCGGTGATTCACTGGGAATGGTAACCTTAGGTTACGAAACAACTTTTCCGGTAACGATGGATGATATGATCGCCCATTCATCAGCGGTCAGACGGGGTGCGCCCAATACCTTTATTGTTGGTGATATGCCCTATATGTCCTATCAGATTTCTGATGAAGAAGCCGTTTTCAATGCCGGACGTTTTACCAAGGAAGCCCTGGTCGATGCCATTAAGCTCGAAGGTGGAACCGAATCGGTTTGCCAGCGGATTAAAGCCATCGCTGATGTGGGTATTCTGGTCATGGGACACATTGGCTTGACACCACAGTTTGCGGCCCAAATGGGTGGTTATAAGGCTCAGGGAAAAAGTGCTGGAGCCGCCATGGAATTATTGCGACAGGCCCTGGCCATTGAAGCTGCCGGAGCCTCCTTTATCCTGGTTGAAGGGGTTCCGGCGGTGGTTGGTAAAGCCATCACTGAACGCCTCAGCATTCCGGTTCTGGGCATTGGTGCCGGATCGTATACCGATGGTCAACTGCTGATTTATGCTGATATGGTCGGCTATTACGATGACTTTACCCCTAAATTTGTCAAAAAATATGCCAATGTCGGTGCTGAACTGTTAAAAGGCTTTACCGCTTTCTGTGATGAAGTTCGCAACGGTGCCTTTCCTGATGACAGCGTTCACACCTATGTGATTGCCGATGAAGAAGCCGCCGAACTGGAAAAATTGTTAGCCGAAATTAAATAAAACGAAGAAGGGTGAAATACTATGTTGAAAATAGCCGATTTAGGACAGTTTGTAATTGATGGCGATGAAGAGGGAATTATTGATCATGTTAATCTTCTGATTGAAGCCAAAACCGATCCGATTGCGATCATCAATGAAGGATTATTATCAGGGATGAATGTGGTTGGGGAAAAATTTAAGAATGGGGATATGTTTGTTCCCGAAGTGCTGATGGCAGCCCGGGCCATGAATGCCGGAATGGCTATCGTCAAACCACTGATCGCCGATCAAGACATGCCCAGCCTGGGCACCATTGTCATCGGCACCGTCAAAGGGGATCTGCATGATATCGGCAAAAATCTGGTGGTGATGATGTTAGAAAGTGCCGGTTTCAAGGTTATCGATCTGGGCATCGATGCCAAAGTTGAACAATTTGTGGCGGCTGTCAAAGAACACAAGGCCGACATCGTTGGCATGTCAGCGATGCTGACAACCACCATGACCTATATGCAGGAAGTCATCAAAGCCTGTCAGGATGAAGGCCTATCAGTTAAATATCTGGTTGGTGGAGCACCCTTATCACCAGCATACAGCGAAAAACTAGGGGCCATTTATGCTGCTGATGCTTCAGGAGCAGTCGATACGGCAAAAGCGTTAACTGCATAGCTAAGCGTTGAAATAGACGAGACATTAAAGATTGTGACAGAAAAGCACCCTGACTCAGGAGAGCTTAGACTGTCAAAAAGAAAACCCAGTACCGACAATTGTTACATCATGTTGTACGCATCGGAGCGGACATGGCATAGCCTGTCCGATTCCGCAGCGAACAACAGATTAACAATTGGTCGGTACGGTAGTTTATCAACAACCTCAGCACTCTGAGTCAGGAGTGCTTTTTATAAATATGAAGTAAGAAAAATGAGGCAATTATGTCAATGGGAATCATTGCGGCCATGGCTGCCGCATTGGCGGCCGGACTCATTCCGGTATTAACCAAGGCTCTGATGCTGGATGGATGGGATGCCACCACAATTTTATTTTATCGGTATGCCGTTGTGTTTATCATTCTGGGACTGGCCTTTATCATCAAGAAGGAACGGATCAGGGTTACAAAAAAACAAGCTGTCGAGTTAGTTGCTTTTTCGGCAGTCGGCTATGGTGGATCCACCTTTTTATTGGCCCAGGCCTTTAATTATCTACCAATGGGATTGGCCACGATGCTGTACTTCTCCTATCCACTTTTTGTGGTGATGATGATGGCTTTGATTTTTAAAGAAAAACCCAATCGGATAAAAATGATTGCCCTGGCCATTGCCATCACCGGAATTATTTTTCTGATGAACTTTAGTCTCGATCTTGTCAACTGGGGGAGTGTATTGGCTTTGGGCTCAGGTCTGGCCTATGGCATTTATCTGGTCAGTCTCCAGCAAAGCAGTCTGAAAACCCTGGAAAACCGGGTGATTATCTTTTATCTGGGAGGGCTTTGCGCCGTCTTTTTTGGAATTCAGGGTTGGCTTTTTTCCGACAACTCGGAATTTTTGATACCATCGGCCAAAGGGTTTCTCCTGACTGTGGTATTAGGGGCGATTACTATTTTTGTACTACAGATGGTTACCTTTGCCATCAAGCGAATTGGCTCCAGCCAAACCGCATTGATCATCGCTTTTGAGGCCGTGGTTACCCTGATACTGGGAGTGGTATTATACGGTGAGCCCTATAATGGCAACACCATTGTCGGGGCTGGGCTGATGCTGGTTTCGGTAATTCTTGTCAGTTGGCGGACAGATCCCGACCCGTTATCCATTGACCATTAAGACGTAAGTGTAGGTAGCCGAAACCATGATGATCATCGAAAAAGAGCGCAGGAAAGTAAGGTAATTAAAAAATAAACGAGAGAAAACAATAATGAGGTAAAGAAATGGGAAAAGATCTGATTTTAAAGACGTTAAGACACGAAACTGTTAATGAGGTACCCTGGGTGCCCTTTAGTGGTGTCCATGCTGGCTTTCTAAAAGGCTATACGGCCCGGGAAGTACTGACTGACGGTGATAAATTATTTGAATCATTAATGGAAGTTCATAAGCTATATACCCCCGACGGGATGCCAGTGATTTTTGATCTGCAAATTGAAGCCGAAATCCTTGGCTGCGAGCTGTTATGGGCCGAAGATAATCCGCCGTCGGTAATGAGTCATCCCTATGCCGGGGAATTGACGGTGCCCTGTAAATGCAAGATTCCTAAAATAACGGACGGTCGTATTCCGATGGTGGTTGATGTGATGAAACGGGTTAAAGCGGCAGTAGGGGAGGACACCGCCCTCTATGGTTTGATCTGTGGACCGGTTACCCTTGCTTCACATATCCGTGGCAGTGAGTTTTTTATGGATATCGTCATGTATCCGGAGTTTGTTAAAGAACTGGTGGGCTTCTGCGTGGAGGTCTGCAATGCCATGTCGAGTTATTATATTGAAGCCGGGATGGATGTGATTGCTCTGGTCGATCCGCTGATTAGTCAGATTTCACCAAAATCAATTGAGGCCCTGTTTATGGAACCCTTTCAGGTGGCCTTTGATTTTATCCGCAGCAAAGGGGCATTAAGCAGTTTCTTTGTTTGCGGTGATGCCACCGTTCAGATGGATGTGATGTGCCGCACCAATCCAGACGGGATTTCGATTGATGAGAATGTCAATATCTATGAAGCCAAGAAAATTACCGATCACTACAATATCACCATTGGCGGAAATATCCCCCTGACTACCACCCTGCTGTTTGGTAATCAACAGGACAATATGAAATATATTGTCGACATGCTGGATAACATTGATCACCATAATCTGATTGTCAGCCCCGGTTGCGATATGCCTTATAATGTACCCATCGACAATACCGTGGCCACTGTCCAGGCGATTAAGCAAACCGAAACCGTTCGCAAGATGATTGAAAACTATGAAGCCGTTGATGAAGATATCCCCGTGGAACTGCCAGATTATGAAAACCTGGAAAAACCGCTGATTGAAATCTTTACTTTGGATTCGGCGACCTGTGCGGCTTGCACCTACATGGTCAAGGGCATCCTGTTGGCCGAAGAAGAATTCGGGGATCAGGTTGAGATTAAAGAATATAAATACACCAATAAAGTGGATATTGCCCGGACTAAAAAAATGGGCGTCCAGCATCTGCCATCGGCCTATATTAATGGCGAACTGAAGTGGTCCTCAATGATCCCCAGTAAGCAGGAATTAATTGAAGTCGTTGGTCAATACTTATAGCAATATATTCTTTGCCGGTTTGGATCGATATGACAGCAGGCAAAACGAAGTATTAATTAAAATGTGAACAGAAAAAAATAAGGAGAGAAGTCCACGAGTCGATAGCGAGGACGAATAAAGAATAGAATGTTAAATTTAAATGAATTGACACAGGCCCTGGGTGACTTGGAAGATGGTCTGGTAATGGATCTGTTAAAAGAGTTTGCGGCGACCAATCCATCGGAAGCAGAAGCACTTGAAGCGGTTGCTGCCTGTCAGGCGGGGATGGCAATTGTTGGCGATCTTTTTGAAAATGGTGAGTATTTTGTTGGTGATCTGATTTTTGCGGGCGAATTGCTGACCGAAGCCATCAACGTTTTAAAACCATCCCTGGGAAGTGGCGACACCAAAGTAATGGGAACGATTCTCTTGGGAACCGTTCAAGGGGATTTGCATGATATTGGTAAAAATATTTTCAGAAGCATGGCCGAAGCAGCAGGATTTGAAGTGGTGGATATGGGCATTGATGTTAAGGTTGAAACCTTTGTGACCAAAGCTCAAGAAATAAAACCGCAAATTATCGGCATGAGTGGAGTCTTAACCCTTGCGATTGATTCCATGAAGGATACGGTCGACGCTTTAAAAGAAGCAGGGGTCGATTCAAAAATTATTATTGGGGGAAATCCGGTGACCAAAGAGTCCTGTACATTGGTGGGTGCCGACGCCTTTACGACGAATGCGGCTGAAGGTATCAAAATTTGTCAGGGTTGGGAATAGGAGCAGTATATGATTATCATTGGAGAAAAGATCAATGGCAGCATCCCGGCAGTGAAGACGGCCATCGAAAATCGTGATGCTGCATTTATTGCCGATCGCGCAGTTAAGCAGACAGCAGCGGGGGCTCATTTTATTGATGTCTGCGCCAGTACTGCGCCGGAATATGAGGTTGAAACCCTGAAATGGTTAATCGATGTTGTTCAGGATGTAACGGATACGCCGCTGTGTATTGATAGTCCGAATCCCCGGGTGATTGAAGCCGTGTTTAAATATGCCAATAAACCGGGAATGCTTAACTCGATCTCGGAAGAAGGCGATAAATGCGACGTCCTGTTGCCGCTAATGGCTGGCAACACCTGGGAAGTGGTCGGCTTGACCTGCAATGATCGGGGGATTCCCAATAATCTTGAAACAAAGTTGGACATTACCAAAATTATGGTCGAAAAAGCTGACAAATATGGCATTACCCCGGATCGGATTCATATCGATCCCTGTGTTATGGCCCTGTCGACGGAAAATAACTCGATGCTGAATTTTGCTGAGGAAATTCGATCGATTAAAGCGCTGTTTCCGACCATCCATGTTACCGGGGCCATCAGTAATATTTCGTTTGGGCTACCGGTACGGGGCTTGATCAATAAAACCGCCATGGCCTTTGCCATTCAGGCTGGCATGGATTCAGCCGTTATGGACCCGCTAAACCGGGAGATGAGAGAAACCATTTTTGCCACCTATGCCCTGCTGGGACAGGACAAACATTGCCGAAAATACAGCAAGGCATTTCGTGCTGGCCAAATCGGATCCGCTGGAAACAAATAAGGAAAAACAGGACTGTCAAAAAAGATAACCCAGTACCGACAATTGTTACATCATGTTGTGACCTAGGGGTCAGACCCTACGCATCGGAGCGGACACGGCAAAGCCTGTCCGATTCTGCGCGCAGGCAACGAGCCAATCACAAGCTTGCTTGTAGTTGGCGACTGCCCGCGACCAATGCGAGAGGAGCAAAGCGGATTTCGCATGGCGCAGCGAACAACAGATTAACAATTGGTCGGTACGGTAGTTTTTCGACAACCTCGGACTGAAGCACAGGCTGCTTCAGTCTTTTAAATAATAAGGAGCAATGGAATGAAGCTGATTTTATTGACAGGATTTTTGGGAGCGGGAAAAACAACCTTGTTAAAAAAGCTTTTAAACGAATACCAAGGCCGAAAAATTGGGGTTCTGATGAACGAGTTTGGTGAGATCGGGATTGATGGACAGTTGATCAAAAACGAAAATTTTGATCTAATTGAATTGAACAATGGTTCGGTTTTTTGCGCCTGCTTAAAAGAAAACTTTATCAACGGACTGGCTGAATTTTTAAATCATGAACTGGAAATCGTCTTTGTGGAATCCTCTGGGGTTGCTGATCCTGCCAATATGGGGATCATTCTTGAAATGGTGACTAAAATCACCGGTAAATATTATGACTATCTGGGATCCATCTGTATTGTCGACGGACGCTTCTTTCTCAAACAGTTCGACGTGATTGCGGCACTGGAAAAACAGATCATTTATGCCAGTAAGGTTATTATCAATAAAGCCGATCTCCAAAATCCGGAAACGCTTCAAGAGATTGTACAAAAAATTACGACACTTAATCCGACAACAGAAATTTATCAGGCGTCCTTTTGCCAAGTACCCCTGGCTGAGTTGGTCATGACGATGAGCAGTCAAAGCAGCCAAAACAGTAGGTCGATAAATACCTGGGAAAGCCGTCCGCAGGCCTGTGTTTTAAGAACCGATGCGGTGCTTGACTATCAAGCCTTCGAGAAGTTTTTAGATGAGATGAAATTTTGCACCCATCGGCTCAAAGGCTTTGTCAAAACAGATCAGGGCATTTTTGAAGTGTGTGGCGTCAGTGACTTGGCGAGCCTGAAGCGATGGGACGAAGCGGTTGAAACGACCGAAATTGTGCTGATTTCGGCAGTTGGCATCCGGATGATCAGTGATTTGCTGCGACTCTGGAAACAGTATTTTGGTGATACGCCAATGCAGATATAATTCTGCGGGAGCGACGTAAAGATTGAAAGTCCATCAGGTCAACGATAATTATCCTTGCCTTCTTTTTACAGTACGGCTATAATTTAACCATACGGAGGTCGGAGATGAAAAAGCTGGGGATAATACTTTTGTTTTTTGTTCTGACAGTCTTTGGACTTTCAGGTTGCGGCATTGTCGACTATTTTACGGCGCAAAGGGAGCCCATTGTCGCTAAAAAACTGCCGGAAATGGTATTAAATGAGCCCTTTGTCATAACCACAGCCAATGGCGATTACAGTGTGACCATCAACGGAGCCAGAACAACGCCACAAAGAGATGCTAATTCCAAATCGAATCCCCAAGCGGTTATCTTTCTTGACTATAGTTATGAAAATATCAGCTATGAAAAGCGAAACAATATGGATTTCTTTTTGGCACAAGGGGATTTTATGGTTAGCGATGATGCGGGTAACGAGCTGGAGACTTATAATATAAAGGATCCCAAGCGGATGATTCAGGAAACGCCCATTGGTGGGAGTTGTGCAGCAAGTATTGCCTATGCTCTGGAAACGGAGAGTGAAAGTCTCACCGTCACCTTTGTCAGAGGAAAAGGCCGGGAAATTGCCCAGATTATTATTCCAATTGAAGAATAATGGGATAAAATTTCAAAGTGTTCCGATTTTTACAATAAGATCAGGATGAAATAGAGTATAGTAAGATCAGAAAGACAAAGCAGTCTGATTTCTTTTTAGGAAATCAATTGTTTTGTCTTTTTATTTTCGCAGAAATGAGCTTACTTGTAGGCGTTTTTTTCAGGAAATAATGAAAAATATAACTCGGAATTTTTTGTGTATTGTGGATTGTATTAGTTGAATAATAATGGGGGCAAAGGTGCTCAGATATCCAAAAGGATGTTTGGGCATCTTTTTATTTTAAAAAACACACCATCGGGACACTTTTTCAATGACGAATAAGGTGTCAAAAAAAATTAAGAAGGAGATTATTATGGAAAATCAGAAAAAATTGGGATTAGGCTCTGCGGTATCAGTCTGTGTTGGTCTGATTGTAGCAACCAGTTGTTTGCTTTTACTTGGTCAGGGAATGGGTTTGGCAGGTTCCGGGTTTATCATCTCGTTAGGAATTGTACTTTTTTTAAATGTGATGCTGTCGCTGACATTTGGTGAGCTTCATGCCATCATGCCAGAGGTGGAAGGGGGTCTTGGACAATATACGTTGGCGGGACTCGGCCCGGTGGCATCCATTATTTCAAACCTTTCCGCCTATGTGATTACCATGATTTTGGCGTCATCGGTGGAAATGGCAATGTGTGGAATGGTAATCAATCAGATTTTCCTACCAATGATTCCAGCCCCGGTCCTCAGCGTGGTGTTATTGGCAATTTTATTTATGGTCAATTATAATGGGGTCGATATTTTTGCCAAGGTTCAAAATGTTGTGGTTGTATTACTGATCGGTTCATTGATTGCCCTGGGGATTATCAGCTTTTTTAATCTGGGAACGGGAACCGTAATTACCGCTGCCCAGCAAACACCAGCGCCGGTAACCGGGATCAGTGGCTATGCATCGCTGGCTGCCCTGGCATTCTGGTTATTCATTGGTATTGAATTTGTTATTCCCATCGCCAAGGATTTAAAGAATCCCAAACGTGATGTAACCCTGTCAATGATTCTTGGTCTATTATTGCTGTTTGGAGTTCAGGCCATGCTTGGGATTGGGATGACCCATTATGTTACCCTGGAAGCCCTGGCTAGCTCAGAAATGCCGCATATGTTATTTGCAGAAAATCTACTGGGTCAATTTGGTGTCTACTGGATGGGGATTGTGACCTTGCTGGCTGGAATCAGTACCGCCAATACAGTTCTGGGCAGTGTCAGTAAAATATTATCGGGAATGGCCCAGGATGAGATGATGCCTAAGGTGTTTGCCAAAAAGAATAAACATCAAATCCCGGTGGCCGGGCTGGTACTGATTTTTGTCGGTGACCTGGCAATGCTAATTACCGGCTTTACCCAGTCTTCCGGTTTAGCCACAATTTTATTGGCGGCCTCATGTTTCTGGTTGGCATCCTATATTCTGGTCAATATTTCAGTGTTGGTCCTGCGAAGAAAATACCCGGATATGCCTGGCCGTAATAAAAAGCTGACCTTCTTTGGGATTCCCCAGCTGCTATGTATTGTTGGTAACATCTATATGATCTGGCATATTGCCGAAGGTGACACCCGATTGCTGGTCTATAAAATATTCTTCGGTCTGTTTGCAATCCTGATTGCCTATGCAGTGATCTGGGTAAAAGTGATTAAAAAAATCTCACTATTCGAAACGGCCGATGTTCATGAAATGAATTTAAGATGTCAAGCGGTAGGCGATACGGGGGTAAAGAATAAGCCGGTGATCATTGATTCACCAATTGTCTAACGTTAAACCGATTGTGTATCAAAATATTATAAAACAAAACAAACCACCACTGGTCAATTTGCCCGGTGGTGGTTTGTCTTTGTGTTATAAATTGATTTTAAGTGGATGGGTATTTGATTGCAACACTTCTGCGAGTTTAGTATAATGAATGGCAAAGAAACGATTATCACGAAAATCGAAAGGATAGTCATGATGGATTCCAAGAATAAACGAATAAAACAAATGCTTACGAATTTTCTGATGATCTTTGTGCCGGGACTTCTGATTGTGACCATTTTTGCCGGGATTTTTATCAACATCAATATCGAAAATGGTAAAAATATCATTAAAATCAGACAGTTAAATAACAGCGAAATTGTTGGCGTCAACGTCAATTCAATTTTTGAAGATATCAAGTCAGATGGAAACATTATTTTAAATTCCAGTGAGATCAGAGCTTATGTGGGCAATATGACGGATGCCAATGTTCAGCACGAATTGAAACGGATCTTTTCCAATATGATGACCAACAAAAAAATCTATGATTCCATCCGGTATATCGGTGTCGATGGCTACGAAAAAGTTCGGGTCAATGAGGTCGAAAATGGTACCATGGCAGTGGCAGACAGTGAGCTGGAATATAAGGGCGATCAGACCTATTTTCAGGAAGGGATCAAGCTTAACCCCGGCGAAATTTATATTTCACCGATGGATTTAAGCATGAAAAGTGGCGTTGTTGAAACACCACTTAAGCCACTGATGCGGCTGGTGCTGCCGGTGTTCAACGATAAAAACGAACGTCAGGGAATTCTGGTGTTAAACTATCTGGCTAAGAATATGCTGGATCAGATCGAAAATGATTCCAAAAGCAATATGGACATGAAAATACTGCTGTTAAATAATGAAGGCTACTATCTGCTTAGTGAAAACAGCGACAAGGATTTTTCCTTTATGTATGGTGATCAGCAAAGGATCTCATTCAGCCAGGAAAATCCGGAAATCTGGCAGGCTATCCTAAACAAAGGCAGCGGTTATTATGATGACGGCAGAGACCTGTATTTTTACACTCCGATCTATCCCTTAAAAGGCTATCAAAACCTGCATTGGGTCTTGGTTGGGGCTGTACCCCTGGATGTACTGGGGGTTTTCACCAATGAGGATAACCGAACCATTGTGCTCATTGCCGTTTTGTTGATTCTGGTTTTATGTATTATCAGTGTGATTGTTTCATGGTTGTTGCTGATCAGGAAAGAAGCCAGATCCCGGGAAAAAATAACCGATGGCATTTTTAAAAATGCCAAGGAAGGGATTATGATCATGGATGCCGACATGCAGATTGTTTATGTTAATAAGGCATTTTCGACCATCACTGGCTATTCCGAAGGTGAAGCCTTGGGTAAAAAGCCCATTGATTTAAAAACAGCTAAAACGCTTCGGGAGATCTACAGCAAAATCTGGGAGACCGTTAATGAAGAAGGAAACTGGAAGGGTGAAATTACCGATCAACGAAAAGACGGCACCACTTATCCCAAATATATTTCGATCTCAAAAATGTTTGATCGAAAAAGCAATACTCTCAGTAATTTTCTGGAAGTTTTTGAAGATTTAACCAGTGTCCGAATTACCGAAGAGGCCATCAATAAAATTAAACATTATGACGAAGCCACCGGGTTACCTACCCAGGTGCTTTTTGAAATGAAAGTCCGGGAATACATCAAGCAGATTGATCGGATGGCTGTCGTGGTGCTTCAGGTTACAAATTTTAATACGCTGTATGATAATTTGGGAAAAAAATCAGGTGCCATTTTAATCAATGAAGTTTCCCGGCGGATTCAGACTTTTTTGAGCGCTACGGATCTACTGGGAATTCTGCACAAAGACCAGTTTATAATGGCCCGTATCAACAGCAATGATAAGCTGGAAATGGGACATTTAATGAATAAAATGATAACCTATATCAGAGAACCGATCGAAATTGATACCGAGAAGGTTTACTTAAATGTGTCAATTGGAATCGCCGTTTTTCAGGATGACAGCGCTGATCTTGAAAAACTGATTGAATACGCAAATATTGCCAAAAATTATGCGCTGCAAACCGGCGATAATACCTATGTTTTCTATGAAAAAGAAATCCGTGAAAACTATCTCAATAATCTGAAACTGGAAACAGAGCTGCGAAGTGCTCTGGAAAACAATGAGCTCAGTTTAAATTATCAACCTCAGGTTCAGGTCGGCAGCAGAGCCATTATTGCCAGTGAAGCATTGCTGCGGTGGCATAACAAAAATCTCGGCCAGGTCAGCCCGGGGGACTTTATACCCGTCGCCGAAAGGACAAATTTAATCATTCCCATCGGAAATTGGGTTTTGGAAGAAGCCATTCGGCAAAACCAAAAATGGCAACAGCTGACCAATGAACCTCTAGGAGTGGCCGTTAACCTGTCTCCAGTTCAATTTAAAAAATCAGATCTGCCTAAAATCATCAAGGAACTGCTGGAAAAATATCAAATGCCCGCAGAATTATTGGAAGTTGAGATTACCGAGGGAATTCTGGTGGAAAACATGGTCGGAACCGGCAGCCAGTTGGAGCAGATCAAAGCATTGGGGGTTAAGGTTGCCATCGATGACTTTGGCACTGGCTATTCATCACTGAAATATCTGCAGAATCTGAATTTTGACAAACTGAAAATTGACCGGGAGTTTATTAAAGATTATCCGGAAAATGATAGCGGCAGCATTGCCAAGACAATTCTGAACCTGGCTGCCCAATTGGAACTTCACGTGATTGCCGAGGGCGTTGAAACGCACGAACAATTTTTGTTTTTAAAAGAAAATAATTGTCATGAAATACAAGGGTATTATTTTTCAAAGCCGCTTTCGGTTAAGGACTTTGAAATTTTGATCACTGAGCAGAATCAAGTGGATTAAAGAAAAGTATCGCATAATGTGGTATGATTGAAAACGAAGGTGTTGACCTTAAAAAAATGCTTAATTAAGGGCAAGTGTTACGATGATTCCTTTTTATAATCGATGAAAGGGAAGAAACGGTGAAAGGATTCAAATTGACTTTATTAGAAAATATTTTGTCTCCCCAGGATTTAATCGGCCTGTCTGATGCCGAGCTTAAAAATCTGGCCGGGGAGTTACGGAATCGAATTTTAGAAACGGTATCAAAAAATGGTGGGCATCTGGCTTCCAATCTGGGTATTGTTGAAACAACATTGGCCATTCATCGGGTTTTCAATAACCCGGAAGATCAAATTGTATTTGATGTCGGGCACCAGTGTTATACCCATAAATTGTTAACCGGTCGACAACAGGTCTTTAGCAGCTTGCGGCAGTGGAATGGGATTTCCGGTTTTACCAATCGCAAAGAAAGCGATAAAGACGCTTTTGGCGCTGGTCACAGTGGCACCTCGATTTCAGCTGCCCTGGGTCTGGCGATGGCCAATCAGCTGGATGGCAAGGAGAATTATGTCATTGCGGTTGTCGGCGATGGCTCGTTTACCAATGGAATGATATATGAAGCGCTGAATAATTGTAATAAAAAAAATCTGCGACTGATTATAATTCTTAACGACAATGAGATGTCAATTTCAGAAAATGTCGGCGGACTTTCGAATTACTTATCAAAAATTAGAAACAGTCAGAATTATTTCAATTTAAAACACCAGACACAGTCGTTGTTACACAAGATCCCCACCATCGGCGATGGTCTGATTGAAGGCACCCGTAAACTAAAAAAACACATTAAAAAACGGGTGGTTGCCGAGAATTTTTTTGAACATCTGGGCCTCGATTATTTGGGGCCGGTTGATGGTTGTGATCTTAAAAAATTGGAATCGGTACTGAGCGAAGCCAAAAGTAAAACCAACTGCTGTCTGGTTCACGTTCATACCGTCAAGGGAAAGGGCTACGTCCATGCCGAAGAACATCCGGAAATGTATCACTCATCGGGTCCCTTCGACCAGGTTAAGGGGATTGAAAAAAAAGCATCTGAAGATAGTTTTTCGGCTCAGTTTGGAAAAATAATGGTGGCGGCGGCCAACGCGGACGATTCTATTTGTGCGATTACCGCAGCGATGACTGGGGGCACCGGACTGGATCATTTCAGCCTGACCCATCCCCGGCGTTTTTATGATGTCGGGATTGCCGAAGAACACGCCGTCACCTTTGCTGCCGGTCTCTCAGCCAATGGGAAAACGCCAGTATGCGCCATTTATTCAACCTTTGTCCAACGAGTCTATGATCAACTGATTCATGATGCGGCCATTCAGAAGTTGCCGCTGATCATGGCTCTGGATCGGTGTGGACTGGTACCCGGCGATGGCATTACCCATCAGGGAATTTATGATTGTTCTTATCTGTCTACCATCCCGGGAATTGAAATCTACAGTCCGGAGACCTATGATGAAATGAAGCAGAGTTTTGCGACCTGTTTTGAAGCGCCGAAGCTGGCGATCATCCGCTATCCCAAAGGCGCCCAGCAGCAATACGATCGCAGCGGTTTTAATCTTTGCGGCGAGTTTTGTTATCAGGACTTTGATGACACAGGGCGCAACCAGGGAGATCCGGAAATTGTGATGGTCACCTATGGCCGTATCACAAAAAATGTCTATGAAGCAGTCCAATTATTAAAAGCGAACCACCGGATTCGCCTCATCAAGCTGATTCAGGTTTATCCGCTAAATAGCGAAAAAATTCTGTCGCTGATTGGTCAGCCCAGGCTTGTTTATGTCCTGGAAGAGGGCATTCGTAGTGGTGGAATCGGCGAAAAGCTGGCTGCTACCATCGCTCAACATGACGGTAATAAACCTGCTAAGATCCGAATCCGGGCCATCGAAAACCCCCTGATGGAACAGGGCGATCTGGCGGCATTAGATGGCTATTGCGGATTTTTACCACCGCAGATCGCTGCTGAAATCGCAGAAATATCGAAGGCAAAATAAAAACGGCGTAAGCCGTTTTTATTTTGCAATGATTTGCTGGGCATGCCAGAATTATTATCAGATCAGCATTAACTATTTATAGACAGTAATCGACATTGTTTTAAAGACTGCATAAAGCTCACAGCCCTTGCTGATCTTCATGTTTTCCAGCGATTTTCTGGTAATCAGGGACATGATTGGAATCCCGATGTCTAAAATAACTTTGACGCCATCAGCATTATCAATCAGATCCACCACCTGCCCTTTAAAAATATTTCGGGCGCTGCTGGTAAATGGTTCAAGACTGAGAATGATGTCCTCCGGTCGGATCGAAAGCTTAACCGCTCCGGTTAAATCGGTGTGAACATGAATATTGACATCATCAATTTTGACGAATTGATCATCACCTTCCATAAACACCGTGCCCTGATACTGATTGGCGGAACCCTTTGATTTGAGTAAATAATTATCGAACTGGGACTGGGAAATGCGCAGATGCTTGCCCAGGCGATGGGCTTCAAGATCCCCCCGTTTGACCATCTCGTAAACCGTATTCTTGGTAATCTTTAGTTTTTGGCTGATTTCTTCTGGGGTGTATAAAAGTTCGTCATTCACGATGATCGCCTCCTTTTGTTATGTATCGATTGACTAATTGTGAGTTCGGAAAACTTCTGAAAATTTTGAAATTAAGCCAGTCCAGGAAGTAATAAGTTCCTCACAATTCCATGGTTACATCTATTATAACCAATCCTGGGCGAATATTAAAGGATTAAAATGCCCATTTACAGTTAATTAAAGAAAAAACAGGATGTGAATGTACATGAAAAATACAGAATAATCATTTGACTCGGACAATTCTGTTTTGTATAATGGAAAACATCAAAACATAACAAAACATAATGAAAAAAGTGAAAAGGAGAAATGAGATGAAGTTGTTAAAAAGAGGTCTTGTTCTGGTTGTTTTCATGTCTTTGATTTTTGCCCTGGCTGGTTGTCAGCCTGCAGCCAAGGAGGAAAAGAAATCAGAACCGGTAGCACTGACTATTTCTGCGGCGGCCAGCTTAAAGGAGGCCATGACCGAAATTCAGAGTCTGTATTTAGAAGAGTCACCGGAAACCACCTTGACGCTTAATTTTGGTTCGTCGGGATCGCTGGCTCAGCAGATTCAGCAGGGTGCAGAAGTGGATGTCTTTATGTCCGCATCAGCTAAAGATATGACAACATTAAAAGATGCCCAATTGATGAATGACGATACGATCAAGAATCTATTGGGAAATGAAGTTGTTCTGGTCGTGCCAAAAGACTCAACCGCCACCATCACCAGTTTTGATCAATTGGTCGATCCAGCGATTACAAAAATTGGTATCGGTGAACCAAGTAGTGTGCCAGTTGGTCAATATGCAGTTGACGTATTTAATTTTTATAATATAATGGAACAGATTCAGAGTAAAATTATTTATGGTAAGGATGTTAAAGAAGTCCTAACCTGGGTCGAAACAGCAAATGTCGATGCCGGTGTTGTCTATTCAACCGATGCTCGGGCATCGAGTAATGTCAAGATCGCAGCCACTGCTCCGGCTGATTCTCATAAAGCGATTATTTATCCGGCTGGCGTTGTAAAAGCCAGTAAAAATAATGATGCGGCAGTGGCATTTGTAACCTATTTAAGCAGCGATGCAGCAAAAGCAGTATTTGAGAAATACGGTTTTACGATTTTATAAAGAAACTGGTGAGAGCCATCAGTAGTGATCATTTGCCCGCATCATCGCACAGTTTTATGTGGATGCCAGCAAGAAGTAGAGGGAGAAGTTAGAATGGGGTTCGATTTTTCGCCAGCATGGATTTCAATCAAGGTTACCTTGACCGCCACGGCCATTGTCTTTTTTCTGGGGCTGGTAATTGCCTGGCTGATGACCAATTATAATGGTCGCTGGAAGGGCCTGATCGATGGCATTTTAACCCTTCCGTTGGTTTTACCGCCAACTGTCGCCGGGTTTGGGATTTTACTGTTAATTGGCAAGAATGGACCAATTGGCAATTTCTTAGAAATATTTGGAGTCAACATTATTTTTTCCTGGTATGCTGCCGTAATTGCGGCGGTGGTGGTCGCATTTCCATTGATGTATAAAACCACCATGGGTGCCTTTGAACAGATTGATCCCAATATTCTCAGTGCCGCCAGAACCCTGGGCGCCTCAGAAGTCAAGGTATTCTGGCGGGTCGCCGTCCCGGTAGCCCGGCCGGGAATCGCCGCAGCGACCGCCCTGACCTTTGCCCGCTGTCTCGGCGAATTTGGAGCAACCCTGATGGTGGCTGGCAGTATTCCCGGAAAAACGGAAACCATTCCCATTGCCATTTATTTTGCCACCCAAGGTGGCGAGATGCAGGTAGCGTTGATCTGGGTGCTGATTATCTTTGCCATTTCGTTAACGGTGCTGGTGATCAATAATTATTGGGAGAGTCGCAAAAAGAAACAGCAACGGGGCTTTGGAGGTTAATCGATGGCGTTTATGATTGACATAAAAAAGAATTTATACGATTTTCAGCTGGCAGTAAAACTCCAATCGGAGGAAGAGATCATCGGTATTCTAGGTGCCTCCGGGTCTGGCAAAAGCATGCTTTTGCGGTGTATCGCTGGATTGGTGAAACCCGATCAAGGCCAGATTATCATTAATGGAAAAACCTTTTTTGATTCGCAAAAAAAAATCAATTTATCGATGGGAGCAAGAAAGGTGGGGTTTCTCTTTCAGAATTATGCCCTCTTTCCCAACATGACGGTGGTTCAGAATATTGCCTTTGGCTTGGATCATTTGCCGAAAAATGAAAAAAAACGACGTGTCGATGCGTTAATGGAAAAGTATCATTTGGGTGATATTGGTAATCGCTACCCGACTCAAATATCCGGGGGGCAGCAGCAGCGGGTAGCGCTGGCCAGAGCAGTGGCAGTTGAACCGGATATTCTTTTGCTGGATGAACCTTTTTCAGCACTCGATGTCCATCTTAGAAATCACATGATGAAAGAAATGGTCGAATCACTGAAAGAATTTACGGGATTAACCCTGTTTGTCACCCACAACCGCGAGGAAGCCTACCGGCTGGCTGACCATATCGCCATCTTTAATACCGGGAAGCTGGAAGTATTGGGACACAAAGACGTGATTTTCAAGCATCCGGCCTCGTTGGAAACGGCTAAAATTACCGGCTGCAAAAATCTAATCAAGGCCCGCCGCTGCTCTGATTACCTGTTGGATATTCCAAAATGGGGTGTAACGATGCAAACCACCATGAAAATTGCAGCGGAATCCGGCTATATGGGGATTCGGGCCAATCAGGTTAAGTTTGTGAATACATCAGAATATTCCGGGACTAATTGCTTCAAGGTGTATATCGCCGATGAAAGTGATGGCCCATTTCGAACCTCGCTATATCTAAAAATTGGCTCCCCAGCCAAAAGCCTGGATGATTATCATCTTCAGGCGGAGATCAGCAGAGAAGAGCGGGATCGTCTATTTGATCAAGCGCAACCATACGAGATCGAGATCAACCCGGAATCCGTATTTTTTGTAACCGAATAAAACGAGCCGGAGACGGTCTCATTGTCAGAAAAAAAGAAATCAGCTTTTGTTGATTTCTTTTTTGTTTGCAAAAACAAGGGATCAAAGCATTGCTTTAGAAAAACAGTGGGTATATAAGGAATGATAAAGAAGTTTGAAAGGCAGGAAAAGACGATGATGATGGAAAAGCTGTCACGGTTGTTGCATGAAAATCAGGGACGTTATGATAAAGGCTTACGGTTGCCCCAGATACCGCCGATCAAATCAGTATGGGTAGTCGGTCAATCAAGCCCGACTATCAAAGCTAAAAAGAAGCTGGTTCCTGCAGCGGAGCTCATTATGAAAAGTGGATTTAATGAAATCATTAATGCTTATGATTATTTTTTTGAAAATCCCAGTGATCCTGAGGGGGTTCATCAGGTGCGGGTGCGGATTCGCAGGTTTCGGGCTATTCTGGCTTTTTTTGCGCCGCTATTTAAGGCCGAACACTATCAACGGCAACAGGATACGCTCAGACAAATGGCCGGGCAATTCGGTGAAGTAAGACAATTGGATGTGTTGCTGGAAGGGATTGCCGAAATCGAAAAAGAGAGCGTTTTAGAGATCGATTGTTTTGGGGAAATAAAAAGTTTCCTAAAAGAAAAACGGGAAGCGGCCTTCGACCATTTAATGGTGGCACTCAAAACCGATGACTTTGCCCTGGAGTTACTGGACATCTGGATCTGGAAACTCAATGAGCCTTGGGACGAAACGGCGTCGGATTTGCATGGTTCGATCAAAGACTATACAAAAAAGCAGATTGCCAACTGGCACAAAAAAATCAGGCGGAGCATGAAAACGCTGGAGATAGAGGATCAGCAGGCCATTCATCGGGTGCGCATCAAGAGTAAAAAACTCCGCTATGTTATTGAGCAGCTGTCTTCGATTCTTGATCAAAAAAACCGCAAATCGATGAACGCCTTTGAAAAAATGCAGGATGATCTGGGCTACTATCACGATGTCTTTGCCAACCAGCACCTGCTTGAACAACTGGTCGCAGATTGTGAAGATTGTCAACTCCACTACCAGGCCGGCATCATCATCGGCTGGCAGATGATGGCGGGCAATCGCAAGATCAAAAAGTTTATTAAATAGGTGGATAGGGGAGACAAAATAAGCAGTACCGACAATTGTTACATCATGTTGTGACCTAGGGGTCAGACCCTACGCATCGGAGCGGACATGGCATAGCCTGTCCGATTCTGCGCGAAGGCAACGAGCCAATCACAAGCTTGCTTGTAGTTGGCGACTGCCCGCGACCAATGTGAAAGGAGCGTAGCGGATTTCGCATGGCGCAGCGAACAACAGATTAACAAGGGTCTGACCCCTTGGTCATTGGTCGGTACGGTAGTTCAGAAATAAACGTCAATATTTCAAATAAACTTTACAGTCAGCTTGTCAGTTGTAAAGATACGTGCTATACTTTTAATCATGAAAATCCGATTAAAGGTGGAGGCATAAAAAAGTGAAAGAGCGCTTGTTAAAAATAGAAAAACTCAAAAAAGAAAAAGATGCAGTGATCCTGGCCCATTACTATGTTAATGATGAAATTCAGGAAATTGCAGATTATATCGGTGATTCCTATTATCTCAGCAAAATTGCCGTCGAGCTGCCCCAAAAGGTGATTGTCTTCTGCGGGGTAACCTTTATGGGCGAAAGTGCAAAGATTCTAAGCCCCGAAAAAACCGTGATCATGCCGGAAGCCCTTGCGGACTGTCCCATGGCTCACATGGCATCCCTTGAGAAAATTGCCGAGGTTCGGCAAAACTATGAGGATCTGGCAGTGGTCTGCTATATCAATTCAACTGCCGAAATCAAAAAAGCGGTGGATGTCTGTGTAACCTCCTCCAATGCTTTAAAAATTGTCCGG
The DNA here is from genome assembly GCF_002237635.1 of Acetobacterium sp. MES1. NCBI lineage: Bacteria > Bacillati > Bacillota > Clostridia > Eubacteriales > Eubacteriaceae > Acetobacterium > Acetobacterium sp. MES1. Next base: position 108,630 of record NZ_MJUY01000054.1, read on the forward strand.
GCCCTGCCCCAGCAGAATATTTATTTTGTGCCGGATCAAAACCTCGGCCAGTACATTGCCAGCCAGGTACCGGAAAAAAATTTCATCTTCAATGATGGCTATTGTCATGTCCACGACGAAATCATGATCGACGAGCTGGAAGCGGCCAAAGCGGCCCACCCCAATGCCAGGGTGCTGGTGCATCCCGAATGCACAATGACAGTAATCGGCGCTGCCGATTATGTCGGGAGTACTGCCGGAATCATTGACTACGCCACGGCCAGTGATGCCGATGAATTTATTATCGGCACTGAAATCGGCATTTTGTACCAACTCCGAAAAAACAATCCCAACAAAAAATTCTATACCATTAATCAAAACCAGATCTGTCCCAACATGAAAAAGATCACGCTGGCGAAGGTTGCTTATGCGCTGGAAAACGGCATCAATCAAATGGAAGTTGATGAGGATACCCGAAACCGGGCCGTTCTGGCGTTGGAAAAAATGCTGGAACTGGCCAAATAAGGGAGTACCGGCAATGAACGGGAAAACCGATATTATTGTTGTGGGAACTGGCGTATCGGGTTTATTTTACGCCTTGAATATTCCTGTAACCAAACAGGTATTGATGCTCACCAAAGCAGCTGCGGATGAAAGTGATTCGTATCTGGCCCAAGGCGGGATCTGTGTACTGCGGGATGCCGATGATTACAATAGTTTTTTTGAAGATACCATGAAAGCCGGGCATTATGAAAATGATCCGGCCTCGGTGGATGTGATGATTCGCAATTCCCCGCAAATAATCACCGATCTGATTGCACTGGGGGTCGAGTTTGAAACGAAGGATGGCGAGCTGGTTTATACCAGAGAAGGGGCCCATTCCCAAGCCCGGATTCTTTATCATGAAGATCTGACCGGCGCCGAAATCACCAGTAAATTGCTGGCCCAGGTCAAAAGTCGACCCAACATTACCATCGTCGAAAACATGGCGATGGTGGATCTGATCTGTCAGGATAACCAATGTTCGGGGGTGGTGGCCTGTGATCGGGACGGCAGCATAAAGCTCTACCATTCGGACTACGTGGTGCTGGCTACCGGCGGACTGGGCGGGCTGTTTCACAGCTCCACCAACCTGGCTCACCTCACCGGGGATGCCATTGCTATTGCATTAAAACGTCAGATAACGCTTGAAAATATCAGCTATATTCAAATCCACCCCACTACCCTATATTCCCGGAAACCCGGACGTCGGTTTCTGATTTCTGAATCGGTTCGGGGCGAGGGGGCGGTGCTGGTCAATCGCAAAATGCAGCGTTTTGTGGATGAACTACTGCCCCGGGATCTGCTCACCAAGGCGATCCATGAGCAAATGGAACAGGATGAAAGTGATTTTGTCTGGCTGTCGATGCAGGACATGGGCCGGGAGGTCATTACCCATCGCTTCCCCAATATCTTTAAACATTGTCTGGAAGAAGGCTATGATATCACCCGGGAGTGTATTCCGGTTACTCCGGCCCAGCATTATTTTATGGGCGGAATCAAGGTCGACCTCAACAGTCGAACTTCCATGGACCATCTTTATGCCGTCGGTGAAATCAGCTGCAACCGGGTTCACGGCGCCAACCGGCTGGCCAGCAATTCACTGCTGGAAAGCCTGGTCTTTGCCAAACGGGCAGCCCGGGACACCACTGCCAATTATCAGGTCACAAGCGAGGTCAGCCATCCCATTCTTGATCTGACGGAGTATAAAGATTTGGAACAGTTGCGCCTGGCCTATAAAACCATCATTCTGGACGAAATCGAAAGGAGTAAAGTGATTGAACGAATTGATAAAGCTTAATATGGATCCACACCTTTTACAGGCCTTGCAGGAGGACATCCCCTGTGAGGACATTACCACGAATGCGGTCATTGCCGCCGGGATCAAGGCCCAGGTTGAACTGGTTGCCAAAGAGACCGGGATCATTGCCGGTTTGGACGTTTATCGGCGGGTATTTGAACTGCTGGAACCCAGCGCCAGAGTAGAAACCTTTGTCAGTGATGGTGATGCCGTCACCCCTGGTGAGCTACTGGCGATTGTTTTTGCTGATGCCCGAACCCTCCTCTCCGGTGAGCGGACAGCGCTTAATTATCTGCAGCGGATGAGTGGTATCGCCACGCACACCCGAAAACTGGTGAGTTATTTGGCTGGCACCAAAACCAGACTGCTGGACACCCGTAAAACGACCCCCACTATGCGGATTTTTGAAAAATATGCCGTAACCGTTGGCGGCGGATCCAACCACCGCACCAATCTGTCCGATGGGATAATGCTTAAAGACAATCACATCAATGCAGCCGGTGGCGTCAAAGAAGCCGTTGCGGCGGCCAGGACAGCTGCTTCCTTTGTGCGAAAGATCGAGGTCGAAGTTGAAAATCTGGAAATGCTTCGTGAAGCGCTGGAGGCCGGTGCCGACATTATCATGCTCGACAATATGGATGCGGACACCATGAAAGCCGCCATTAAAATTATCGATGGTCGGGCTATCAGCGAATGCTCCGGCAATGTGACGGAAGATCGGTTAAAAGAGCTTGGGCAAATTGGAGTGGACTTTATTTCCTGCGGTGCCCTGACCCATTCTTCGCCAATTCTTGATTTATCGATGAAAAATCTGAAAATCTTATCGGATTCGTTGATGAAAAATAGAAATTGACGGCGCCATCATTGTTCACTATAATTATTGAGACACCCCCGACGCACTTATAAATGCCAGTTTAACAAAAATCTGATTTGAATCATAAATACCAGGAGTGTAAACCATGAAAAAACAACAGCGACAGGCAGACATTGTCAAGACCCTCCGGTCATCCCGGGAACCGGTTTCAGGAACCGCCCTGTCAGAAATTTTTCAGGTCAGTCGGCAAAGCATCGTTCAGGATATTGCGCTCCTGAAAGCGGCCCATTTCAACATCATTTCCACCAACAAAGGCTATATAATCGTTGATCCACCGCCCCGGGAAAAGATCTTCAAGGTGTCCCACAACCATGAAGAAATCGGCGATGAGCTTTATACCATTGTTGACGCCGGTGGCTTTGTCAGAGACGTCTATGTTCTGCACGACATTTATGGAAAAATCCAGGTTGATTTGTTTCTGGCCACCCGGGCCGATGTGGATTCCTTTGTTGCCGGACTTAAAGAAAAAAAAACCAGCCCCCTGATGAAGCTTACCGACACGGTCCATTATCATACCGTGGAGGCGGTATCTGACAGCATTCTTTCGGCGGTTGAAAAAAGTTTAACGGAAAAAGGCTATTTAATCAGCGTCGGGTGATTTTAAAAATAAATATTGGGGTATGAACTATATAGCATACAAAAGAAGGAAGACATCAGGAGGTTTTCCTTTTTTATTTGCACCGGAAAGTTTAGTTCACAAAAATGAAGCAGACTGTCAAAGAAGATAACCCAGTACCGACAATTGTTACATCATGTTGTCTGCATCAAGGCGGACATGGCGAACGCCTGTCCAAGCTTGCGGCAGACAACAGATTAACAATTGGTCGGTACGGTAGTTATTTGAGAACCTCATTCATTTCACAAAAATGAATTGGGATTATTTTAACTAGATATCAACGAAGGGTGGAAAAACAGTGAGTAAAATAGCGTGTCAGCTCTGTCCACATCATTGCAGATTGGATGAGGCAGAGATTGGATTTTGTCGGGCTCGGGTTAACCGGTCGGATGTGATAAGCGACTTGAATTATGGGGTAGTTACTGCCATCGCATTGGATCCCATCGAAAAGAAACCGTTGCGCCATTTTTTTCCCGGCTCCCGAATTTTGTCGGTCGGAAGTTTTGGCTGTAATTTAAGATGTCCATTTTGTCAAAACTACGAAATTTCCATGGCTGGCAGTGAAGAAGCCCATGGTCGGCGGATGACGCCTGAGGATCTGGTCGGCAATGCCCGAAGACTGGTAGGCGAGGGGAATATCGGCCTGGCCTATACCTATAACGAACCGCTGGTGGGGTATGAATTTGTCAGAGATTGTGCCAAGCTGATAAAAAAGAATGGCTTAAAAAATGTGCTGGTCACCAATGGCTGTTTTTGTGAAGCACCAGTCCGGGAAATTCTGCCTGATATTGATGCAATGAACATTGATCTGAAAGCATTTAACCCAAAGTTCTATCAAAAAATCAGTGGTGATCTGGAAACCGTCAAACAGACCATTCGGATTGCCAGTGAGGCCTGTCATGTGGAAGTTACGACCCTGATTGTCCCGGGGGAAAACGACAGTGAGGAAGAAATTAGGGCTTTATCCAAGTGGCTGGCGTCAGTGGGAAAATCAATCCCCCTTCATCTGTCCCGCTTTTTTCCCAGACATGAAATGACCGATCGGAATGCCACCAACGTGGCCCAGATTTATCGACTGGCTGACATCGCCAGAGAGTCCCTGGAAAATGTTTATGCAGGGAATTGTTGAGGCACACCAATGGGACATAAACGTTCAAAAAATCTAAATAGTCGCCTGGCAAAACAATTAAAAGATATCGAACAGCAGATTATACCGGTCACCGTACCGGTCACTGAAACCGAAACGGAGATTCATTCGGAAAAAGCAGTGTATACGTTTTATCTTGATCCGGTTGTTGCCACGGCCCCGCAGGTCGAGGCGGGTGAGATCCACCGATTGGCCCGGGAAGGCTATGGGGGATGGATTGCCGAGGATCCGAAGGAGCCAGAAAGACGGGATGATCTGATGCCGGAGGGCTATTTGCTGCCTGCCGGTAATGAACCGGAACAGCTGTTGCATTTTTTTGCCATCACGGATATTCATATCACTGACGGGGAATTTCCGGCCCACGGAATCTATTCAAAATTTGGTGGTGGCATTGTCTCAGTGTATTCTGAAATGATGCATTATACCACCCATATTTTAGATGGCGCCATTCATTCCATCAACGCCATTCATCATCAAAACCCTCTGGATTTTGGTCTATCCATGGGCGACAACACCAACAACGCCATGTACAATGAGCTGCGCTGGTCGATTGACATTTTTGATGGCAAAGAAATAAATTTGGATTTTGGGGTCAGTCCCAATCCCCGGGTTGGCCCCCGGAAGCCTTTTTATGACGAATTTGCGGCTGTGGGGCTGAATCCGCAGATTCCCTGGTATCAGGTTATTGGCAATCATGATCACAGCTGGCCGGATAAGCCGCTTTTGCCGGTATCGGATGATCCCGCCCGGCGGTTTCTGAGTCGGGCAGAATGGATGAAGGAATTTTTTATAACCGAAACGAAGCCCAGCGGACACGGTTTTAGTCTGGAAAACAGCCAGAGTGGTTTTGCCTGCTATAGCTTTGAACCCCGGGCAGAAAAACCGATCAAGGTGATTGTGCTCGATAACACCCAAAGGGATGATGATCAAAACGTTAAGGGATATGCCCATGGTTCCCTGGATCGGGAGCGTTTTGACTGGTTGGGGCAAGAGCTGGAAGCCGGACAACAAGCCGGTCAGCTGATGATCATTGCCGCCCATATACCCATTGGGGTGGAATATCAGGAACCGCTGACCAGGCCGTTTATGTCATGGAGTACCCTTTCGCCAGTTTCAGAACAAGAACTGCTAAAAAAACTCCAGTCTTATCCCAATCTGATTTTGTGGGTGGCCGGACATCGGCATCGCAATACTGTAACCCCGATAAAGTCTCCGGATGCGGATCATCCGGAATACGGCTTCTGGGTGGTTGAAACAGCATCCCTCCGGGATTTTCCACAAAACTTTCGAACCTTTGAAATTCTCAAAAACAGCGATGACACCCTATCGATTGTTAGCAGAAATATAAACCCGACCATCAGAGAAGGTTCCTTTGCCAGTATCGCCCGGTCTTATGCGGTGGCGGCCCAGCAGCTTTTTAACGGCCGGACGGAACTGCTCCCATCCGGCTCTTATAATGGTGAGTTGCTGGTTAAGACAAAAGCATAACCAACGATCAGCAAAAGCAATGAGCGACAGTAAAAAAAGCGCAGCAGGAAAGGTTTGATACATTGATCAGCCGGTTTGATTACGGACAGACACGGGATTTTGAGAGGCGAACTGACAATTCTTGTGGAGGTAAAAGAGATGGAAGTAATGACGCTGATGGAGAAATTAAAAAACGGCGATGTCATGACTCAAGACATGCGCAGTGAGATTGTCGATTCATATAAACTGATGGATGTGGCTTTGGACTCCATTCTCAACGGACTGATGATCATTGATACCGAACTGCGGATAAAGAAATTTAATCATAAAATTTGTGAGCTGTTTCAAATGGATGAAGCCGCTATTTTAAAGCTGGACATGAATGTGGTGTTAAAAGAGATCGATGTAGTTGGCAATATCCTGATTAATAAACGAAAATTTTCGTATTCGGATATCACCCTCACAATCGGGTCAAAACAAATTGACTGTTTTTTGGATATTACCCCAGTGGTTTTTAATGAGAAGGTCATGGGCGCAGTGCTGGTGATTCGGGAAGCCAAACAGGTGCGCAAAGAAATCAATAAACTGGCAGGTTTTCGGGCCAACTATACCTTTGATAAGATCATCACGAAAAATAAAACGATGCTGGAGCTGATTAATACCGCCCGGCGAATAGCCAAGACAAATTGTTCGGTACTGATTGAAGGTGAAAGCGGTACCGGGAAGGAGCTGTTTGCCCAGTCCATTCATAACGACAGCCAGCGCCGCAACGGCCCCTTTATTGCCATCAACTGTGCCGCCATCCCTAAAGAGTTGGTGGAGAGTGAGTTTTTTGGTTACGAAACTGGCTCGTTTACCGGAGCCATCAAAGGTGGCATGCCGGGAAAATTTGAGTTGGCCAATGGCGGCACCCTGTTTCTTGATGAAATTGGCGAAATTCCGCTGGAAATGCAACCCAAGCTGCTGCGGGTGTTGGATGAAAACAAGGTAATGCGGATTGGCGGCAGTTTTGCCAGGGACTTGGATGTCCGGATTGTTGCAGCCACCAATCGCAATCTGCTCAATGAGATGTCAAAATCGGCTTTTCGTCAGGATCTCTACTTTCGACTCAATGTCATCAATTTACGGCTGCTGCCGCTTAAAAGGCGGCCAGAAGATATTCTGGTTCTGGGCCGATATTTTCTGGAGCAGCTCAATTGCGAAAACAGTGACGTCAAAAAATACTTCAGTAAGGCTTTCGAAGAAAAATTGCTGGCCAATGAATGGAAGGGCAATGTCAGAGAACTCAAAAATATGGTGGAGCGTGGCTACTATTTGTCAGCCGGTGTTTTTATTGATTGCATTGAGGCACCGACAAAAGAGCAGAATGTCATTTTGCCAGTCCGTGACAGTGATGGTGAAACTTTGAGAGATTTGGAAAAAAACAGCATCGAACAGGCTCTTTTTCTCAATAAGGGCAATGCGGTAAAGGCCGCAGAAGATCTTTGCATCAGTCGGGCGACCATCTATCGGAAAATAAAAGCCTATGATATTCACGTGACCAGTTTATAAATGAAGCGAAACGTAAACAGCAGCCCTTTGAAGAAAATTTTAAAAATTTTTTCGAAGGGTCTTTTTTTGGCATGAAACATGCTACAATTAGTTTTGGAAAGAATAGGAAAAATGAAAAGAATAGGGAGGTGAGCGTTTTGGCAAAAGTAAATCTAAGCTTGCAGGTTTTACCGGTAGTACCGGACAGAGAAATATACTATGTAGTCGATCAGGTTATTGAGATGATCCATCAGACGGGCCTCAAATATGTGGTGGGTCCTTTTGAAACATCCATCGAAGGCGAACTGGATGAACTGCTGGACATTGTTAAACGGGCCCAATCCATCTGCACAGAGCATGGAGCCGAGCGGGTGGTTTCAATCGTAAAAATTGATTACAAGGAAGAAGGCGTCACAATTTATGAGAAAGTATCAAAATACCAGTGACAAGGTGATTCCGATCGTATTTCTGCTGACCATTCTGATTCTCTGGGAGGCCGCTGTTAACCTGGGGGTTGTGGAGCGATACGTTTTGCCATCGCCCACTGACATCATCGCGGCGCTGATTGCCAATGGTTCGGATTTGATGATGCACGCCGGAACAACTTTTTTTGAAGGAATGACAGGACTGCTGGTAGCCGTATGTTTATCACTGATTATGGCAATTGTGATGGATTTGTTTCCAGTGGTGAAAAAAGCCATTTACCCGGTACTGGTGATGTCGCAAACCGTGCCGATTATTGTGATCGCACCCCTGCTGGCGATGTGGTTTGGTTTTGGGATTGCCCCCAAAATTTTTGTGGTGGTGCTGGTTTGTTTTTTTCCCATCACGGTCAGTCTGATTGAAGGGCTTCAGAGTGTTGATGGGGAACTGATTAATCTGGTGCGATCGATGGGGGCAAAGAAGCGTCAGATCTTTACAAAAATCAAGTTTCCCAGTGCCCTGCCCTATTTTTTTTCGGGCCTTAAAATTGCGGCTACCTATAGTATTATGGGGGCAGTTATCGGGGAATGGCTGGGTGGAAAGGCCGGACTGGGCGTTTACATGTTAAGAGCCCGCCATGCCTTTGCGTTGGATCTGGTTTTTGCCTCGATTCTGGTGATTGTGGTTTTATCAATTGGACTTTTTTACGGCATTGCCGGGATTCAGAGGGTCATGATGCCCTGGGAAAAATTAAAGGAGGAAGAGGAATGAAAAAGAAAATCATCTTATTAACACTGGGAATTCTACTGATTGCATTAACCGGGTGTACAACAAAAGAAAGCGAGAAAATAACGGTGGTTCTGGATTGGGTTCCCAATACCAATCACACCGGTCTTTATGCGGCGAAGGAGCTTGGCTATTTTGAGGCCGAAGGGCTTCAGGTGGAGATTATTCAACCCAGCGAAGGCGGCTCAGCGGATCTGATTGCGGCCGGTCAGGGAGAGTTCGGAGTCAGCTATCAGGAACAGGTGACCTACGCCAGAACCGCTGCAAATCCCCTGCCAATTAAGGCCATTGCTGCGATTATCCAGCATAACACATCGGGCTTTGCTTCGCCGGTGGATCGCAACATTGTCAGTCCCAAAGATTTTGAAGGGAAAAAATACGGCGGCTGGGGTTCGCCTATGGAAGTTGCCACCTTAAAAGCCCTGATGGAAGGGGCAAAGGCTGATTTTAGCAAGCTGGAAATCGTCGATGTGGGAGCGATGGATTATTTTACCGCTGTTAAAGATCATGTCGATTTCACCTGGATCTTTTATGGCTGGGATGGAGTTGCCGCCGAGCTTAAAAACGAACCGCTGAATTTTATTAAACTTCAGGATGTCGATAAGAACCTGGATTACTATACCCCAGTCATTATTGCCAACGAAGACTATCTGGCCAAGCATCCGGAAACGGCTAAAAAATTTCTGCGGGCTGTCACCAAAGGCTATCAGTACGCCATTGAAAACCCGGAAGCCGCTGCGGATCTGTTACTGGTTGACAACCCCGAAATTGATCGCGACCTGGCGGTGGCCTCGCAAAAATATCTGGCCGCTGAATATCAGAGCGATGCCGAAAAATGGGGTTTGATGCGTTTAGATATCTGGGAAAACTATGGCAACTGGATGTATAACCAGGGCTTGCTGGAGAACCAGTTAAATGCCGACGAGGCCTTTACCAATGAATACCTGCCAGAATAAATGTGTACTCAAGGTTTTGGGGGTTACCAAAGAGTATAATCATAAAAATATTATACAGAACATTAATATTCATCTGAATCAGGGTGAGTTTGTCTCGATTCTGGGCCCCAGTGGCTGCGGTAAAAGCACGCTCTTTAATGTGATTGCCGGACTGTTGCCCCCGGAAGATGGCCAGGTTTTTGTAAATGAGAAGGAGGTAACCGGGGAAACCGGAAAGGTCAGCTATATGTATCAGAAGGATCTGCTGCTGCCCTGGCGCAACGTCATTGACAATGCCATTTTACCACTTGAAATTCGGGGCATTCCGAAAAAGGAAGCCCGGGAGACGGTCAAAGCGATGCTGTCGATTTTTCAACTGGCAGACGATGGGAAAAAATATCCCATTCAATTGTCCGGTGGGATGAAACAGCGGGTGTCACTGTTGCGAACCACCATGTTTTCACAGGAGATCATGCTGCTGGACGAACCCTTTGGCGGACTGGATGCCATTACCCGGATGAAGATGCAGGCATATCTGCTTGAGATACTCAATAAAATTAAAGGGTCGGTCTTGTTTATTACCCACGATATTGATGAGGCCATTTTCTTATCAGACCGGATCTACATCATTAACGGATCACCGGCCCAGATCGTTAGCGAAATGGTGGTGCCGATTAAACACGCCAGTCCCGAGGAAATGATGACCGCAGAAGCATTGCGTCAGCTGCGTAGTGACATTCTAAAATGTCTGTAAATCTCCAGGCGAGCAATGCTCGCCCTGAAAACCGGATAATTATTGTGAATAGAAGCACATCAACTTGTTAATAAACTACCGTAGCAGTCTCATTTTTGAGACTGCTTTTCTCATTTTGAGACGCCAATTCTCATAATGAGAAAGAATTGTTCCAGGATCGGTTGGGTAAAGGCGCTCGGAAGCAGAAAGCAGCACCGTTTACGTAAACGTTTAAACAACTAGCCGATTCATCGGTTATGGCATGAATATTGCTTAACATATAGACAACATGAAATCAAGGAGGTTAGAATATGGCGTTAAAAGCAGCATTTATTTTTATTGCTCCCAATGCAGATCCGGCCATTCACCGGTCGGCGGTTGAAACGGAACAGGTCACCCTGATCGCTGTTGGGGTATCGTCCTACGAAGCAGCAGTTGCAGCAGCGGGGCAGTTGGTTGATGAAGGGGTGGTCGCTTTCGAGCTCTGTGGTGGCTTTGGAAATCGGGGGACGGCCATGGTCAGTGAAGCCGTCAAAGGAAAAGCCGCCGTGGGGGTCGTGCGTTTTGATATTCACCCCGGTTTGGATAATAAAAGCGGGGATGATCTTTTTTAACAGCATGACCACAGCAATTCACGTCAGGAGGTGTTTCTTATTAAAAAATTTATCATTGAATTTGGCATGGGGATGGACTTTCATGGTCAGGATGTTAATAAGGCGGCGGGAAAAGCGATTAAAGACGCCATTTCCCGAAGTTGTCTGATTGGTTTGAATCAGATCCATGGTTTAACGGAAGAAAGTCTCAATGAAAAAATGATGATCGAGGCAATTATTGGGGTGTCCCGGCCTGAAGATTTAAACATTGAGATGTTAAAAAAACTATTCCCGGTGGGAAAGGTAACCATTCAAGCCAGGAAAGGAGGATTAACAACAGCCGGTTTATTCTTTCCCGGTTTTGGCGATACCGACGATACCATCGAAGCCGCCATTGTGTGCGTAACGGTGAGTGTGTAGCGGAAGGTAGGTTGCAAACCTACAAAAAACCTGATAATGTGTGGTGTTATCGACGTAACAACAGACAAAGCGCATCATCGTTTAAAAAAAACTTAGCAAAGCAGATACAAAGGAGGAAATATTTTGAAAATCTCAAACGAAACTATCATTGAAATGTATGAAAAAATGGTAAAGATCAGGAAGTTTGAAAATAGAGCCATGAATCTTTTTGCTGAAGGTCAGGTTGGCGGATTCGTTCACCTTTATATTGGTGAAGAAGCAGTGGCAACAGGCGTTTGCGCAAGTCTACGGGACGATGACTACATCACCAGTACCCATCGGGGCCATGGACATATTTTAGCCAAAGGCGGCGATATGAAATACATGATGGCCGAGCTTTTTGGCAAAGAAACCGGATACTGTAAAGGCAAGGGCGGCTCGATGCATATCGCCGATGCCACCAAAGGAATTCTTGGGGCCAATGGGATTGTCGGGGCTGGCCATAATATTGCGGTAGGTGCCGGACTGGCAGCACAATATAAAGGAACAGATCAGGTTTGTGCCTGTTTCTTTGGGGATGCCTCCACCAATCAGAGTACCTTCCATGAAGGACTGAACCTGGCCAGTACCTGGAAGCTGCCGGTTATCTTTATCTGCGAAAACAATGGCTACGGAATATCTGTGAGCCAGGCCCGTCATCAGAATATCACCGATATTTCCCAACGGGCAGTGTCTTATAATATTCCGGGGATTACGGTGGACGGCAATGATGTTTTTGCGGTTTTTGAAGCGGTTCAGGAGGCCGTTGCCAGAGCCCGTAAAGGTCAGGGACCAACCCTGATTGAATGCAAGACCTATCGCTGGCGGGGACATTTTGAAGGGGATCCGACGGTGTACCGTCCCGAAGGTGAGCTGGAACAATGGAAGAAAAAAGACCCCATTCCCAGAGCCGAAAAATATATCCTTGATAATCAGGTGATGACTCAGGCGGAAATGGATCAGCTTAATAAAAAAATTGATGCTGAGGTTGAAGAAGCCGTTGATTTTGCCCTGGCCAGTAAATTCCCTGATGTTGCATCCGCTGTTTTAGATGTTTATACCGATATAGTAGAGGAGGGACGAACAAGATGAGAGAGCTTACGTATGGTCAAGGAATCAAAGAAGGTATGCGTATAAAAATGCTGGAAAATCCGGATGTCTTCATTTTTGGCGAAGATGTTGGTCTATTCGGGGGCTGTTTTGGTGTCACCTCCGGCTTATTTGAAGAATTCGGCGAAAAACGGGTGCGTGATACCCCAATCTCGGAAGGGGCCATTATCGGTGCTGCCGTTGGTGCGGCAGCGGTTGGCTTGCGACCGATTCCCGAGCTGATGTTTGTTGACTTTTCCACTGTCGGGATGGATCAGCTGGTTAACCAGGCTGCTAAAATGCGTTATATGTTTGGTGGTAAATTAAAACTGCCAATGGTAGTACGACTACCGTCCGGTGGTGGGGTGGCAGCGGCAGCCCAGCACTCCCAATCACTGGAAGCCTGGTTTACCCATGTGCCGGGTTTAAAGGTCGTTTATCCCTCGAATGCCCAGGATGCCATCGGATTGATGCTGACAGCCATCGATGATGATAACCCGGTAATTTATCTGGAAAATAAAACCCTCTATGCGGTGACCGGTCAGGTTGAAGATGAAGTCAAACCAATTCCACTGGGTAAAGCCAATATCAAGCGGGAAGGGAGTGATGTCACCATCATTACCTATGGCAAACAGGTATACGACTCCCTCAAAGCAGCTGAGCTGCTAGAAAAAGATGGCATTGATGCTGAAGTCATCGATTTACGTTCCCTCTATCCGCTGGATAAAGAAGCGATCTTTAAATCGGTCAAGAAAACCCATAAGGTGGTCATTGTCTCCGAAGAAGCTAAACGGGGCAGTTATGCCGGTGAACTGGCTGCGATTATTGCCGATGAGTGTTTCTATGAATGTGATGCTCCGATTAAGCGGGTTTGCGCATTGAACACCCCGATTCCGTTTTCTGGCAATCTGGAAGCCTATGTGTTGCCCAATGCCGACGATGTGGTTGAGGCGGTTAAATCGTTATTCTAAGGTGGGTAATTGAATCGGCCAGACGGGCCAGGGTTCTGGAAATAGTGGAGTGCACAGCGATGATCTTATTTCCAGAACTTTTTTTAAACAAAAGACAGAAAAAGGTGGTGGACATATGAATTCAATTGGAATCATTGCCAATCCGGCATCCGGGAAAGATATCAGGCGGCTGGTTTCCCATGCTACGGTGATTGATAATAACGAAAAGATCAATATTGTTGAACGGATTATACTGGGAGCCCAGCAAAATGGCGTCAAAAAAGTATACATGATGCCAGATCCCTATAATATGGGCTATCGGGTGGAGGATAAGCTTAAAACCTCCGGCGAGCTTAAATGTGAGATCGAAGTGTTTGATTTTTATAAGGAAGACACCGTGGAAGATACCTATAAAGCGGTGCAAATGATGAATGAGAAAAACGTCGGCTGCATTGTCACGTTGGGAGGTGACGGCACCAATCGGGCGGTGGCTAAGGATATTAAGGAAATCCCGCTGATTTCCATCTCCACAGGGACGAATAATGTCTATCCGGATATGATTGAAGGAACCATTGCTGGCATCGCAGCGGCCGTGGTCGCTTCCCAACAATTTGATAAAGCGGCTTATTCAAATAGAGATAAGATTATTGAGATTGAGACAGCGGGGCAACTTAAGGATATTGCCCTGATCGATGCGGTGATTTCCCGGGATATCTTCGTGGGTTCCCGGGCGATCTGGAAAGTTGAGGATATTGAGAAAATATTTGTGGCCCGGAGTCATCCGGCCTCAATTGGTTTTTCGGCGGTGGTGGGGGGAAAAACCATTATCACCGAAGCGGACAATTTTGGTGCTTATGTCAGCATTGATAAAAATGCCCCCAAAATTAAGATTCCCATGGCAGCGGGGATTGTGTTGCCAATTGGTACCAGTGAGCCGGTGTTTTTAACGTTTGGCGAAGTCTATACCTTTACCACCTATTGTCGGGGCACCATTGCCCTGGATGGGGAGCGGGAAATTGAATTTCATCAGAATCAGACCTTTACCTTTAAACTAAGCCGTAATGGGCCCTGGCATGTGGATGTGAAAAAAGCCATCGAAGTGGGACAGCAAAACGGATTTTTCAAGGTTTGATGAAATTAATATAGTGCCGTGAGCTTTACGATCAGTTTCGCACGAAACAATTGCTACACTGTACGGCGTACAGTTCTATGAACTGTTCGCCTACACGTTACACAATTGTTTTCGTGAAGGCAACGAGCCAATCATAAGCTTGCTTGTAGTTGGCGACTGTCCGCGAACCATGAGAAATTCGCTTTGCGATTTCTTATGGTTGTGGAAACTGATCGTAAAGCAATCAGTGTTCGATTCTTTTATTTTCATAAGTTATTAGATGATTCAGAATTACAGGAGGAATGCATTATGGCCAAGTTTTTAGTGATGCCCAAGCTGGGATTGACGATGACTGAAGGCAATATTGCCAACTGGCGAAAAGCAGAAGGCGACAGCGTTGCGATGGGCGAAATCATCTTTGATGTGGAAACCGATAAAATAACCAAGGAATTTGAATCTCCGGGGGCTGGCATCATCAGAAAGATACTGGTCGAAGAGGGCACCGTGGCAGTGCTAAAACCGATTGCCATTCTGGGAACAGCTGAAGAAGATATAACTGCATTGCTGGCCGAGGCCGAAAATTTGACTGACAGCCCAGCCAGCGAAGTTAAATCCACCGCAGCAGAACCGGATTCGGTGGTTGCTACATCATCGCAACCGGTCGCTGGGGGCCGCATCAAAGCATCAGCCCGAACCAAAAAAATTGCGGCTGAGCAAAATATCGATCTTGCCCAGGTAGCCGGGACGGGCCCCCAGGGGGCCATTACGGAAAAAGATGTTAATGAGTTTGCGTTAAGAGCAAAAACAGCAGCCCCCAAAATATCGCCGACGGCCGGGGTGATTGCTGATGGTTTAGGCATCGATCCGGGACAGATTAGCAAGGACGGCCGGATTATGAAGGCCGATGTGCTGGCTTTTAAACAAAAAGCTGATTTACTACGATTTGCCGATCCACAGGAGAGTAGCAAACCGATGTCGGCGATGCGAAAAATTATTGCCAGCCGGATGTCAGCCAGCCAGGAAACGGCTGCTACAGTTAATTACAACCAGCGGGTGGATACCACCGCCATGAAACAGCTAAGGGAAGAATTAAAAAGCTCTGCCAAAATTACCTATACCGATATTCTGGTCAAGATTTTAGCCCGGGTGCTGTTGGAGTTTCCGCTTTTAAACAGCTCGATAGTCGGCACTGACATTGTCACCCGCAATTATGTCAATATTGGGGTGGCGGTTGCCCTGCCGGATGGATTGATAGTGCCGGTGGTCAAATTCGCCAATAAATTAGATCTGGGCGAGATTTCCCGGGAAATCAAGGCCCTGGCCGAAAAAGCCCGAAACAATGAACTGGAAAGCGATGAAATTACCGGGGGCACTTTTACCATCACCAATATTGGGATGTATGGCATGGAATCCTTCACGCCGATTATTAATCAGCCTGAGGTGGCCATATTAGGGATTAATACCATAATCGACACCCCGATGGTGGTGGATGGCCAGGTGGTTATTAAACCAATGATGAACCTGAGTTTAACAGCTGATCACCGGGTGGTTGATGGCTCGGTGGCGGCGCAGTTTGTTGCCCGTCTCAAGGAGCTCATTGAAAAACCGGGACTTCTGCTCTTGTAATGGAGGTGGAATCATGAAGATTGTTATAATTGGCGGTGGCCCGGGGGGGGGTGTGGCAGCGATTCGGGCGGCCCAGTTAGGTGCTGCGGTAACCCTGATTGAAAACAAATATCTGGGCGGCACTTGTCTTAATGTCGGTTGTATTCCCACCAAGGTGCTCCTCCACACCACCGAACTGCTGGACGTTCTTAAACATGATGCCAAGGAACTTGGCATCACACTTTCAGACTATCACGGTGACTGGCCAAAGCTGCAGAAAAGAAAAACAAAAATCATCAAAAAACTGGTCGGTGGGGTCAACGGATTATTAAAGAACAATGGGATTACCAAAATAATGGGCACCGCTGTTTTTGTGAATGCGCATCAAATTAAGGTCATCAGTGACAATCAGGACGAAATAAACAACGCAGCAACTGTCATCGATTTTGATTTTGCCATCATTGCCACCGGCTCAAAACCAGTGATACCACCGATACCGGGGAGCAATCATCCGGATGTGATCACCAGTGACACGGCTCTGTCATTGGATGCTGTGCCGGAAAGCCTGGGCATTATTGGCGGCGGCGTCATTGGCTGTGAATTTGCCAGTATCTACAATGCCTTTGGCTGTAAGGTAACAATCATCGAGATGCTACCGGAAATTGTTGCCAACATGGACCGTGATATTGTCAAGCCGCTCAAAGAAAAACTGCTAAAAGATGGGGTCGATATTTTTACCAGCACCAGAGTCGAGTCAATTCAGGAAAGTGCTGGCGGTTTAACCGTTACAACCAGCTCGCAGACCGGTGAAAAAACCATTACCGCCAAAAAAGTGCTCTTGTCAGTGGGCCGAAAACCGGAGCTTAGTACCCTTAACTTGGATCTGGCTGGTATAAAAACCGCCCGTGGGGCGATTGTTGTCAATCAAAAAATGCAGACCAATGTCCCGCATATCTATGCCATTGGCGATTGCAATGGCGGGGTAATGCTGGCCCATGTGGCCTCAGCTGAAGGAATTTTGGCGGTGGAAACGATCATGGGGAAAAGATCACAAATTGATTTTAAAACCATTCCCTATTGCGTTTATACCAAACCGGAATTGGCCAGTGTCGGGCTGACCGAAGCCCAGGCCCGAGAAGCGGGCTATGACGTAAAAGTCGGCATTTTTCCCATGGCCGTCAATGGTAAAGCAATGATCATGGGTGAAACAACCGGGGTCGTCAAATACGTAACCGATGCCGCTACTGGCGAAATTCTGGGACTGCACATGGCCGGTCCCCGGGCTACCGATCTGATTGTTGAAGGCGCCCTGGCCATCCGCCTGGAAGCCACCGTGGCCGAGCTGATGGCTACCATCCACGCCCATCCCACTGTCGGCGAAGCACTGATGGAAGCCGCCCATGCCGTCGATGGTCACGCCATCCATTTAATGCGATAACGATGGTTAGAAAAAACGGTATCAAAAAATAAAACAGGCTGCCACTTTTGGATCGGAATTAAAAAGTGGCAGCCTGTTTGTTTGAATTTAGATAAAAACGAAAAAACTAATGACTCTGGCCGTGGACCTCATGATCCGTAAGCTTTGTTACCTGATTGTTATCATCGAGAATCAGCACCCGGGGCTTAAAAGCCAGGGCTTCCTGCCGGTCCATCATGGCATAGGCGATAATGATCACCTGATCACCTTTTTGCACCAGCCGGGCTGCGGCACCATTGACACAGATCACGCCACTGTCCCGTTCGCCCACAATCGTATAGGTTTCAAAGCGTTGGCCGTTATTTATATCCACCACCTGAACCTTTTCACCGGGAAGAATATCCGCCTGATCCAGCAGCGCTTCGTCAATGGTGATACTGCCCACATAATTGAGGTCAGCCTCGGTGACAGTTGCCCGATGGAGCTTTGACTTAAATAGGGTGATATACATAATTTACCTCTTAATCTAAAATAATATTATCAATCAGCCGGGTGCTGCCAAAGCGAACGGCTACTGCCGCCAGGGCCGGTGCTGTGATGGTTTCGATATCGGCCAGGGTTTCAAAATCAAGGATATCAACGTAATCAATAACCGCCAACGGCATGGTACTGATCTGGCCGATAATCTGATCTTTTAGGGTTTTAACCTGGACGACGCCAGATTTATGAAGGGCTTTGGCAGCCGTCAGCGACTGGCTAAGCACCAGGGCCTGGTTACGCTCTTCCGGCGTTAAAAACACATTGCGGGAGCTCATGGCTAAGCCATCGGCTTCCCGGACAATCGGGCAGACTGTCAGCTGAACCGGCAGATGTAAATCCCGAACCATTTTTTTTATCACCGCCACCTGTTGGGCATCTTTCTGTCCAAAATAGGCACGGTTTGGCTGGATCAGGTTAAACAATATATTGACTACTGTGGTCACGCCTTTAAAATGAGTCGGCCGGGACTGACCGCAGAGTTTTTTTGTGATCTCGCCTGCCACTTCCACAAAGGTGGAAGCACCGGCCGGATAGATTTCGCCCGGATCAGGAAAGAACAGCAGATCGGTTCCGGCAGCTGCGGCAAGTCGTGAATCCCGGTCAAAATCCCGGGGGTAGGCATCCAGATCCTCGCCCGGGGCAAACTGAGTGGGATTGACAAAGATACTCACGACCGTGAAATCATTCTGACTTCGGGCTTCATTAATCAACGACAGATGACCGTCGTGAAGATAGCCCATGGTCGGAACAAAGCCGATGCTTTTATCCCGGCCAATTTCTTCAAGAGCGATCTTAAGTTCTGAGATTGTTTTTATGATCTTCATAGTCTTATTGTTTTAGCGCGGCGATCACCGCATCATCAATGGAAAAGGTATGTTTTTCTTCCGGAAACTTCACCGACTTCACCTCGGTGATATAGGTTGTCACAGAATCCTTAATGGTTTCATTCAAGGCCGCATAGCGCTTGGAAAACTTGGGTGATTGACCTGAATACATGCCCAGTAGATCATGGATGACCAGCACCTGACCGTCGCAGTAGCGACCGGCGCCAATACCGATGGTCGGCACCGAGATCTTTGCCGTGATTAATTGCGCCAGTTTTTCGGGAATCCCCTCCAGAACAATGGCAAAAACGCCCGCTGCTTCCAGGGCCAGGGCATCATCAATGACTTTCTGAGCCTGAGCAGTGTCCTTGCCCTGAACCTTAAATCCACCGAACAGGTTAACCGATTGGGGCGTCAGACCGATATGGCCCATGACGGGAATCTGGGCTTTGACAATGGCAGTAACAGTATCAACCTGATCCACGCCGCCTTCAAGCTTGACGGCGTGGGCCTTCCCTTCCTGAATCAACCGGCCGGCATTGCGAACAGCCTCTTCCACCGAAATGTGATAGGATAAAAAGGGCATGTCACCGACGATCAGGGCGTTTTCAGCGCCCCGGGCAACGGCGCGGCAGTGGTAGACCATGTCGTCCATGGTCACTTCCAGAGTGGATTCATAACCCTGGACCACCATGCCGAGCGAATCGCCCACCAGAATGGAATCGATACCGGCATCATTGACGATTTTGGCCATTGAATAATCATAGGCCGTTAGCATGGTGATTTTTTCCTTGTTTGCTTTGGCTTGTAAAAAAGAACTGACAGTAAATTTGTTTTTCATTGGTTTCTTCCTTTAATTTAAATTTTAATCGATCTAAAATGAGAGATAAGCAGTCGGTACTAAGGTTTGATGGGAGTATTTAACTAAGGATTTTTTGCAATTGAAGATACTTTTCAGTAGCAATCCGTTTGTCTTTGATCATCTCAATGGTGGTTAAGCCCAGGGTTTGGTAGAGTGGCAGAAATTCCGGGGCCTGGGTTTTTAGGGCTTTTATGTGTTTGCCGATGGTGTTTTCATCCCCCCGAACCAGCGGACCAGTAAGGGCGTTGACAGTTCCGGATTTTTCGATATTGCCCAAGGTGGCGGTGATCAGTGGCATAAATGCCCTGATTATTTCATCATCAGCAATGCCAGTGGTCTTTAGTAGTTCAAAACCGGAATCAATCAGGGTTACCAGATAGTTGGAAAGGATACAGGCGGCGGCATGATAAAGTACCTTATCATTCTTATCAATTACCGAATAGGGATTGTCAGTGATCGCCAGGATTTTTTGCGCAGCAATTCGCCCCTGTTGATTGCCTTCCAGGGTAAAAACGGTTTGCTTTAAATTTTTTGACGCAGTCAAGGGATCCGAAAAACTCATGATCGGATGGAGTGAACACAAACCACACCCGGAAGTTAGCAGCGGGTCAAAAAGATCGGTTGACAGGGCGCCGCTGGTATGGATCAGGGTATGATGCTTCGTTAAGCAGGCGGTTTGGAGGAGTTGGTTGATAACTGCAGAAATTTGATCATCCCCAGTGGTGATAAAAATCACCTCACTTGCAGCAGCAAAGCTGGGAAGGTCATAGAAAACAGCGGAGTCCGTTACCTTGGCAGCACATTGCGACGAAATCTCGCTGCGGCTGAGGTAACCGGATAGGGTCAGACGATGGTGTTTGAAAAAAATGCCCAGGGCGGTGCCGACTTTGCCAGCGCCAATAAATCCGATTTTCATGCGTTTCACCTGTTTGTAGTATTTGGTTATGACCGCAAAGAGCAGAGAAACACAGATCACGCAAACCTGAGGTTGTCAAAAATTCGGGTTGTCGAATCCCCCATACTGACAAATGTCAAGCTACGACCAATTGTCAGTATGGGGGATTCGACAAAACCGGAAGGCGGCTGTTTAATTTTAGGCAAAGAAAAAAGGTCCTCTGCACTGAAAATAAACAACTGCAAAAAGACCGATCATTACATTATAAAAATGCAAAAATGGATGGTTTTATTCAGTCTCTATCACCAGGGATTAGAGCAGGTTTTTAAATTTATTTCTGTTTTTATGCGTTAATCATGTGCAGCTCTTGACGATGCCACCATGTGGGTATGATACATGATGTAGGATAATAATGCAAGCGTTTATTTAGAGAATGGAATTGGTTTAAGAAATAAAAAAAACAAGCAGTCTAAAATCACTTGTTTATAACTTTTAATATGGGGCAAAGTAGTACCGACAATTGTTACATCATGTTGTTTGCATCGGGGCGAACAGGTTGATAAACCTGTCCGATCCTGCGCGAAGGCAATGAGCCAATCACAAGCTTGCTTGTAGTTGGCGACTGCCCGCGACCAATGCGAAAGGAGCGTAGCGGATTTCGCATGGCGCAGCAAACAACAGATTAATAATTGGTCGGTACGGGGTGATAATCTGAAACAAGCAGCGCTAAAACCACTTGTTTTTTTTGAAATACAGCAGGGTGCCAGTAACCACGACAATGCATAAGACAATCACAAACGGGTAGCCGTACTCCCAATGAAATTCCGGCATCATGATGTTCATGCCGTACCAGCCGACAATCAGGGTCAGGGGCAGAAAAATAGATGTGACGACAGTGAAAATTTTCATGACATTATTCAGGTTAATATCGAGCTGCGCCTGGTAGGCCTCCCGCACCTGAGTGCCGTAATCCCGGAGGTTCAGCACATTGGTAAAAAGTCGGTTGATGCGATTGGTGAGAATTTTAAAATAGCGGAGATCTTTTTTATCGATCAGATTATTTTCATTTTCTTCAATGGCCTCAGAAATTTCAAAAAGTTGTTCATAATATTGTTTCAGACTTAATAGACGCTTGCGAAACGTGATCAGATAGTCGACCAGGTCATTTTTAATGGCGACAATAAATTCTTCTTCCAGCCCGGAGATTTCTTCCTCAATCGCAATCAATACATCCCGATCATCGTAGGTCAGCTTGTCAAAAAAGAGGTGAAAAAATTTGCTTAGATCGGATATCTGGATATCGGCCGTCTTGATGGTGTCAACCAGGTCAGCGAAATAGGTAATCCGATCCGAGGCGAAAACAAGCAGGTTGGCACGGAAATAAATTCCGATCCGTTTTGGTTTGACTGTACCGGAAATGGCGTCCGGAATTGACAGGGTAATGAAATCAAAACCATCGTGACTTTCAAACTTACAGGAGTTACCGCTGATGCATTCTTCAACCAGTCGTGATCCGATATCCAATTGGGCACTTACCGCTACGAGCTCACTAAAATCGAGGATACACAGGTGCTTCTGGTCAGAGCTGGCAAAAGACTGTGAGGGGGAAACAGCTGTTAGTTGACCTGCCGTCAGTTTATAAGCCAGCATTTTTAACCTTCAGCTGGGGTTTATTGCGGATCAGTGCTTCCGGGTTCTTGGAATTCGCTGTTTTATGGACTTCGATATCAAAGAGGTTGAGGGCTTCCAGCAGTGAGCGCAGTTTGGCATAGCCGTAATTTTTACTTTTAAAGGTGGGGTGCTTCTGGGCGATTTGGGAACCAACCAGGCCCAGATTGGCCCAACCGGATGGGTCAGCATTTTCTGAAACGATTAACTGAAAGGATTGGATCAGCTCTTTTTTGAGTTGAATATCTTTTTGCGATGAACCGTTTTTTTCAGAAGTGATGTTGCGGATCACATATTTGACATTTTGAGAATTGGCGGTTCGGCGGGTTGTCAGTTCAAATTTATCCAGTGAGGAAAGCAGCGAGCGCAGTTTGGAATAACCATAATTGCGGCTGTCAAAATCTGGATAGCGGTTGTTGAGGCGGGAGCCAACCAGACCCAGATCGGCCCAGCCTTCTTCATCCGAGTTATCGTTGATAATTGTTTTAATCGATTGGATCAGTTGTTTTTTGGAGGCCATTCCTTCTTTGGCAGAAGACTGCTTTTGGTTTAATATTTCTTCCGGTTGAGAAGAATCCGGGTCAGCTGCCAGAACTTCCAGATATTTAAATTTTTCACAGGCCGAGATAAAGGGGGTGGGGGTTTTCTTTTCACCCATCCCCACCACATACATTCCGGCTTCCCGGAGCCGGGTCGCCAGACGGGTGAAGTCGCTGTCACTGGAGACGATACAGAATCCATCCACATTATTGGAATAAAGAATATCCATGGCGTCAATAATTAAGGCGGCATCGGTGGCATTCTTTCCGGTGGTGTAACTGTACTGCTGAATCGGGGTAATGGAATAGTTAAGTAATACCGTTTTCCAGGATCCCAGCTGGGGTTTGGTCCAGTCACCGTAGATGCGTTTAAACGTTGCCATCCCAAGGTTGGAAATTTCATCGAAGATATATTTGATATATTTATCCGAAACATTATCGGCGTCAATTAAGACGGCAATTTTCATATCATTTTTCATGGGTCACCTTTTCTATTTCGTTGGTTTCGATCACTTTGTTAGTCTCAGTATAATAGAAATCACGCTTTTTTACAACCGACCGCCGCCACAAAAAAATAACTGATCAATTCTGATCAGTTGAGGTTGTCGATAAACTACCGTACCGACCAATTGTTAATCTGTTGTATGCGCACAATTCGTACAGTTGCTATTAAAGATTCGGCTAATTATAGGCGTTTCAGCGCAACTGTTCGCCTTGAGGCACACAACATGATCTAACAATTGTCGGTACTGGGTTAGCTTTTTTTGACAGTTTGTAGGGGCGATCCGTGATCGCCCGCAACTAAATTTATGCCGAGACATCCGTGATGACCAGGGGCTCAGACCCTTGCCCCAAGCGGCAGTGAATCAGGGCTGGTCGTAAAGATGCTCTTCTTCCCGGTCATTGGTCAGATTCAGTTTGTCCAGCACAAAGAAGATCAAACTTAAAATCATCCCAACCACGGCGGCCAGAACCATCCCTTTGAGCTGGATACTGCCAAAGGTAACCGCAATGCCGGATAAGCCCACCACAAACACGACTGAAGTCAGGGCCAGATTACGGGATTTGCCATAGTCAACCTGGGCATCAACCAGAATTCGGATCCCGGCGGCGCCGATCATTCCATATAAAAGGAACGAAATCCCACCGATAACCGGACCGGGAATGGTGGAAATCAGCATCGACAGTTTACCAACAAACGAGCAGACAATCGAAATAATTGCCGCACCAGCGATGACCTGGACCGAGTAGACTTTGGTGACCGCCATTACGCCAATGTTCTCGCCGTAGGTAGTGGTTGGTACCGAACCAATTAAACCCGACAACATGGTCGAAAAATTATCGGCAAACAGGGAGCGGTGCAAACCGGGATCTTTTAGCAGATCTCGTCCCACTACCTTGCTGGTGACAATCTGGTGACCAATGTGTTCAGAGGCAATAACCAGCAGTACTGGCAAAATGATAATAATTGCTTCTAAATTAAATTGTGGGAACTGGAAGTTTGGCAGCGAAAACCAGGGGGCCTCTGCGACGGCCTCATAGGTAGCCGGGCCAACCACACCGGTGATCAGAGCCGTGATGTAGCCAGCCACAATCGCAATCAGGATGGGGATAACTGCCAGAAATTTACGGAACATCACCGATCCAAAAACGGCGAAGGCCAGGGTCACCAGAAAAACAATGACATTTTCAGGAACAATGGCGGTTACCACTTGTTCATAAAGACCGGAAGCTTCGTCCAAAACGTAGCTGGTGCTACTGACGACTCCAGCCGTGCTGGCAGCGGTCCCAGCCAGCTCCAGACCAATCAGCGCTACTACCGGGCCCATGGCCGCTGGAGGCAGTACCACATTGATCCATTCAATGCCGAACTTATAAATAATCCCAGCCAGGATACAGCCGCATAAACCGACTACCACAAAACCGCCGAGGGCATAAGAATACCCCCAGGTGGCAATAACAATACCGGCTGGCGCCAGAAAGGCAAAACTGGAACCCAGGTAAGCCGGGGCCTTACCCTTGGTGATCACCATAAACAACAGGGTACCCACACCATTCATAAAGAGTACGATGGCCGGGTTGATTCCAAAGAGGAAGGGAACCAGAACTGATGCGCCAAACATGGCAAACATATGTTGCAGGCTCAGTGGCACCAACATATTCAATGGCACCTTTTCCTCCACTTGTATAATTCTTCGATTGTCCAAAACGTTTCCTCCGTTCTTTTCATTTTCCTTTGAGATTATAACACAGGAATGAAGCAGAGCAAAGACTTTATACAATTAAATGAATAATAATAAAAAAATCCAGTTACCGGCCAGTTGGGAATATTTACCCGCTTGCCAACCTGTGATACAATGCAGCTAAAGCTAAAAAATGAAGGAGTCCTAGAATGCGAATTTCAGTTGATACCAAAATATATGCCGTCATCGGCGATCCCATTGTGCAAAGTTTATCGCCCCAATTGCATAATGGACTGTTTAAAGCAATCGGGGTGGACGCTTTATACCTGCCGATTGCTGTTAAGTCTGAAGATTTAGGAAAGCTGGTGGATGGTTTTCGGCTAATGAATGTGGGCGGATTTAACATCACCAAGCCCCATAAAATGGAAATCATGAAATATATCGACCAACTAGATCCTTTGGCAGAGAAAATCGGGGCGGTGAATACGGTGGTTTGCCGTGATAAAAAAATGATCGGCTACAATACGGATGGGAATGGCTTTATTAAATCAATTGAAACAAAAATTGGTAAGATTCCCAGATCGGAATTGACCATTCTGATTCTCGGTTGTGGGGGTGCGGTTAAGTCGGTGGCGATGGCTTTGGCAGATTGGGGCATCCAAAAGGTCATCATTGCCAATCGTACAGTGGCTAAAGCAAAAGAGCTGGCCAGTCAAATTAATGAGAGTTGGCCGGGAAAAGCCCAGGCCATTGACATGAATGCAGAGTCCTTAAAAGCAGCCGTTAATGAAGCTGCGGTAGTGGTCAACGGAACCAGTTTAGGAATGGCCGATACCGCCTGGCAAACGCCGCTTGACAAAACGCTCCTGAAAAAAGAATTGCTGGTATATGATATGATCTACAGCCCGGCGGTGACCCAGTTCATGAAAGATGCCCGGGAAATCGGGGCACAAACTGAAAATGGGCTGGAAATGCTGTTGTACCAGGGACTATTAGCCTTTGAATTATGGACCGGAGTTTTTCCGGATCCGGTTTTGGGCAAAAAATTACTGGAGGAAGGGATAAATGAAAACTGAAAAAAAGTGTGTAGCATTGATTGGCTTTATGGCAACAGGTAAAACCACCATCGGTTCCTTGTTGGCCCGGGAACTGGAATATGATTTTGTCGATACCGATGCCTTAGTGGAAGCGGAGCTGGGGATGAAGATAACCGATATTTTTGCCCAGCTGGGGGAAGATGCCTTCCGGGACGCCGAACATGAGGCGTTAAAAAAGGCCTTAACGATGGAGAATATTGTTTTGTCCACCGGCGGGGGAATCATTCTGTTTAAAAGAAATCGAAAATTGTTGGCTGAAAAGGCCTTTGTAGTCAGTTTGTCAGCTCAGCCGGAAACCATCTATTGCCGAATTAAGGGCGATGATACCCGCCCTTTGCTAAAGAGTGAAGATCCGCTGGTGCGAATCCGTCAACTGCTGGCCGAACGTCAGGAGTATTACGATGTTTGTGATTTTAAAATATCAACCGAAACCTGGACTGCCGAGGGATGCTGTCAGAAAATAAAAGAAGCCTTTAACGATCATCGGGCAAAATAGTTTACTGAACGAATCAGGAAGAAAACGAGACAAAAAAATACACCGATCAACTGATCGGTGTTATGCTTCGTTACTTCATGGCTTTCAGATCGCAAATATAGCAATCCGTCAGTCGTTGAACCGCATCGGGGTTTTTGACAGGCCAGGTGGTTTCCAGTGCCTCGCAATGCCCCGTGGAGGTTTCTTCATCAAAGACAAAATCAATACAGCCATTGCATTTTTTATCCTTTGTTTTTTTAATCAACTCAAGGACAGACTCGTTTACAAATTCTCGAAATTCCTTATAAGCGATTGTTTTATGATTTTCAAACATGCTCATCACTTCACCTGACTTTCTGGAAATAAGATTATCGGATGGGCAATTAAATTCTTTGTTAATAACCAATCCTTTACTAAACTTATAGTAACCCATAAATGAAAAAAAACAAGATAATATTTTGTCGTATTTTCATTTTAAGAAAATAATTTAAAACGAAAAAAAATGATTGAAATTCTTTTTAAGCTGTGTTATCATTTATGACAGTGTCCTGTGGGGCGCTAATAAGATGCGCTGAATCTTTGATTTGGTGTGAATCGCTTAGTTATCTCTATCGCATTAGGGGTACATCCTTACAACCAAATAAACTATTTTTTTCGCCGAAGTGATGGAATTGGCAGACGTGACGGACTCAAAATCCGTTGTGAGTGATCACGTGCGGGTTCGAGTCCCGCCTTCGGCACCACTTTTGCTCCCTTAGCTCAGTTGGCTAGAGCACCTGACTCTTAATCAGGGTGTCCAGAGTTCGAGTCTCTGAGGGAGCACCAATAATAGCGCATAACAGAGCCGTTTGAGGGCTCTGTTTTTTTACGTCTAATTTGTAATACTTGTAATTTACGGTGCGTTATGGCTATTAAGTGGCGGTTGGAATGGCGACCCAAATATGGGGATTGAAAAAAAGCGGAGTTGTTTTAATTGATGGTTTAAGTACATATCGGCAATAATTAAAGCGTAACGGGCGCTTGAGTATTACTCAGCAAACTGTTATAATTACACGCAATTAAGATTTGTGAGGAGAGTCAAATGGAATCAACAGAAAAAAATGCGTGTTCTTATTTAAACTGCGGTTTTAATGTCAATGGACGTTGTCCGGACATGGATGTCTTAAAGAATCCATATAAAGAGACCGGCTGCATTTTCTATAAAAATAAGAATATCCAGACAGATGATAAAAAAAGCGAATAAAAACACCGAAAGGTGTTTTTTTTATATTTTTTGAAAAACATTCGCAGCCGTTGCAAATGCAACGGCATAATCACGTACCCCCGGATATAATAGCAACATACCAATGAGGTAGCGACATCAAAATTGTTAAAACTAAATGTTATGATGAAATAGAATTTTCAGGAGGATAATCGTATGAGTATGTTTTGTTATCAGTGTCAGGAAGCGGCCAAAGGAAAAGGCTGTAGCGTTAAAGGGGTTTGTGGTAAAAGTGAAGAAGTTGCTAAACTCCAGGATCTATTGATTTATACAGTTAAGGGGATTTCCGAAATTGTCGTAAAAGGCGAATTGGAAGCCAAAGAGTTGGGCGAAGTCAATCATGAGGTATTAAGAAGTCTCTTTATGACCATCACCAATGCGAATTTTGATGGAGATGCCTTTGTTAAAGAAATAAAGAAAATGACCGTGCTGAGAAATCAGCTGCGGGATATGGTGGATGCCGCCAATAAAAAGAATAACCCCGGTTTCTTCCAGAAATTGCTGGGCTTAAAGAAAGAACAAACGGGCAAAAAAATAAATGTATCAGCACTTCATGACGCCGCCCGTTTTGAAACCGCCACAAAAGCGGAGATGCTTAAAAAAGCTGCAAATGTCGGAATCCTGGCTACCAAAAATGAAGATGTCCGTTCGCTGCGGGAACTGATTACCTACGGCGTCAAAGGGCTGGCCGCCTATGCCGAGCATGCCCTTAACCTTGGCAAAGAGGACTTAAGTCTATATGGTTTTATCTACGAGGCCATGGCGGCAACCCTGGATGATGCGCTGTCTGCTGATGATCTGGTAGCGTTGACTTTAAAAACCGGTCAGTTTGGCGTCACTGCCATGGCGCTGTTGGATGGTGCCAACACCGGGAAATACGGCAATCCGGAAATCACGGAAGTCAATATTGGGGTTAAAAAGAATCCCGCCATCTTAATTTCCGGCCATGACCTGACCGATCTGGAACAGCTTCTAGAGCAAACCAAAGGCACTGGTGTGGATGTATATACCCATAGTGAAATGTTGCCCGCCCATTATTACCCGGCCTTTAAAAAATATGATAACTTTGTCGGTAACTATGGCAATGCCTGGTGGAAACAGCTGGAAGAATTTGAATCGTTCAACGGCCCGATTCTGTTTACCACCAATTGTATTGTGCCCCCCAAAAGTGACGAAGTCCGGGGTCGGATTTTCACCACTGGGGCTTCGGGACATCCCGGCTGTACCCATATTGAAGCGGATGGAAGTGGTAAAAAAGACTTTTCAAAAGTCATCGAAATGGCTAAACGCTTAAAAGCTCCCACCGAAATTGAAACCGGAAAAATTGTTGGCGGCTTTGCCCACGAGCAGGTTTTTGCCCTGGCGGATAAGGTTGTCGATGCGGTAAAATCCGGTGCGATTAAAAAGTTCTTTGTTATGGCAGGTTGTGATGGTCGTATGAAATCCCGGGACTACTATACCGAATTTGCCCAAAAACTGCCACAGGATACAGTCATCCTAACAGCCGGTTGCGCAAAATACCGTTACAATAAGCTGGATCTCGGTGATATCGGTGGGATTCCCCGACTGTTGGATGCGGGACAGTGTAACGATTCGTATTCCCTGGCACTCATTGCCTTAAAGTTAAAAGAAGTGTTTGAACTTAATGACATCAACGAACTGCCGATTGCCTATAATATTGCCTGGTATGAACAAAAGGCGGTCATTGTTTTACTGGCCCTGCTCCACCTGGGTGTCAAAAACATCCATCTGGGACCAACCTTGCCAGCCTTCTTATCGGCAAATGTGGCAAATGTCCTGATCGATACCTTTGGGATCGGCGGAATTGACTCAGTTGATGCTGACATGGCGATGTTCTTAGGCGCATAAACCAACAAATAATTATGAGTCGATACAGTGGCTTATCAACAACCTTGCCGGAGTTATCCAGATGGATAGCTCCGGTATTTTTTTGGCAAAAAAGTCAAAGCCCCTGTAATTTTAAGCAAAACCATGATAGGATAGAGCAACAAAGAAAAAACATGAGGTAAAAAATGATGCAGTTAATAACAGCTCTTGAAGCTGGTTTTAATCCCCAGATATATAAAATCATCCTGAGTAAACCCCGAATAAAAAGCAATGACTATCAGAAAATCGTCATCAGTCAAATCGGAGAATCCTATCATCTGGAAAAATTCACGGCCACCCAGGTCTTTAATGAAAATCTGGCGGCAGATCAACTGATTGAATTTCTTGGCCAGGCACTGCACACAGACTATCAGCAGTATAACGCCTGGGATGATCAATTTGAGTATATCATCCAGGTCAGCAAAAAAGGCAAGCCATCAATAACACGTAAAGCAGTTACGAAAGCGCCAGCCAAAGTTATCAGCCACAACCGCAAAAAAAACTACATTCTGCAGGAAGGTACCCTTATTCAGCCGCTGGTGGATATGGGGGTCTTTACGAAAGAGGGCAAGGTCGTCAAGACAATGACTGATAAATTCCGCCAGATCAACCGCTTTGTGGAGATTGTCGATGATGAAGTAAAAAAACTGCCCCCTGGCACCGAGCTCAATGTGATTGACTTTGGTTGCGGTAAATCCTATCTGACCTTTATTCTCTATTATTACCTGACGGAGATAAAGAACATCAAGGTGCAAATGATTGGTCTGGATTTAAAAAGCGATGTGATTGACCACTGCAATGCCAGTGCCCGGAAATATGGCTACAACCAGCTATCATTTGAACGGGGGGATATCCATGACTATCAGGCAAGCTTCCCGGTGGATATGATCATTACCCTGCATGCCTGCGATACCGCCACCGATTTTGCCCTCTACAATGCCATCAAATGGGAGGCCCGGCTGATTTTTTCAGTGCCCTGCTGTCAGCACGAACTCAATGGTCAAATGGAAACCGGGGAACTGAGCCTGTTGACAAAATATGGCATCATAAAAGAACGAACCGCCGCACTGTTAACCGATGCCATTCGGGGGAACCTGCTTGAAGCCTGCGGCTACAAAGTTCAACTGATGGAATTCGTCGATCTGGCTCACACCCCCAAAAACATCCTGATCCGGGCTCAAAAAGCCAAAGTCAGTGAAAAAAGAAAAGCGCAGGCGCTAAGGGAGGTGGAAAACGCCATGCAGGCATTTTCCTTAACCCCTACCCTGTTTAAACTCCTTGAAACAGAGAAACGCATTAATTTTAATAAAATTTAAATGTAAGATCGGTCAAAAGATGATATAATAAAAAATCAGTTAGAAAATAATAACAAAACTCTTGAGGTTGTCGAAAAACTACCGTACCGACCAATTGTTAATCTGTTGTTCGCTGCGGAATCGGACAGGCGATGCCGTGTCCGCTCCGATGCGTAGGGTCTGACCCCTAGGTCACAACATGATGTAACAATTGTCGGTACTGGGTTATCATTTTGACAATCTGAAAACTCTCTCTGGTCATTGCGAAATTAATGTACAACATTTTCGCAAACACCTGGAAATTTGATAGATGAGGAGGCAAAGCGGATGCTGACAACCTTTGTTCATACCGGTGATTTTCATTTAGGTCGCCCCTTTACCTTTTTACAACAGGGAAATTATTACGGAAAAAACAAAAGAAAAGAACTCTGGAAAGCTTTTGATGAGATGATTGCATACGTTAAAGAAGAAGCAGTGCCCCTTTTGCTGATTGCCGGAGATTTATTTGATAGTGTCAATGTTCTGACCATGGATATAAAAAGAGCAGCCGAAGGATTGGCCAGTCTTGAGAAAACCTGGGTGGTGATTATCACCGGTAACCACGATTACCACGGTGACAGCTCACCCTACAAAAAAGTTGAGTGGCCCAGAAATGTCTACATTTTTAAAGAAGATGTTTTCCGTTCGGTTTATATCAAAGAATTAAATACCGAAATTTATGGGATGTCTTGGGTGAAAAACGAGTACCGGGCCTTTCCTGAACGCTCCTTTAACAGCATTAAACTCAACGATACCCGCTATAACATCCTGATGGCTCATGGCGAAGTGACCAATCAAAGCCTTTATCTACCCATTGATTTAAGAATGATCGAGAAAAAAGGTTTTGATTATATTGCCCTGGGACATATTCACAAACCCGGCTTGACCCCTGGTGGCGTTGCTTATTGCGGGTCACCGGTACCCCTGAATTTTGGGGAAACAGGGGAACGGGGCTTTATTATTTCGCAGGTAAAAACGGATTATGAAAACCAGAGTTTTATTACCAGTAGCGGCTTTAATCCCATTGAATCGCGAAAATACGAAACCATTGACATTCAGATTGTTCCGGAAGATTCCTATCAGGATATTATCAACAAAGCAGTCAGTTGTGACAGCGAGAGTAACCGCCAGCAAAACTATTATCGGATTCGATTTACCGGTTACATCAATCCCGAGATTCAAATGGATTGGATCAACGATGATCTGGAAGACGCTTTTTATTACGTCGAAACAGACATGGTTAAACTGGAACCGGATATTGATCTGGAACTGCTGATCAAAGAAAATCTGAACAACCCGATCGGACAGCTTCTTACTGAATTGGGTAAAATAGCCGAACCGGAAGTCCGTAAAAAAGCGATTATTTATAGCATCGAAGCGATGATTAGCGAGGGGGTTTTGAAATGAGAATAAAAACCCTGACCATCAAAGCTTTTGGAAAATTCAAAGATCAGACCATTGACTTCAAACCGGGACTGAATCTGGTTTACGGTCGCAATGAGGCTGGCAAAACAACGGTTCAAACCTTTATCCAGGGGATGTTTTTCGGGTTTTATAAACCCTACCGAAAAAAGAAAACCTATAGCGAAGAATATGAAAAGTATATGCCCTGGAATCAATTCGATTACAGTGGTTCCCTGGTTTATGAGGTGGATGGCCGGGAAATTCGGCTGGAACGGAATTTTCTGCGATCCAAAGATTCCTTATTCATTTATGATAATACCACCGGGAAAATTATCAACGACCAGTTCAAGTACGATGGGGTAATAAGACAGCACCTGCCGCTGGGAAACCAGGGGATGACTGCCGTTATTTATAATAATACCGTCAATATGCGTCAAACGGCCCACGATAACGAAGCAGGCAGCCAGGATGAAGTCCGGGATTCCTACATCGAGATGCAAAATTCTAGCGGCATCGAGATTAATTTCAAAGGGATTGCCAGACGATTGGAAGAAAAGAAAAACGCAATTGGCCGTTCGGGTCAAAGCAAGTCAAGAATTGGGGCTGCCATTCGGGAGCGGGATGAGCTCCGGGAACTGTTAAAAGAGGCGGAAGCCGCCTACGCCAAGGTTGCCGAAAATCAGGAAAAAATCACCCGGAATCAGATGAAAATGAAGCGGATCGAAGCCGAAAACGACTTTCTCAGTCAGGAATCGGTGGTGAAACGAAAAAAGGAATTGTTGGCCTCCTATGAACGAATTAACAAGCTGGAAAAGGAAAACAACCGTTTATCAAAAATAATCAAAGAAGACCAGATTTATGAAGGCTATAACTATAAGACTCTCGAGGGCTTAAAAGCCATTTCCAACCAGGCTGAGCGCCTCAGCGATCAGATGGATTACATTGAAAAAGAAATGGCGGATGCCTCGGAACATCTAAAAACGATCCGGCAAAAAGAAGCGGCAAAACGCAGCTCGCTGGCCGGGCATACCTTAGAAGGCATCACCGAAGACTACGAACTGTTTAAAAAAGAAGAAACCGAAGTGGCCGAGGTGGATAAAAAAACCAATGTGGTCATCAACATCATTGCCACCCTAGTGACGCTTTTAGGAATGGGACTGGTGGGATTGGCCAATATGGGGATGATGGGAACCAGTCAGGGAATCGAAAATCTGTCCTTAACCGTTGGGGTAACCATGGCAATTGTCGGTGTTGTCGGCCTAAGCTACGGCATTTCGGCAACCCTTAAAAAGCGACGGATTTTAAAGGAAAAACAAATAATCCCGATTCAGGAAGAAATACTGGCCAAATACCAGTTAAAAGATGGACCCAGTTTTGACAGTTACTATAAAAAAGTAGTCAGAAATCAGAAAGAACTGGAGCAGCTGCAAAATGAAGGCGAATTGATTATTATTCAGCACTCCCGTCATCAGGCCGGTTATGAAGTGCTCTTTGAACAGCGACGGGGAATCATCCGGGATCTGGATCGGAAGCTGGCTGAATATCAGGTTAAAAACATTGCTGAATATGCTGAGCGCTGTGAAAAAGCGCAGCAATTGGAAGAACTCAAAATCCGTTTTAACGGGAACCTGGAACTACTGGAGAATCTGCTGGAAACCGTCAATGGCGGAAAAACAGAGGACGGACAGGCGGTTTGGCATAAAGCCTCCCCAAAATCGGAAGAACTCTTAAGTCTGGGCAAGGAAATTGCCAGACTGGAAGGTGAAAACAGTGCCCTTACCGATGGGATTGGTCTGCCGGTGGAAATAAAAGAGACCATTAAAACGCTGGATAGCCAGATTCAGGCCTTCGATACGGAAATCAGCGCCTGTAATGCAGCGCTTGAGATTATTTCGACAATCCAGAAAGATTGTCATCAGGACTCGGCTCCGGAGTTGAATAAGAATATTGGCGATATTCTCGATACCCTCACCCAGCATTATAAAGGGGTGAAAATTGATGATGCCATGAAGCTCAAAGTGATTGATCCCAAAGGTGGTGACTTCAGGGATGTTGACCAATTAAGTGCCGGAACCATGGATCAGGTTCATTTTGCCTTTCGCTATGGAATTAGCGAGCTGATCAGTCATGAAATGCCTTTTATTCTGGATGAACCGTTTGTGCGGTATGATAAACAGCGAAAAACCGAGGCGCTCAAGCTACTTGCAGAACTCAGCAGTAGCCGTCAGGTGATCCTCTTTACCTGTGACGAGGTTGAAGAAAACCTGCTCCGATCTTTAGGCGCAAGCTACCATAAAATTGTGTTATAAGTGCGGGATGGCCGCTACACTTTTGGGAAGATCGTCTCTTGAAACAGGGGCGATCAGCGGTTCTTCCTGTTTTACGAAGCCGCACGGGTGATAAATAAGTAGAAGTTGCCGAGCAAGCATCATTTCCCGATAAATATTAAAAAAAACAGGAAAGACCTTGCTAAATGAATAAGAAATCCTTTACAATACTAGTAATAACTAAAAAAGGAGAACATTCGATGAAATTAAGTCAGGTAAGAGACCTCCTCGATGCTGTTGTTTTATCTGGAGAGAGTCATCTGGAGGAAGAAGTTCACTCTGGTTTTGGCTGTGATCTGATGAGTGATGTGCTGTGTTTTGCCAGAGAGGATGCTATTCTGCTCACTGGTCTGGTCAACAAACAGGTGCTGAATACGGCTGATATGGCAAATATGAACAGCATTATTTTTGTGCGGGACAAAATGCCCAGTCAGGAAATGATTGACATGGCCAGAGAACGGAATCTCCTGGTTATGTCCACAAAATATATTCTTTTTGAATCTTGTGGCATTCTCTACTCAAACGGTCTCAAGGGAGCCCATCTTAGATGAGCTACGAACTCGTCTTTGATGTGAAACGGGGAGATTTTGACACCGCCGGCGAAGCCTCCCGGAAAATTAAACGAACCCTCCAGCAATTAGGGGTTGCCAACAAGGTGATCCGCAAGGTGTCCATTGCTGGCTATGAAGGGGAAATGAATCTGGCGATCCATTCATCGGGCGGAAGAATTGTTTTGCAGGTAGGTGAAGAGGAACTGGTTCTGACGATCGAGGATGTCGGACCGGGGATTGCCAATATTGACCTGGCGATGACGGCGGGTTGGTCAACTGCTGGCGATGAAGTCCGGCAAATGGGTTTTGGCGCCGGAATGGGTTTGCCCAATATGAAAAATAATGCCGACAGTTTTGAAATCTCCTCCAGGATTGGAGAGGGGACAAAAATTGTCATGAAATTTTTTGTCTAATCAGGAAGAAGGGGGGACATATGGAAAAATTACTGCATTCAGTATACCTTGATGAGGAAAAATGTCTGGGTTGCACGACCTGTCTGAGAAGCTGTCCCACTGGAGCCATCCGGGTTCGGGGGGGGAAGGCGACCATCAATGAGTCCAAATGCATTGACTGTGGTGAGTGTATTCGGATTTGTCCGCATCATGCCAAGCTGGCCAAAACCGATCCGCTTTCAAAAAAAGATAATTATCAATATACCGTGGCGATGGTGGCGCCCGCCATCATTGGTCAGTTTAAACCGAAATATTCCATTAGCCAGATTCTTTCGGCCGTAAAAGCCCTGGGCTTTGATGAGGTGGTGGAAGTGGCTTATGGTGCTGAAATTGTCGGCCAGGCCCTGAAGTATGAGTATCATGCCAAACGATATCCCAGACCGCTGATTTCTTCAGCCTGTCCGGCGGTTGTCAAGCTGATTCAGGTGCGCTTTCCTGAACTCACTGACAATATCTGCCGCTTGAAGTCTCCCATGGCGATAACCGCCAGACTGATCAGAAAGCGAATCAGGGAAGAAGGCATCCATAAAAATAGCGACGTCGGCGTTTTTTTTATTACCCCCTGCGCTGCCAAAGCCACCATGGTCAATAACCCGGCGGCCAGTGAGTACGATAAATATGACCTAATCGATGGTGCCATTGCCATTAAGGACATTTATAGTGATATCGCCCGGCTTATCGGCAAGTGCCCGCATCAGGAAGGCCTGCATAATACCACCCCAGAATCCTGTACCTGGGCTTTGTCTGGTGGTGAAAGTGACTACCTTAAAAATAAAAATGTTCTCCATGTCGATGGAATTCAAAATGTTATTAATGTTCTGGAAGAAATTGAATGCGGTAAACTCGATACCATCGAGTTTTTTGAAGGACTAGCCTGTATCGGCGGCTGCGTTGGCGGTTGTTTGACGGTGGAAAATAATTATGTGGCTAAAATGTACATTCAGGATCGGGCCAAAACCATGAAACAAACCTCCATTATCCACATGTCCGATGAATACGTGCGAAGTGTTTATAATTCCGGGATGATGCACATCAAAGAGCGAATTCTGCCGAGAAGTCCGGAACCTCTGGATCAGGATATCAATCGCGCCATCGAAAAAATGAAGCAAATCGAAATACTCGAAAGTAAACTCCCCGGTCTGGACTGTGGTTCCTGTGGCGCTCCGGGCTGTCGGGCTCTGGCAGAAGATATTGTCGCTGGAAAAGCCAAAGAAATCGATTGTGTATTTGTCTTAAAAGATCGGGTCCGGGATCTCTCAGTTTTAACCAATGAACTGTTGCAGGTCGAACATCCCACCGAAAAACCATTGATCAAAAAAGAAGAAATGTAGCGATAAAGGCATTGCAAACTGGGCTCAAAGCTCACGGCAGTATTGCAGTTCCCCAATTTAGTCAGATTAAAGGAGAAAAGGAATGAAGGTTAGTGCGTTATTAGAAAACAAAGAATTCAAGTGTCTTAATCCTCAGGTAGGGATTGAGGGGGTCATTAAAAGTGGCTATGTCGGTGACCTGCTCAGTTGGGTTATGGCCAATGCCGGTCATGGCTGTGCCTGGGTAACCATCCAGACGCATGTCAATATTATTGCCGTGGCATCGCTGCTGGAGATGAGTTGCGTGATTATTCCCGAAGGGGCTGAAGTTGAAGAAAGTACCCTGGAACGGGCCATCATCGAGGATATCCCGATTATTATTACCGGTCTTAATGCTTTTGAAGTCTGTAAAATTTTAGGAAACGCTGGCATATAAAATGGAAAAGGTAGCCATTGATCTGCACATCCACTCGGCATTATCCCCCTGTGGTGAAGCGGAGATGACCCCCAACAACATTGTCAATATGGCCCTGATTAAAGAACTGGATTTTATTGCCGTCACGGATCACAACACCGCCAAAAATTTACCTGCCATCATGGCAGTTGCCAAAGAACTGGCCAAAGAAACCGGAACAGGCCTTTGCATTCTGCCGGGTATTGAAGTGACAACCAAAGAAGAAGCCCATGTTCTGGCCTATCTGCCAACCTTGGAGGCGGCCATGAAACTGGATGCCATTGTTTATGACCATCTTCCGGATGTGAAAAATGAAAAAGCGCTGTTCGGCCCCCAAACGATCATGGATGCTGAGGATAATATTATTGGCGAAGTCGATAAATTGTTGATTTCAGCAACTGATATTGGGGTCAATCAGCTCTGGGATCTTGTTACGGACCTGGGCGGGGTGCTGGTACCAGCCCACATCGACCGAAAATCCTATAGTTTAATTTCATCGCTGGGATTTATTCCCCTGGAATTGGCAGTAAAGACCTGCGAAGTGTCAAAAAAAGAAACCTTCGAAAATGTCCGGAAAAACTTCCGTTTTTTTAAAGACTATCAGTTCATTCACGGTTCTGATGCCCATCAATTGGAAGACATTGCCGAGCGGGAATATTTTCTGGAACTACCGGATATGCAAAGGCAGACGCTGATCAATTATCTGGGATCAATTGATTAAGTCGTATGATACGGGTTCGATCATGCCTGACCGAGCGGTCAGACTCTGCGTATCGGAGCGAACAACAGATGAATAAGTGGTTTATACGGTAGTTAGCTGTGAACTTTACAGGTGTTTTTCGAAGCGCCTGTTTTTTTGTGCAAAATTATTACACTTATTTTGAAAAAAAAATAAATGGGTAGAATTTTTACTTCAAAAAACAAAAAAGTTAAAGGTTTTCATAAAAATCCGGGCCAAAAAGAGTGAAAAATTTATCTGTTATAAATATAACGAAATATTTCGTTCTGTGTTATAATGACTTCGTTAGAAAATATGCAATCACAAGCGTAAAGGTTTGCATGATTTAATTAGGAGGTTTGAAAATTGGCTGAATTAATACCAGTTGAAAATTTGGACGTAGTAAAGGCAATAGTCGCCGAGCACAGAGAAGTACCAGGTTGTTTAATGCAGATTCTGCAGGAAACCCAGGAAAAATACGGCTACTTACCACTTGAACTACAGGGAACCATCGCAGATGAGTTAGGAATTCCTCTGACTGAAGTCTACGGTGTGGCAACATTTTATTCACAATTTACACTTAAACCAAAAGGAAAATTCAAAATTGGTATCTGCTTAGGAACCGCTTGCTATGTAAGAGGCGCACAACCAATTATTGACAAGGTTAACAGCATTTTAGGAACACAGGTTGGTGATACAACTGAAGATGGAAAATGGTCAGTTGACGCAACCCGATGTGTTGGTGCCTGTGGTTTGGCTCCAGTAATGATGATTAACGAAGAAGTATTTGGACGTTTAACCGTAGATGAAATTCCAGCGATCCTTGAAAAATTTTAATTAGCTGTTATGAAAGAGTTGTCCCTTCACATTTTGGATATTACCCAAAATTCCATTAGAGCACAGGCAAAGCTTGTGAAACTGCTGATTATTGAGTCCACGGCAAATAATGAACTCACCATTATCATCACTGATGATGGGTGTGGCATACCGGCTGATCGACTTGAGAATATCACAGATCCGTTTGTAACGACCCGAACAACCAGAAAGGTTGGTCTGGGTTTATCTCTATTTAAAGCAGCAGCGGAAGCATGCGGCGGATACTT
The DNA here is from genome assembly GCF_002237635.1 of Acetobacterium sp. MES1. NCBI lineage: Bacteria > Bacillati > Bacillota > Clostridia > Eubacteriales > Eubacteriaceae > Acetobacterium > Acetobacterium sp. MES1. The sequence goes on from NZ_MJUY01000054.1 coordinate 148,047, forward strand.
TGAGATAAGCTCGACCCTCGGTGTTGGCACAAAGGTGGTGGGAAGCTTCATGCGAGATCATATTGATCGTGTCCCGCTGGGGAATATGGCCGATACGGTACTCACCATGGTAATGTCTTTTGGAGAGACAGATCTTATTTATCAACACGACTTCAATAACCAACTATTTGTTTTTAATACACGAGAAATTAAAGACACTCTGGAAGTAGAATCGTTAAACGAACCAGCGATACTAAACTGGATTCGGGAATTCGTTTCAGAAGGTCTTGAAGAAATTATGGAGGAATAAATTTATGGCAAAGTCCTTAGCAGAACTAAAAGCGATTCGTGAAAAAAAATTGAACGAAATCAATTTAAGACACGGCAAGAATGGATATCGCGTCGTAGTAGGAATGGCAACCTGTGGTATCGCAGCAGGCGCTCGACCCGTTATGGTTAAACTGATGGAAGAAGTAGATGCAAAAGGTTTGGTCGATGTTACTGTTGCCCAAACAGGTTGTATCGGATCATGTCGATTAGAACCAATTGTTGAAGTTTACGATGCTAACAATGAAAAAGTAACCTATGTGCATATGACACCGGAAAAGGTTGCTAAAGTTGTAGCAGAACACTTGGCTCAAGGCAAAGTTGTCGATGAATACACCATGACTGTGGTTGATGGTAAAGTCATTGATCCAACGGTTAAGGGTTAATTGAGGAGGAGAAGAGCAGATGGCATATAAACGTTCGCAGGTACTGATTTGTGGTGGTACAGGATGTACATCCTCAGGATCCATGACATTAGTAAAAGAATTAAAAAAAGAATTAGTCAAACACGATATCCTGGATGAAGTAGAAGTTGTTGCAACCGGTTGTTTTGGTTTGTGTGAACTGGGACCAGTTGTTATTGTATACCCAGAAGGAACATTCTACAGCCGAGTTGAAGCTGCTGATATTCCTGAACTGGTTGAAGAACACCTGGTCAAAGGTCGTCCATTGGATCGTTTGATCTACACCGAAAAAGGTGATGGTCATCACCCACTGTCAATCAATGAACTGGGCTTCTTCAAAACCCAAAAACGTATTGCTTTGGCAAACTGTGGTGTTATCAATCCTGAAAACATTGACGAATATATCGCATTTGATGGTTACCTGGCGCTTGAAAAAGTGTTGTTAACCATGACACCAGTCGATGTAATTAACGAAGTTAAAGCGTCCGGTCTTCGTGGTCGTGGGGGCGGAGGATTCCCAACTGGTCTTAAATGGCAGTTTGCTCACGATGCTGTATCCGAAGATGGCGTAAAATTTGTAGCATGTAACGCCGATGAAGGAGACCCTGGTGCATTCATGGATCGATCTGTACTTGAAGGTGACCCGCATGCACTGATCGAAGCCATGGCGATTGCCGGTTTTGCTGTAGGTGCTTCTAAAGGTTATGTTTATGTTCGAGCTGAATATCCAATCGCTGTTAACCGTCTGCAGATCGCTATTGATCAGGCCAAAGAATATGGTTTGCTGGGAGAAAATATCTTTGATACCGATTTCTCCTTCGACCTGGAAATTCGTTTAGGCGCCGGCGCATTTGTCTGTGGTGAAGAAACAGCACTTATGAACTCAATCGAAGGTAAACGTGGTGAACCGCGTCCACGTCCACCATTCCCAGCTAACAAAGGTTTGTTTGGTAAACCAACCGTATTAAATAACGTAGAAACTTATGCAAATATTCCAGCGATTATCTTAAAAGGCGCAGAATGGTTTGCATCAGTAGGAACCGAAAAATCTAAAGGAACAAAAGTATTCGCACTTGGTGGAAAAATCAACAACACCGGTCTGCTTGAAATTCCAATGGGTACAACCCTCCGAGAAATCGTCTTTGATATCGGTGGTGGGATTCCCAATGGTAAAGCGTTCAAAGCTGCCCAAACTGGTGGACCATCAGGCGGATGTATTCCAGCTTCTTTATTAGATACAGAAATCGATTATGATAACCTGATTGCCATCGGCTCCATGATGGGTTCTGGTGGACTCATCGTAATGGACGAAGACAACTGTATGGTTGACGTTGCCCGTTTCTTCCTTGACTTTACTCAGGACGAATCCTGTGGTAAGTGTCCTCCTTGCCGTATTGGTACCAAAAGAATGCTTGAAATTCTGGAACGAATCTGCGATGGTAAAGGGATTGAAGGCGATATCGAACGGTTGGAAGAACTGGCTGTCGGTATCAAAGCATCAGCACTTTGTGGATTGGGACAAACTGCACCAAACCCTGTTCTGTCTACCATCCGTTATTTCCGTGATGAATACGAAGCACATATCAATGATAAAAAATGTCCCGCTGGCGTATGTAAACATCTGTTAGACTTCACAATCAATCCTGATACCTGTAAAGGTTGCGGAATCTGTGCCAAGAAATGTCCAGCCGATGCGATCACCGGTGAAAAGAAAAAACCATATACCATCGATACAGCAAAATGTATTAAATGTGGTGCCTGTATTGAAGCCTGTCCATTTGGCTCCATTTCCAAGGGTTGATTTAGGAGGTCACAAAAACAATGAAAGATGTAACATTTAAAATAAACGGTCAGGAAATGACTGTTCCCGAAGGAACAACCATTTTAGAAGCAGCCAGAATGAGCAATATCGATATCCCAACACTTTGTTACCTGAAAGATGTTAACGAAATTGGGGCTTGTCGTATGTGTCTGGTTGAAATCGCTGGAGCACGAGCACTGCAAGCAGCATGTGTTTATCCAGTTGCCAACGGCATCGAAGTACTTACCAACTCCCCAGCCGTTCGAAAAGCACGACGCGTAAACCTTGAGTTAATTCTGTCAAACCACAACCGTGAATGTACCACCTGTGTTCGTAGCGAAAACTGTGAACTGCAGACACTGGCAACCGACCTGGGTGTTTCTGAAATTCCTTTCGAAGGCGAAAAATCAGGTAAACTGATCGACGATTTATCAACATCTGTTGTCCGTGACGAAAGCAAATGTATTCTTTGTAAGCGATGTGTATCCGTTTGTACCAACGTCCAAAGCGTTGCCGTACTGGGCACCGTTGGTCGAGGCTTTACCTCACAGGTACAACCAGTATTTGACAAATCGTTAGCTGAAGTTGGTTGCATCAACTGTGGACAATGTATCATCAACTGTCCAGTTGGCGCATTAAAAGAAAAATCAAATATCCAACAAGTTTGGGATGCCATTGCTGATCCGACCAAAACTGTTATCGTTCAAACCGCTCCAGCTGTTCGTGCTGGTTTAGGTGAAGACTTTGGCTACCCAATGGGAACATCAGTAACCGGTAAAATGGCAGCTGCCTTACGAAGACTGGGCTTTGACAAAGTATTCGATACCGATTTCGGTGCTGATGTATGTATCATGGAAGAAGGAACAGAACTGATTGGTCGTGTGACCAACGGTGGTGTTCTGCCAATGATCACATCCTGTTCACCAGGTTGGATTAAATTTATCGAAACCTATTATCCAGAAGCGATTCCACATCTGTCCAGCTGTAAATCACCACAAAATATCACCGGTGCTTTACTCAAAAACCACTATGCGCAAGCTAATGGAATTGATCCTAAAGATATGGTTGTTGTTTCAATCATGCCTTGTACTGCTAAAAAATATGAAGTACAACGAGAAGAATTATGTACCGACGGTAATGCCGATGTTGATATCTCCATCACCACTCGGGAACTGGCACGTATGATCAAAGAAGCTCGCATCCTGTTTGACAAATTACCAGATGAAGACTTTGATGATTACTATGGTGAATCCACAGGGGCTGCTGTTATCTTCGGCGCTACCGGTGGTGTTATGGAAGCGGCTGTCAGAACAGTTGCCGACGTACTGAACAAAAAAGACATTCAGGAAATTGAATATCATGTTGTTCGTGGTACCGATGGTATCAAACAAGCCAGTGTTGATGTAACCCCAGACCTGAAAGTCAACCTGTTAGTAGCTCATGGTGGATCAAACATCCGTGAGGTCATGGAAATGCTTAAAGCTGGTAAATTGGCTGATACCCACTTCATCGAGCTGATGGCTTGCCCAGGCGGCTGTGTCAACGGTGGTGGACAACCCATCGTATCTGCTAAAGATAAAATGGACGTCGACATTCGTGTTGAACGAGCAAAAGCTCTGTATGACGAAGATGCCAATGTATTAACCTACCGAAAATCTCACCAGAATCCTTCTGTCATCCGACTGTACGAAGAATACCTGGAAGAGCCAAACAGCCACAAAGCGCACCATATTTTACATACAAAATACTCAGCTAAACCAAAATTGGTTTAATTGCAGTTCGATAAACGAAAAACTCCTTAAACGAAAAAAAGGCCCAATAATGGGTCTTTTTTTGTGTTATAATAAACCAATAGAGTATCGAACAAAAGTAAGCACAGGGGGACGGTTTTTCTTGTGTCAACAATTCGATTAAGAACAATCGGACACAAAAGAACCGTCCCCCTGTGCGGAAAAACAAAACAGGAGCAAAGCATGGAAAGCATTAAGGGTACGGTGGAGCACATCGTTTTTAGAAACAGCAGCAACGGTTATACCGTCGCCCATTTTGATATCGAAGGCGATCTGGTCACCGTTGTCGGGAATTTTGACGAACTGAATCATGGCGAATACTTAAAACTCACTGGTTACTGGACTGAACATAAAAATTACGGTGATCAGTTTACTATGGAAACCTATACCATGGAAATTCCCACCTCCACCGAAGGCATTACCCGCTATCTGTCGTCGGGTATTCTGCCCGGCATTGGCGAAAAAACCGCCAAAGCGATTGTTGCCCGATTTGGTGAAGAAACCCTGGAGATCTTGGACAATGATCCCCAGCGGTTGTCCGAAATAAAAGGCATTGGCAAGAAAACTCTGGCTGCCATCAAAGAAGTCTACCACGAACAACGGGAAGTCCGGCAGATTATGATTCAAATTCAGGACTACGGCATCTCGGCCAACTGGGCGATGAAGCTTTATAAAACCTACAAATTTGACACCATCTCGGTGCTGCTTGATAACCCCTACCAGATGATCGATGATATTCGGGGGATTGGTTTTAAAATTGCCGACCAGATTGCCAACCACCTCGGTTTTGAAGCCAACAGCCCCGGTCGGATTCTGGCCGGCATCAACTATTCACTGGGGGAATGCTACAACCGGGGCAACACCTATATGACTGAAACCGAGCTGATAGAGACCAGTTCTCGAATCCTTGGTGTCGCTGAAGACGAGATTAACGCTCAATTAGGTGAACTGGTGCTGATGGGGCGCATCATTCAGGAGGAGATCGCCGACCAGCGGGTTTATTATCCCCGGAATCTATTTGAAGCTGAGGACAATGCAGCCCTGGCCATGGCCAGAATCAGTCAGATGACCTATAAAATAGCGAATGTCAACATTACGGCCAAAATCAGAAACTACGAGCAGGATATGTCGATCACTCTGGATGATAAGCAGCGGGAAGCCATTGCTGCCGCCATGGATAATGGGGTTATTGTCATTACTGGCGGACCTGGTACCGGTAAAACAACCATTATCAACGGGATTGTCCGGATTTTTAAGGATCTGGGTCTTAAAACCGTGCTGGCCGCCCCCACCGGCCGGGCGGCCAAGCGGATTACCGAAACCACCGGTAACGAAGCCAAAACCATCCACCGCCTGCTGGAATATGAATACAGTCAGGATGATGACTTTCCCAGTTTCAGCAAGGATGAAAGTAACCCCCTTGATGTCGATGCCATTATCGTTGATGAATCCTCGATGATTGATATTCTCCTGATGGACAGTTTGCTGATGGCCATCCAGCCGGGCACCCGGCTGATCATGGTTGGCGATGCCGACCAGCTGCCCTCGGTGGGGCCGGGAAATGTTTTAAAAGATATCATTGAAAGCGGGGCGGTCAAGGTATTAAGCCTTGACCGGATCTACCGCCAGTCGGAAGAAAGTATGATCTCGGTCAATGCCTACGAGATTAACCATGGCCGGATTCCAGATGTCAACAATGATTCGGATTTTTTATTTCTTAACAAAAACGACAGTGACAAACTGCTCCGGGATATTCTTGAGCTGGTTACCAATCGATTGCCAATGGCCAAAGGCTTTGACAGCATCAGTGACATCCAGGTGATCTCACCGATGAAAAACGGTAAGGTCGGGGTCATCAATTTAAACCGGGAACTCCAGGCGGTGCTCAATCCACCCCGGGAGAACCGGGTGCAGCGGGAATTCGGAATGGTGATTTACCGGGAAGGGGATAAGGTCATGCAGATCAAGAACAACTACCGGATCAAGTGGGAAGACACCCTGTCGCTGGAACAGGGCGAAGGGATTTATAATGGTGATATCGGGATTTTAGAAAGCATCAGTAACCGGGAAAAATCCTTTGCCATTCTGTTTAATGACGGCAAGCGGGTCACCTATGACTTTGACCAGATGGACGAAATCACCCACGCCTACGCCATGACCGTCCATAAAAGTCAGGGCAGTGAGTTCCCGGTGGTGGTCATGCCGATCGTCGGCGGGCCGCCCCTCTTTTTAAATCGCAAACTGCTCTATACGGCCGTCACCCGGGCCAAAAAGCTGTTGATTTTGATGGGCAACCAGTACGTTTTCCGGCAAATGATCAAATCCGGCGAATCCCAGGATCGCCAGACTGCCCTCCGGGATCGCATCATCACCTATATCAGACACCCGATGAGATAGGGCGTGACCTGGGGACGTTACGCCTGTCAGCCCATCGGGATGAAAGACGAAATGTCCCCATGTCATGCCCGGGCCGGGCAGTCTGTTAATCAGAATCAAAGGCAAAGTACCCCCATGAATGCGAAAAGAGGTAACCATGAACCTGAAACAAACCCTCCTGACCTTTCTTGAGAACAACCTTTTTCTCAAAAATGGCACCTGCCCCATCTGCGGCCGGGTACTTTTTATTACCGACCGGTTTTTGTGCCATCAATGTGAGGATGATCTTCCGGTCATCAGCAATCCGACCTGCAGTCAGTGTGGTCGGCCAATTTTTCGTCACCAGCGAAAGGAGTGCAGCCCCTGTGCCAAACTCAATCTGCCTTTTGCCGGTGGTTATGCCCATCTAAGTTATGAGGACTCCGCTAAAAGATTGGTGCAGGCCATTAAATTTAAAGACCGGCCCCATTTGGGTATCTGGATGGGCACCCACATGGGGGCTGCTATTGCCCAATCCCAATGGGTTAACCGTGTGGATCTGATTATTCCGGTGCCCCTGCATCCCAACCGCTTGACCGAGCGGGGCTATAACCAGAGTGAAAAGATTGCCCGGGGTATTTATGACGGTTTAGCTAAAAAAAATTCAAATGCTCCGGAATTGGCCCCGGAAGTCCTGATCCGCAGCCGGGATACGCCTCATCAGCTTGGCCAGGGCCGGGAAGAGCGGCTCCACAATCTGACCGGGGCATTCACTGTCGAACAGATTAACACCATCCAGAATAAAACCATCCTGCTGGTGGATGATGTCCTCACGACCGGGGCGACCCTGGCAGAAACCAGTGCCACCCTTCTGGAAGCTGGTGCCGCCCAGGTTTATATCGCAACCCTTTGCGCCGTTGCCGAGTAGCCCAGATAAAAGATTCTTAAAAAGACCCGCAAAGGGCCTTTTTTTGTGGCGAAGCCACGTAAATAATGGTATGATGGATTAATAGAAGCAAAAAAGTAGGATAAGCACTGGGGGACGGTTTTTCTTGTGCTTTCCTAATTACTTGATAAAAAGTGCACAAAAGAACCGTCCTCCTGTGCGATAAAATCGAAGCATCAAGAGGTAGGAATAATTATATGAAGAATACCATCAAAAAACTGCAAGCCGTCATGGCGATCGAAAATATAAAAGAAAATGAACCGATGAAAGACCATACCTCCTTTAAGGTTGGGGGTCCGGCAGACCTTTTTTTAATGCCCCAGACCCGAAAAGAACTGCAACAGGTACTGGAAATCTGCAAAGAAGCCGAAAAACCCCTCTATATTATGGGTAACGGCAGCAACCTGATCGTCCGGGATAAAGGCTATCGTGGCATTATCATCAATACCAAAGCCCTTAATCAGGTTGAAATAATAGGAACAACCCTGATTGCCGAACCGGGGATCAGCCTCAAAGATCTGGCCAATATTGCGCTGAAAGAAAACCTCACCGGTCTGGAATTTGCTTCCGGCATTCCCGGCAGTCTGGGCGGTGCCGTCACCATGAATGCCGGTGCCTATGACGGCGAAATGAAGGCAGTGATTAAAAGCATTACGGTGATTAAAGAAGATGGTACCGAAAAAACCATTCCTGCCGAACAGTGCCAGTTTGGTTACCGATCCAGTATCCTGCAACAGCACGGCTGGATTCTGATTCGTGTCGAGCTGGGTCTAAAACACGGCGACTGCCAGGCCATCGAAGCAAAAATGCTTAACTTAAACACCCAAAGACAGACCAAGCAACCGCTGGAATACCCCAGCGCCGGCAGCACCTTCCGCCGACCGGAAGGCTATTATGCCGGTAAACTGGTGCAGGATGCCGGTTTTAAAGGCTATGCCATCGGCGGGGCCCAGGTCTCCGAAAAACATAGCGGCTTTGTTATCAATAAAGGCGGTGCCACTGCTGCTGATATTCTAAACCTCATCGGTACGATTCAGTCAGCCGTTAAAGAAAAATTTGACGTCGACCTGAAGACCGAAGTCATCGTCATCGGAAACGACTAGGCTAGGATGAGAAAAGGAGACGTGACGCCTGTGATAGGGTATGACTTGGGGACGTTACGCCTGTCAGCCCAGCAGGATGAAAGGCGAAATGTCCCCATGTCATGACCGAGCCACGTTGTAGTGATGACAAATAGAATAGCTCACGGCAGTTTTGCAATTAACCTATCTCAATAATATGTAAGGAAATCTCATGAAAATAACCCATGATATGCACACCCATACAACCTATAGCCATGGTAAAAATACCATTGCCGAAATGGTGGCTCAAGCCCGCAAAATTGGCCTTACGGCCATCACCATTTCCGACCATGGCCGCAGCCATCCTGTTTTTGGGGTGCGAAAAAAGAATTTTGCCAAAATGCGGGCCGAGATCGATGCTCTTAATCAAAAATACGACGATATTGACATCTACCTTTCGGTGGAATCCAACATCATCGGCGCCAACGGCGACATAGATATTAAAGAGGAAGAAAAAAAATATTGCGACTGGATCTCAGCTGGCTACCACTACGGCTATTTCCCGGCCAGTATCAAAGATATCTTTGTTTTTGCCCTTCCCAACTATGCGGCCCGGGTGCTGCCTTTTTTAAGAAAAGCGGTGGTGGAGATGAACACCCGAACCTATATCAAAATGATGGAACGCTATGACATCAAGCTGATTACCCATCCCGGCGATAAAATGCCTATCAACATCGAAGCGGTTGCCAAAGCCGCCGCCGAACACGGTGTGATCCTGGAAATTAACCCCAGACATAATCATTTAAACGCCGAAGAAATAAAAATCGCCATGAAATACCCAGTCAGCTTTGCCATCAATAGCGACGCCCATAGTATCGCTGCGCTGGGTGATATGCGGGCCGCCCCGGAGGTTGTCAAAGCCGCCGGCATCCCCATTACCCGCATCGTCAACATCACCGACTAGGTAGGATGTGAAAAGGGGACGTTACACCTGTCAGCCCAGCGGGATGACAGGCGAAATGTCCCCTTTTCACATCCGGGCAGTGCTGTAGTTTGCAAAGGCGAAATGTCCCCATGTCATGGCCGGGAGTCACAGTAATTCAAAAAAAGGAGTAACCCATGAAAACCATCATCATCACCGGTATGTCTGGCGCCGGAAAATCCCAGGCTATCCAAATCCTCGAGGATCTGGGTTATTTCTGTGTTGATAACATTCCCCCGCAGCTGATTGTGACTTTCATCAATCTCTGTCAGCAATCGGCCACCGAAATTGAAAAGATCGCCCTGGTCACCGATGTCCGGGGAGATGTTTTCCTGGAGGGAAAAGACACTCCCCTGGCTGAATACAAGGCCACCCGGGAGGATCTGACCCTGATCTTTTTAGATGCCCGGGACGAGGTACTGGTATCCCGGTATCAGGAAACCCGGCGTAATCATCCCCTGACCCATTTTGCCAGTAACCTCATCGAAGCGATTCAGGCGGAACGAAAAAGCCTGGAGCATTTTAGAGAAATTGCCGACGAAGTTATCGATACTTCAGACATTAAGGTCAGAGAGCTTAAAGAACAACTGATAAAGCTGGTTGAACTTGATCGGGATCAGTCCAAACCAAAGGTGAAAATTTATTCCTTCGGTTTTAAATATGCCAGTCCCATGGGGGCCGATTTTGTTTTTGATGTCCGTTTTCTGCCCAATCCCTTCTATAAACAGGAACTTAGAAATCTAACCGGCGAAGATCAGGCCGTCAGAGACTATGTCATGTCTTTTCGCGAAGCCGAGGTCTTTTATCAGAAATTGTGGGATCTGATTGAATTCGTCATTCCCCAATTTGCCAAGGTTTCCAAAAATACGGTGGAGATTGCCATCGGCTGTACCGGCGGCCAGCATCGCTCGGTCACCTTTGCCTGTCTACTCAACAAAGCCCTCAAAGAAAAAGGCTATGAAACGACCCTCAAACACCGGGACATCAAAAGAAACCGCCTGGACCACTAGGTTAGGGCATGACTTGGGGACTGGTAGGATGAGAAAAGGGGACGTTACGGATGTAAGGGCGTGACTTGGGGACGTTACGCCTGTCAGCCCAGCGGGATGACAGGCGAAATGTCCCCATGTCATGCCCGGGCCGAAGCCTGCAATGACAGACGAAACGTCCCCTTGTCACAAGGGATGACAGAAATGTCCCATTGTCAAATCCGGGAATCGGACGATGACGAAGAATCGGATGTCAGTTGCACCATCTCGTAGGGGCGATCCGTGATCGCCCGCATACCTGAGCAACGATGTAAAGACAAACAAAAAAGGATGTGATTTCATGGATATGAAAGAATATATAAGGGAGTTTACCTTGAAAGATATTGTCAAAGTAAGAAACCCAAAAGTTGTGGCCATCGGTGGTGGCACCGGTTTATCGGTGATCCTCCGGGGTTTAAAAAAATATACCGATAATCTCACCGCCATTGTCACGGTTGGCGATGATGGTGGCGGCTCCGGAAAACTCCGGGAAGAACTGGGCATTCTTCCCCCTGGCGACATCCGCAGCTGCATTCTGGCTTTGGCCGACGACGAAAACGTCATGCAGGAACTCTTTAATTATCGTTTTCCCGGTGGCCCCATGGCCGGACAAAGCTTTGGAAATCTGTTTCTGGCAGCGATGAACGGCATCAGCCACGATTTTTACGATGCTGTCCGGCGGACCTCCGATGTGTTGCAGATTAAAGGGGCGGTACTGCCAGTTACCCTCTCCCAGATGGTGCTGATGGCAACCCTGAAAAATGGCCAGGTCATTGAAGGGGAATCAGCCATACCCGGGGCGGCACTGGAACAAAAAAGCCCGATCACCCAGATCTTTTTAAAACAGGAAGACACCAGACCCCTGCCCGAAACCATTGAAGCCATCAGAAATGCCGATATGATTGTAATTGGACCTGGCAGTCTCTATACCAGCGTTATTCCCAATCTGCTGATAAGAGATGTAGCCCGGGCGATATTTGATAGTCGGGCCAAACGTTTCTACATCTGTAACATTATGACCCAGCCCGGCGAAACCGACGGTTATACCCAGGAAGACCACATCCGGGCCATTGAAGCCCACCTCGATCAGACCGAAGGCCGCCTGTTCGACTATGTGGTCGCCAACACCGGCAGTCTGCCCAAAAGCATTGAAGAAAAATACCAAAAATGCGCCGCCGAGGTGGTGAAAATCATCTCCCCTCTGGAACAGTACGCCTATATTCTGGACGACTATGTCATCATGGAAAACGGCTTTGTCCGCCACGATGCCGACCTCCTGGCCCGGCGCATCTTCGAAACCTATATAAAATGAAGTAGGATGTGAAAAGGGGACAGTACAGCTGTGATAGGGTATGACATGGGGACTGGTAGGATGAGAAAAGGGGACGTTACGCCTGTCAGCCCATCGGGATGAAAGGCGAAATGTCCCATTGTCTCATCCGAGCAGTGTTGTCGTTCATAAAGACGTTCCGTCCCCATGTCATGCCCGGGCCGAAGCCTGCAATGACAAACGAAACGTCCCCTTGTCACACAATGACAAACGAAACGTCCCCTTGTCACACTGTGCGCTTGTCAACTCGTAGGGGCGATCCGTGATCGCCCGCAACTCGCACCGAAAGAAAGGAGCCGCCATGACATTTTCAGCCATTTTAAAAAAAGATCTTTCCAAGCTTCCCTACGGCTCCAAAGCCTGTCAGCGGGCCGAACTGTCCGGCATGATTGGCGCCGTGGGAACCATCCACATCGAGCAATCCGGGGCCATGACCATCAGTATCAAAACCGAAAACCCCGCCGTGGCGGCCCGCTGCTATCAGTTGATTAAATCCCTGTATCAGATTAAACCAAAAATCAAGATTGAAAAAACCCGTAAATTCAAAGAACACCGGGCCTACCGGGTGGTGGTTGAACAACCATGGACGGCAAAAATAATCTTGGAAGACTGTCAGATTTTAAGTTACAATGCCAATGGCCAGGCCTTTTTTGCCAATCAGGTACCGGAGCCCTTTATCAAGCAGCAAAATCAGACAAAGGCCTATATCCGGGGGGTCTTTTTAGGCTGCGGGTCCGTATCCAACCCGGAAAAAACCTATCATCTGGAATTGGTGGGTAAAAAAACCACCATCACAAAAAAAGCCGACCGCAGTCCAGCGGTTGCCAGTGAGCAATGCGCCTATCTGCAAAGCATCAAAACGATTCTTGATGGTTACGAGATCAAGTCCAACCTGATCCATCGCAAAGCCCATTGGGTACTCTACCTGAAAGAAGGGAGCAGCGTGGCCGATTTTCTCAGCGTCATCGGGGCCCATCGGGGCCTGCTGGAAATGGAAAACATCCGGATTGTCAAGGAAATGCGCAATGACGTGAACCGTCAGGTCAACTGTGAAACCGCCAATCTCAATAAAACCATTGCCGCCGCCTACGATCAGGTCGCCGATATTATGCTGATCAAAGAGCAGTTTGGTTTAAAAAACCTGCCCAAAAATCTCTACGACATTGCCGAACTGCGGCTTAACTACCCCGATGCCAGCATCAAAGAGCTGGGTGAACGCCTGGACCCCCCCGTCGGCAAGTCCGGGGTCTATCACCGCCTCAAAAAACTAAACCAGATCGCCGCCGACCTCAAACAGCGCTAGGACATGACTTGAAAACGTTACGTCTGTGATAGGGCATGACTTGGGGACGTTACGCCTGTCAGCCCATCGGGATGAAAGGCGAAATGTCCCCATGTCATGCCCAGGCCACGCTGTAAATGTGACAAGTAAAGCGTCCCCATGCCGAACCATCCTTCTCCGGATGGTTTTTTTTATGTCATTTTTTCCCGGGAACTGCCATTTAAGGAGTGTACCACTATTTAGGTAATTACTAAATGAAAAAGTCGAACGATGATTGCTTTGGGAGCAGTTTCCACAAACAATTTCGTAACGTGTAGACGAACAGGCGATAGCCTGTTCGCCGTACAGTGTAGAAATTGTTTCGTGCGAAACTGGGCGCAAAGCTCACGGTAGTTTTGCAAGTGGCCACTATTTAAAGAAAGGAGGACAAGCGATGAAATGAAAACAATTCTAGAATCCCTGCCCACGGTATGTGGGGTGATTGGTTCGGTGTTGGGTTTTCTTTTAGGTGGCTTCGACGGGTATCTGTATACCCTGATGGGCTTTATCCTGATTGACTATCTCACCGGTCTGGCCCTGGCAGCAGCCCGACGGCAGGTATCCAGCCAAATTGGTTTTAACGGAATTATGAAAAAAATGCTGATCTTTGTCATTGTGGCCATGGGTCACCTGTTAGATCAGAATCTAATGGGCGGCGGTGCGACCCTCCGCACAGCCATGATTTTTTTCTATCTGGCCAATGAGGGCATCAGCATTACTGAAAACCTGGCCGCCCTGGGTTTTCCCATTCCCGCCAGTCTCAAAAAAGTTCTGGCCCAGTTGTCCGAGGAAGAATGAGCAAGGGACTGGTAGGATGAGAAAAGGGGACATTACGCCTGTGATAGGGCATGAAATGGGGACGTTACGGATGTCAGCCCGATAGGGATGACGTACGAAATGTCCCCATGTCATACCCGGGCTACTCTGTAAATGTGACAAGTAAAACGTCACCATGTCTCAAAAAAATTAAAACGAAGAGGAGAATATTTATGTGTATCAACAACGAACAATTAACCCCCCATTTTAACCGTCAGGAGTTTAAATGCTGCTGTGAAGGCCGTTATTGTAATGGCTTCCCGGCGGAGATGAATGGCGAACTGGTAGGTCGGTTGGAAGCCGTCCGGATGATGCTGGATAACCCGATTATCATCACCTCCGGGGTCCGCTGCCCGGTTCGCAATGAAGAAGTCGGGGGGATTTCCCATTCCCGGCATCTCTTCGGCGCTGCCGCCGACTGCTATGCTCCGGGGCTCTCAGTTCATGCTTTGGCCGCCGCTGCCATCGCCGCCGGGCTGGGTGTCATCATTTACGAAGATGAGGGTTTTTGCCATCTGGAAATCTAACCACCGTAAAGATAGGGTATGACTTGGGGACGTTACGCCTGTCAGCCCAGCGGGATGAAAGGCGAAATGTCCCCATGTCATGCCCGAGCCACGCTGTAGCGATGACAAACAAAATGTCTCTTATCCAAATACTTAAAAAAAGATGGCACCTTTTTCCAGTTCATTCCATTTATAAGTATAACCGATGAAAGGAGGTACACAAAATGCCAGTAACAACTGATTTTATCAGCAATAAGCTCCAGGTTCGTTCGAACCACGGGGTGGTCGACGGGAAAGAAGTGATTAAGTCCAAAACTTATTCCAACCTCAAAGAAACCGCCGTTGATGAAGATATTTACGCTGTGGCTGAGGCCCTTGCCAGTTTGCAGGTTCCCACCATGGAAGAAGTACTCAAAGTCGAAACCACCCTACTGATTCCCGGGGTGTAACCCCCAAAAATATAGGTAGTTGCGAAAGTGCCATGAGCTTTGACTCCAGTTTTGCACGAAACAATTGTTACATAACACAATTGTTTGTGCAAACTGAACCCAAAGCACCGATTGTTCGTGCTATCGCAATTGTCTAACAAAAAGTATAGCGAAAGGAGGTAAAATATGGCCGATATTAAAGCAACCATGGTTTTTGCCCGTGCCGATGGCAAAAACGCCACCATTTCCGTATCAGATGCCGATCCAGCGGTAACGCCTGCTGAAATCAATGCAGCAATGGATCAGATCCTGACCCGAAATGTGTTTGCCCCGGATAATATTGCCCTGGTAAAGAAGGTCAGCGGTAAACTGATTTCCACCACCACCCAGGACTTTGAAATGACCGTATAGCCAAAGGCGGGGGAAACCCCGCCTGAGATTGATAGGATATGAAAAGGGGACGTTACGTCTGTCAGCCCAGCGGGATGAAAGGCGAAATGTCCCATTGTCATATCCGGGAGCCGCTGTAAATGTAAAATACGAAATGTCCCCATGTCTTGCCCGGGCATCCGTCATGTTGCCCGAGCCACGCAGCAACGATGACAAACAAAACGTCCCCATGTCATACCCCAACGATGACAAACGAAACGTCCCCATGTCATACCCATAAAAAACATTCGTTCGCAAAACCATTGAAATAACAAACCGATTCATGTATAATAAAAAAGAACTGATGTTCAGATAATTGAAAGAGGTGACAAGATGAAAAATAATGAAATGATTCGTTTGGTTAAGGGTGCCCGGCAGCGGGATGCCCAGTGCCAGTTGGCTTTAATTGAGAGCTTTAAACCCTTGATGCTCTCAATGATCAGGCGTTATGTGTACGAAGCGGACGCCGTTGACGATTACCTCAGCGAAGCCGCCATCGTTCTGCTCAATGCCGTAGAAACCTATAATGAAGACCGGGGCGTGCCCTTTGCCGGCTATTTAAAGAAGGAGTTGTTCTATTATTTTGTCAATGTGGCCAAAAGCCATAAAAATTGCACCTCTTTGGATTTTTCCCCCGGCGATGAAGAAAGTCTTTCGCTGCTGGAGGTTCTGCCCGATCCCGCCGACATTGAAGGCGATTATGTCCGGGCACAAGACCTCTTGGCCTTACGGCAGTATCTGCCCTGCCTAAGGGAACGGCAGCGTTGGATTATTGAAGAACACTATGGCAAAAACCGCAGCTTCCGGGAAATTGCCGCCGCCCTGGGGGTCAGTGCCAACAGCCTGGTCAAACTCCACCGCCGGGCCATTGCTGATCTGCGCACCCATTTCGGCCTCAACCTGATCAACTGATTGGGCGTGAAAAGGGGACGAGATAGGGTGTGAAAAGGGGACGTTACGCCTGTCAGCCCAGCGGGATGAAAGGCGAAATGTCCCCTTGTCACGCCCGAGCCCCCCCCGTAGCGATAACAAACAAATGTCCCCTTGTCATGCCCGAGCCACGCAGCAAATAAAATGTCCCCAAGTCACAAAAAAGACCACTCGCACGAGTGGTCTTTTGCTTTAGTACAGGCTGTTCTTTAAGTTATTAATCTCAACCTTGAGTTTGTCGGAGATCTCATTGAGCATCGACAGTTTTTCATTGATCTCACTCATGGCGGCCTGATGCTCGCCGATGATTTTATACGATTTGGCCGCCTGCGATTCCACCGAATTCATGCTGACCACAATGCTGTCGAGAATGCTCTCGATCTTCTTGGCCGAATCCACACTCATAACCGCCAGTTTTCTTACCTCATCGGCCACCACATTAAAGCCCCGGCCAAATTCCCCGGCCCGGGTGGCTTCAATGGCCGCATTAAGCCCTAACAGGTTGGTCTGGGTGGCCACATCCCGGATAAACTTAAGAATCGAGTCGGTTTCTTTAACCTTGTTCTTGGAAATGGTGGAAGATTCCAGCAGTTCGTCAGAGGCTTTAATCAAGGCTTCAATCTGAACCGAGAAGTTATTGACCACGTCGGTAACCGCCCGGATATTTTCAAACATATTTTCCGAAATATGCTGGAAGTTTTCGGTTTCATGCACCAGCAGGCGGTTGTGATGGCCCATTTTAGAAATGGAGTTGGCAAAAACATAAAGCATATC
Organism: Acetobacterium sp. MES1; assembly: GCF_002237635.1. NCBI lineage: Bacteria > Bacillati > Bacillota > Clostridia > Eubacteriales > Eubacteriaceae > Acetobacterium > Acetobacterium sp. MES1. The sequence goes on from NZ_MJUY01000054.1 coordinate 165,254, forward strand.
CGCTGCGGCATTGATCTTATCCCGGGGCACGATGGTTATTTTTCTTAGGGCGGCAATATATTCATCCTCATCGACCCCGATTTCCCGGGCGATCTTTCGAAACTTGTCCTCATCAGGTGGGGCATCAAGCACCTGTCCACCAAGAATTGCCCCGATCTGCACCCCATCTACGACAATTGGCGCCGCAAAATCCACCAGACCGGCATGACAGGAGTAAACCGCCGGTTTACCAGTGGTACCCGCTTTTTTACCACCATTGACATCACAGGAAATACAGCGTTTGTTGCCTTCGGCCGAGCCCCGGGTGTATTTCATGCAAAAATCGGTAAAGTTACTGGGCTCGGTAATCGACCCCTTGACATTATCAACAGAAATACTGGCCATCCCCAAAGCCTTGGCAAAACTATCCTGAAACTGCTGCAAAACGTGCAAATCAATGAGCTCATCGACAGTGTAGCTTAATTTCTTCTCCATTTTAAAACTCCTTCATAAAAAATTATCCCTAAGACATCATTTGTGCAAAACTGATATCGTGTACATAAGAAAATGTATTAATACTTATATTCCCATAATAGATACATTCTATCATGTCATTATAAAAAAGTCACCTATAAACCTTGGCTGCGGATAGATAAAATTTGACAGTTAATGCGGTGGCGTATATACAGTTAAGGCGTTAATCAAGGGGAGGGGTGTTATCAGGGGTAAAACCCGATTTTTTTTCATAATGCATAAACTGTAGCAGCAACCCGTTAAAAAGGTTCTGCGCCGAACCGGATAATTGCCGATAGAGTGTAATAAGCTGCCATTCCAGCTCGGATAGGCACTCATTATTGCTATCATCCAGGGGCCTGATCTCAAGCTGGTAGGAAAGGGCAGAAAGAACAGCATTCAAGGTTTCCAATTTGGGGTTGGTGGTTTCACCTGACAGGAGTTTATGAACGGTAGCGAGCGGCACCCCCGATTTTTGAGATAACTGAGCAGCGGTTAGTCCGGACTTGATTTTTAATAATTGAATTTGTTTGATCATTTATACTATCACCTCAAAGACAGTATAATCGTTTATGATAAATAATGCAACAAGTATCATAGATGGTTAAAAGTAACCATCTATGATATTATGCAAAAACAAGAATCACAAATGATAAAAAATTAAAACCGAAAAAGTACTGGCAGGAGAACCGAAGCAAATAAAATAACAAAAAAAGTTAATTCTCACAAAAAAAACCCATAAACTATGTTATAATAATTAATCTGACAATTAAAAGCGACAATCGTCACAAACGTTAATAAATGATGTTTTTATGGAAAACGGGCCTTATCATTTGTTATATCGTGCTATATATGCTATATATATATTAATAGAAGCGTTAGTTAATAAAAAAATGCTGGCACACAGAGTGCCACATCTTGCCAAAGGATCCGAAATCAATGATAATTGATTAGATGCATTATTAAAAAGTATAAAAAATCAGCAGTAAAGGATCTAAAAAGCGGATCGGTGTCGTTTTTTATCAAAAGTGTTCGAAATATTAAAATTATGTGCAATAAAACGTGTTATTCAAGCGTTAATAAAATGTTGGGGGTTATACCTGATGAACTTATTCTTAAGTATGGTCGTACCGGAAAACACTGACTGTGAAAAGCAGAAAAAACTGAATATTGATGAAAGTATTTTCGTCCGCATCGCAGCAAATGATATGGCCGCTTTTGAAACGTTTTACCGGCTTACCGAGCGAACCGTTTACGCCTTTGTTCTGGCAACGGTCAAAAATCATGACGATGCCCTGGATGTGGTTCAGGATACCTACCTTAAAATAAGGGCGGCGGCGCATCTCTACAAACCGATGGGCAAACCAATGGCCTGGGTCTTTACCATTGCCAGAAATTTGTCGATCAGCAAACTTCGTTTCAGGCAGAAGAATGACAGCATCGAAGTGGGTGACCTGGAAAATGATCTCAATTTTTCCTATGTCAGCGACAGTGAAGATCGACTGATGCTTCAGGCAGCACTCAAAATACTCAGCAGTGAAGAAACCGAGATTATCCTTTTGCACGCCTTATCGGGCTTTGCACATCGTGAAATTGCCGAGAACCTGGGAATACCCCTTTCCACTGTTTTATCCAAATATCATCGCGGATTGAAGAAACTAAAAAAATTCATTACAGACAGGAGGTGAATAAAATGAATAAATTTGAAATAGAACAGTCCCTCTGTCGCAGCATCAATCAGGCGCCAGCACTGGATTTTAAAAAACTGGCGGCAATGCCCGTCATTCCAATGAGCGAAGATGATTACATCACCCGCCAGGTAGAAGTACCCAAAAGCAGGTCACTGAAAATGCCCCGGTATTTTCGACAGCTATCGGCGGCCTTTGCCGGGTGCATGGTTATCCTGGCATGTATCGGCACATGGTTTATCCAGTTTAAAACGCCGGACAGCATCATTGCCCTGGATGCCGACCAGAGTGTTCAAATTGTCACCAATAAGCAAAAGCAGATTTTATCAGTGAAAGCATTTGACAAAGAAACGCAATATTTATTGGATCAGCAGGATTTCAATGAGAATAACCTGGAAGAATCCGTCAATACCATTGTGACAGCGATGATTGCCAACGGATACCTGGATGATAAACAGGGTGTCATTCTGGTTTCCGTTAAGAATCAGAGCATTGGCAGTGCCAGTGATCTGGCCAGTTCACTGGATCAGGTCATCAAAGACAGTGCTTCCAATCAGAATGTGACGCCAACCGTGTTGCGCTCAGCGGTTTCCGATTCCGAATCGATGACCCTGGCTGAGCAATACAATGTTTCAACGGGAAAAATCCAGATTATGAAAGAGATCGCTTCTGCAGACGAAACCCTGACGATGGATGTTCTGGCAACAATGACAGTGGCGCAACTGATTCAGGTCTCCGAAGAAAAATCGATTGATCTGACGGGCATTATTGAATCAGATCAAAAAGATACCCAGATCGAAAATAAAGATAATAAAAACAACAACCCGAGTTCAGAAGTTACTAATGATGAGGTTATCCCGGCACCATCAGGAAATGTTACCGAAGACCCGGTGAAAACGCCAGATGTACCGGTCAGCGAGAATCCAACCAAGGAAAACGCTGAGAATCAGGAACAGACCCCGGTTACTGAACCGACCGATCAGCAAAAGCCGGATACCGACAGCAATGGGATTGTTACACCACCAGCAGGAAGTGAAACCATGGTGCCACCGGATAGTAGTGGTAACATCACACCACCAGTTGGCGAAGAAAAAGAAGACAGCCTGACAGAAGATACCGATCATAATCAGACTGAGGTTGTCAGTGAAACACCACAAGTAATTAAGACGATCAAGAAAGACCAGGACACTCCGGTGCCAATTACGAATGAAGCGTTGATTGATTGATGACCGGACGGATAGTAGCAAATGTCGGGGCCCGCTAAAATAAAAATAAAAAAATTATAAAACCATGCAATAAAACACCCCGCTCAAACGTTACTGTAATGTACGTCCAAAAATCAACCAATTGTGACATGGATGTTTCAGATTCTCTAAAAAAACAACAATATTTATTGCAAATACCCTTAAGAAGGTGTAAAATCCCTAATGAGACCGCTCTTACTCATTTTGCCGTCTCAGGATCATCGGTTGACAGAAGGCTCTAAAGACCGGATGATTAAAACTACAGTGCCCGGATATAAAAAAGAAAGGAGAGGTGTTATTCAGGCGGGTGGCAGAATTAGAGCATGATTAATACCTGGAAACTCAAGGCGAATGAAAATTGCTTGGCTTTCCGGGAGACCCCAAAAAATTTATGTGGAGGATTTATGATGAAAAAAAATGTAGCTCGTATTCTTACAGCTGTGTTGATGCTTTCAGTCGTATTTTCCTCAAGTGTTTTCGCAGCTGAAAAAGAACAATCAGCCTGGGAAGCATTTGTTGGATTATTCGCAAACAAAGCCGCAACAACAGCTGAAGATACGCAAGTTGATGGTGTAACCTATCGCACCCACATCCAGAATGAAGGATGGGCGCAAGGTTGGGTATCTGACGGAGAAATGTCAGGTTCCGAAGGAAAAGGCTTACGTCTTGAAGGCATCGAGATCAAACTTGATGGTACCGCACTGCCTGAAGGAATGGGCATTACCTACCGTACCCACATCCAGAATGAAGGATGGGCACAAGGTTGGGTATCAGACGGACAAATGTCTGGTTCTGAAGGAAAAGGCTTACGTCTTGAAGGAATCGAAATCAAACTGACCGGCGAACAAGCTGCCAACTACTCAGTTCAATATCGTACACATATTGAAAATGAAGGTTGGGCGCAAGGCTGGGTCGCTGATGGCGAAATGTCCGGTTCTGAAGGAAAAGGCTTACGTCTTGAAGGAATCGAAATTAAGATCGTCGCTGTTAAAGCTGATCTGACAGCTTACAACGCTGCTTTAGCGGCTGTTAAAGAAGCTGATTACACCAGCGCTTCCTGGGAACTGTATCAGACAGTTGTTGCTGCAAATGTAGTAACTGAAGATAACACCCAGACTGAAGTTGATGCTGCCACTGCAGCAATCGTAGCAGCTCAGGGCGAACTGGTACCAGTTCTTAAAGTGGTATCTGTCAATGCCGTTAACGCTGAAAAACTGCGAGTCACTTTCTCAGCTGCAATTGACGCAGCAGAAGCTAAAAACTTTGCTATTCCAGGCATGACAGTTGCAGCTGCAACTTTACAGGACAACGAAACAGAAGTTGTTCTTCAGGTTGCTGGCGCTGAACTGGGTAAAGATTATGTCTTAACAGCAACTGGCTTACTGGTTGACGGACAATTACAGGATGCTGTAACTGCCAACTTCAAAATGCCAAACGCTGAGTCACTGTATAACACAGCAATCAACTTCACCTTCAGTGGTGGTCATTCTGTGCTTAAATCAGATGGATCAGACAGCTGTTTAGTAACCTTTACTTTAACTGATGCTGATGGCGTTGTTGTTGAAAATGCTGATGATGTTGAAGTAGCTTTCACAACTACCTTCGGTAGTTTTGCTGAAGATCGTGTAACCCTGCAAAATGGTGTTGCTACTGCAATGCTGATTTCTGAATCATTAACTTCAGAAAAATCTGCACTGGTTCGCGCAACTGTAGTTGAATCCAACCAAAAAGCGTTGATCAACTTAACAGCAACTGGAAATGTTACCATGACACCAGTTATTGACGTTACTCCAGATGATAAAGTTGGTGCAACTTTAACAGATGTTGTTGCTGGTCAAGCTGATCGTGTTGTTTTATACTTCAATAAAGATGTATCTGTCAGCAAATATACAGATGCATTGGGTAACGTAGATCCTGCTAAAGCGACTCTGGTAGTTCGTGAAGAAGCAAACAACGATACAACTGGTGGTAAAGCAGTTAACGTTGTTGGTTTTGAAGCCGTACCAGGTAACAGCAAAGCACTGTTTGCAATCATCGACACAGCGGATGTCTTAACTGACAATGCAAATGTTGCAGTTGACTTCAGTGACTTAACTGGCACAGCCGTAACCAAATCAACAAAAATGACAAAACTGACTGACGCTCGTCGTCCAGCCATGCTTTCTGTAGCAACAGAAGGATTAAAAACACTTAAGATCACTTTCTCTGAACCAATCAAAAATACCAACGAAGCTGATTCAGCAACTGACCTGGCTAACTGGGTAATCGATGGTTTCAGACTGGATAGCATTAACTATGGCGCAGCTCAAGCTGCAACAGCAACTGTTGGTGCTTTCGTACCTAAAACAGGTGAAGACACCCGTAATATTGTAACCATTACTCTTGGAAAAGATGCTGATGGCAAACAAATCTACTTCAAATCCGGTACACACTCAATTCAGGGTGCAAACATCGGTGATTGGGCTAACTCTACTGACGTTGGTAACAACGTTATGAATACCCAAACATTGGATTTCGACATCCCAGTTGATGAAAATGTACCGACAGCAACCGTAGCTGTTCAGTCTCCTGAACAATACATCGTTTCTTTCGATCGACAGATCAGTGAATCTGCTGCTGACCTGCAGAATCTTTTGGTTCTTCAGAAATATGACGCAACAACCGCTACTTGGGTTAATGTACCAGTAGGTGCTGGCGTTGGCAACATGACCGTTCAGGTTTCACAAATTGCTGGCGATCTGCCAACCTTCAAGGTTGAAACAACTCAGGACTGGACACAGTTCTATAACACATCCGGAACAAACAAAAACTTCTACAATGACAGCTACCGTCTGTACATTGCTAAAGATTCTGTAACCAATGTTGCCAACGGACTGAAAAATGCTACCATTCAGTTAGCACTGAACGGCGCAATCACAGCTCCTGACGTAACCAGCCCGGTTATCAACGAAATTACTCAGGCAGATCCTGCAGTACAGGTTTACACTGTAACCATGTCTGAACCAATCAAAATGCCTGTAGGCGGAGATGGACTACCAACTCTTGCTCAGACACAAACTTCTGTTCCACAACCAACTGCTGAATTTATCAAAAAAGATAACAGCGAAACCATTCCAGCTAACACTGTTGTTGCCGTTGGTAACGAATTTGACACCAAAGTTGTTGTAACACCAAGCAAAGCTTTAACAGCTGGCGAATGGACATTGGTTGTTCGTTCAATCTCTGATGATGTTGGAAACACAGCCGCTTCTGCTACTAAAGACTTTACCGTACAAGGTGATGTTCCAGTCGAACTGGAATACAAAGTAGCATTTGCAGTTGCTGATACCAACTACAGCGATGGCTTCACTGTATTACAAACCGCTCGTGACACCACTACTCAGGATGCTGTATACGTTAAGTTTACTAAACCTGTAAAAGTAACTGGCGATCAGGCCAATGTATTAAAAACAGCTAACTATACCTTAAATGGTTCATTATTACCAACCGGAACTCAAATCGTTGCTAATATCTTAAACTACGACGATAAAGATACCGTTGTTGATTCTGTAACCATCGTATTACCAAACGGTACCTTAACTGATGCCAACACAACTGTTGTAACTATTTCCAACTTCCTGGAAAGTGCAGACAATGAAGTGATCAAAAACGGCGGACAGAAAAAACTGCCATTCAACTTTGATACACTGATTACTAATGGTTACATTGCAGCTGTTGAAGATGTAAACACTGCATTTGGCAACAAAGCAACCTATGATGCTGATGATTACAAATTATTCCTGGCTGCCATCGCAAAATGCAACCTTGCATTATCTGGCGACAGCAATGTCACAGTGATCCAGGCTGAAACAGCTAAAATCAATGCTGCTTTAGAATTATTAGGACCAAGCGGTGACCTGCCAAAAGCAACAACATCTTTCTATACTTCATTAACACCTGGTATGAAAATTGTCCTGGTAACCCTTGACACCACCACACCAGAAAACTATGAAGTTAGCTATGATGGCATTGCCTTAACTTACGATGCAGCTTTCGGTGGATTCAAAGCCGAAATCTCTACAACTGTATCTGAAACATTAACACCTGTTGTTACTAAAAAAGAAGCACCAGTTATGCCTTCTGCAACAACAGCTTTCTACACCTCATTAACACCTGGTATGAAAATTGTCCTGGTAACTCTTGACACTACCACACCAGAACTTTATGCAGTAACCTATGATGGTACAGCATTAACCTATGATGCAGCTTTCGGTGGCTTCAAAGCTGAAGTTTCCACAACTGTATCTGAAACATTAACCCCAGTTGTAACACTTGTCTAAATTCTCTCATCACATAGGTGGAAGGATCAGCTGATCCTTCCACCGCAAACAAACTAAAATTTAAAATTTAGGGAGACTAAAATGAAAAAATTAAAAGGAAAAAGTCTATTGACGATGTTCATGGTACTGGCATTATTGCTGGTTTCCAGTGCGTCAATGGTATTTGCAGACTTCAATGCATTCCTTGTCAAAACGGATGATGGAAAGTTCTACGAATACAATCAGGCAGAACTTAACACTTCGTACCTGGCTTGGCAGATTAACCCCGATGCAGCCGGCGCTGATATGTACAAACAGTTCCTGGCTATCGGTGGAAACACCCGTGTTGTCGCTCTTGGCGATAGCGTAAAAGGTTGGATGGATTATGCAGCAGCTCAAAATGCTTCTTTAGCAGCTCAGATTGCTGGCATTCCTTTTGTAATCAATGATTACCTGGCAACTCCTGCTGCTCCAGTTTATGCAGAAACCGTAACAGACCCAATCGTGGTTGATCCTTCTGGTCAAACACACGACTTAGCAGCTTACAATGCAGCTGTAGCTGATGCTAACTCTAAAGTAGAAGCTGATTATACCGCTGCAACTTGGGCTAATTTACAAACAGCATTAGCAAATAATGTTGTGACTGCAGCTAATACACAAGCTGAGATTGATGCAGCTACAAGGGCTATTAACGCCGCGATTGATGCGTTGATGCCAGCAGTAGTTGGACCTAGTGTAACATCAGCAACCGCAGTTCTTAACACAACTGATGCTGCAGTAATTACTGGTTCAGCAATCGGCGATGCAGTAAAAGTATCAATTGATGGAGCAGCAGAAGTTGCAGCTACATTAAATGCTGATGGAACATATGCATATGTAAGTCCATCATTAGCAGTTGGTACTCATGCTATTTCAGTCAAAGCATACATGGGTACAGATGTTTCAGCAGCAGCTACAGCAAGCGTTACAGTAGTAGCACCTGCAGTAGTATCTGTTACATCTATTAATGGTTCAACAGTTCAAGTTGTGTTTAACAAATCAGTAGACAAAACAACCGCAGAAACAACTGGTAATTACACATTAACTCGTTTGTCTACCCCAGGAGCAAATGCAATAACAAAAGCAACTTTAAATCTTACAGATAACAAAACTGTTTTATTAACAACAACTACAGCTACAGTAGCTACCACTAATGGTTATGCTTTAGAAGTAGCAAATGTTAAAGACTTAGCTACTACAGCTAACATTATGGGAACTCAAGAAGTAGTTTTCAGTACTTTAGCAACATCTGACACAGAAAAACCAGCTTTATTTGGAGCTGAATATGAAGCCACAACAGGCAAATTAACACTGACATTTAATAAAAACATCAGCCTGACAGATGCTAATTTCAATGAAACAGGCATTACAGTCAAAGGTTCATCTGACTACACATTAGTAGAAGGCGACTTTACTGGCGCGGCTACTACAACCGGCAACACTGTAACTTTAACATTAACAGCAGCAAGCAAAACAGCAGTTAATGCATTAGGATCAACACTTGCGCTTGATGTAGCAGCTGGATCTTTCAAAGACGCTACTGACACAACAAGAACAAACGTAGCAATTACTGGATACCCAGTAACATTAACATCAGCACCAGGTCTTGTAAGTGCTGCATATGATGAAAACACAAGTATCTTGACACTTACATTTGATAAAGATGTAAAAGTCGGATCTGATATTGATTTAACAAAAATCTCTATCAAGAGAGACGGTGTTTCAACACCATTGACTACAGCTCAATCAGCTGTTCAAAATACAACAGCTAACAGCGTAATCACAATCAAATTAAACGGTGAATTCTCACATGCTGGCAATACAGTACTTGCAAAAGTAACTCTTGCTGCCGGTGCAGTTAAAAACACATCAGGTACAGCCAATGCATTAATTACTGATGCAGCACTGACCTATACAAATGATACAACCAAACCTACCTTAGTATCAGCAGCTTATAACAGCGGAACTCGACTGATAACTCTGAAGTTCTCTGAAATAGTTGATGTATCTACATTAGTTTTAGATAATGTAACAATCACAGACGGTGTACACACTGATGTGCCACTGACAGATGTAGATACTGTTGTAAAAACAACAGTAGATGGTACAGACGTTGTAATCACACTAGATGAAGGTAATAATGGTATTGGTGGCGATTATGCAGATGTTGAAGCTTTAACAGCAAGCTCACTTAAAGTTTACTTTGCAGCAGCAACAGTAAAAGATTTAGCAGCAAACAGTATCGACGCAATCACAAAAGCTAATGCTGTATCTATTGCAGCGACAGATCTAGTAGCTCCAACATTTACAGTGTCAAACTCTGCTGTATCAACAATTGTCAATGTAAACTTCAGCGAAAAAGTTCAAAAAGCAGATGCTGAAAATATTGCGAATTACAGCATTAAGAGTGGCGCAGTAGTACTAAATGTAACCAAAGCTACCCTGCTTTCTGATGGTAAAACAGTGGAACTGACAACTGAACAACAAGCAGGTATCACTTATACCGTAAAAGTTTCTAATGTCAAAGACATTGCAGGCAATGTAAATGATAGTACAGCTACAGATACATTCTTAGGTGTGACTGCGGTTGTAGATACTACAAAACCAAGTATCGCATCCTATGTATTTGAAGATGTAGACGCTTCAAAATCAATCACTAAAAATGATCAAATTAAATTACAATTTGATGAATCATTAAATGTTGATTATACAAAAGTAACCTACGCAGATTTCTTAATTAATGCTGGAGCTACTTCAGCAACCACATTCGGTACTGGTGCAACATTTGCAGCAGGCGCAACAGCTAATGAAGTAGTGATCACACTAGGCACTACTCCAGCAATCGTGTTTACTGATGCTGTTGACGTAGCACTTGTTAATGACATTAAAGACTTAGCAGGTAACATTGCACAATCAAGTCCTGTAACGATCGTTAATCCTGGTGTAGCACCAAAAATTACAAACTTTGATTACACTGATACAAATGGCAGTGGTGCAGTTGATGAAAATGATCTAGTTGTTATCACTTACGATAGAACTATTGTCGCTGGCACTGTAGTTGTAGGTGACTTTACATTTGGAGCTGGTATCACACCTGGCAACGCAACTTATGCAAAAACAAGTGTAAACCAGATTACTATGACTTTAGGAGACACCTCAGCTATCGCTTGGGGAGCTACAGCTACCATTAATGAAAAAGCAACTGCAAATATTACTGATGAATGGGGAGTAGGTCAAGGCGCTGCCGATGGGACAACGACTTTACTCAAATCAGCAGACACTACCAACCCAACAATATCTTCAGTAACATTCAATGATACTGACGCTGATAAAGTGATGGATGCAGGCGAAACAGTGGTTATCGTTATGAGCGAAGCAGTTCATGAAAATGCTACATTTGCTGCAGGTGACTTTGTTCTTTATAATGGTGCAACTGCTAATCCATATGAAGGTAAAGGCGGAACAGCTACAGACGGTGATGATGTAGAAGTAAGCGGAAATGTAATCACAATTACAATTGGAGCTTTAGATGGTTGGGCGACAGAAGCTAATACAACTTCAACTACGTTCAACTTCAATGCTGGTACAACTTCTATCTTAGATGCTTCTGATAATAAAGCAGCACCAAGTGCTGGTTTCGGAGCAACAATTAGTATTCTTTAAGATATACTTTGCCTGTCTACTTAACACACCAACTTAACTCATCAAGTTGAACAGTTAAGAAAACAGAGAATAGAGACGATTCGGGTTCTTCGGGACTCGGGTCGTCTTTTTTAGTTTTTTGAAGTGGCTGAAAAATCTGGAGAAATCGTAAGCGTCAATTATAGCCCACCTGGAACACAAGGGGACGGTTCTATTGTGCACTCTGTTGGCAGAAGAATTCTGAGGAATCTGTCTGGAAAAGTTTTCTCTGGTGACTCCGGTTTCCAGCTTTTGTCTGTTGCCAATGAGTTGCGCCAGTTTCTGCTCAGCCAAACACAAGGGGACGGTTCTATTGTGCACTTTGCTAGCTGAAAAATACTTAGGAAGGGTGACATGGGGACGTTTCTATTGTCACATTAATAAAAATGTGATAGAATGAACACAAGGGGACTGTTCTATTGTGCACTTTTCTGGTTGAAAAATACTGAGGAATCTGTCTGGAAAAGATTTCGCTGGTTATTGATTTATGAGCACAAGGGGACGGTTCTATTGTGCACTTTGCTAGTAAGCGCTCAATAACAAGGTGCCTTACATTCTGAAAAAATCCATGAGATAATAGACTCCAAACTAAAACTAAAGTTTTTCAAGTTGTAGTTTTTCGAGTTTTTCAAGTGACTTTGAAATTCTGCACAGGAACTATTGAATGTCAAGTAAAATTGACCCACTTTTTCTGGAACACAAGGGGATGGAACACAAGGGGACGGTTCTATTGTGCACTTTTGCTGGCTGAAAAATACTGAGGAATCTGTCTGGAAAAGATTTTGCTGGTGGCTGCAGTTTCCAGCTTTTGAGCACAAGGGGACGGTTCTATTGTGCACTCTGTTGGCAGAAGAATTCTGAGGAATCTGTCTGGAAAAGTTTTCTCTAGTGACTCCGGTTTCCAGCTTTTGTCTGTTGCCAATGAGTTGCGCCAGTTTCTGCCCAGCCAAACACACTGAAGAATTTGAATTCTCCAACCAGTCCCATCTTTTTTGTCCCCAAATTGCCGTCGGTGTCGACAGTCGTGTCAGATCAGTTCAGTTGTGATGATTCCGGACTCCAGTGCCAGTCGATATGACGACAGAGCCACCCAATCCGGACGAGAGTGCCAATGGTTTCGGATCAGATTCCAATGTCAGTTGTCACCATTGTCGGGACTGCCGGGAAAAACGGATTAAATTAAATGACAATCACCGATTCCTCAGAAAACCGTTCCAGATTTCCCCACAATCATCGGTTCCCTGAATCAAACTCCCATCTTAAATACATATTATAATTTTGAAGATCATTGGCTTAAGCAGTCAATGGTCTTTAATACTTTTTTGGAGGAAATCAGCATGGATCAGAAAACAGAAACAATCATCACCCAATTAAAAAATGCCCTGGAAAGACAGGAACCAGGAACTAACGACCACCAATGGATCATGGGAATCAGCATCAATGATGACCGGAAGCAGTGTGCCATTGTCCGGGTTGTCCTGAAAACTAATGGATCACCCTATGTCGATGGCATGGATATTCTCTTTGATAAGACCCGTGATCAGCTCACCATGGATACCAACTACTATCAAAATAGTCCCGACTTCATGGGTGGCACTGTGACCGACAGCTTTAAATGGCTCAGGTGTCATGGAGATCTAATCTACCAGCAGATGGATGACCCCTATGCTATTGGTGATGGGATTTTAGAAGTATCAGCAGTGAATGAATTAAATCAGGCAGAAAATAATTCCAATGAAAGCAGGTGTTCGAAATGACTATGACCATTGAAAAGATCGAATGCCCAAGACGAGAAACCAAACAAAGCAAGTCAAAGAAAAGCCTGACAATTGATTCAGAGGATGAACCGGTGGTGTCAGTCGAAGAAATTGATCCAGTTAGTGGGCAATTAGATGCTGTGAAATCATTGGAACCGGAGCAACTATTGGAACCAGACAAGTCATCATCAGTATTGGAAGCAACTGCAACAGAAAATAGCAATATCCCAAACGATCAATTAAAAATCATCGATGAAAAACCCACAATAGCACCAATTGTCAGCAACGAAACCATTGCTGCCATTCAAACCGCTTTTGAGATCCACCTGATGGAAGACGGCAAGGGATCTGCTACCATTGCCAGCTACACCGGTGATATTCAGGGCTTCATCCATTGGTTAAAGGAAAAGAAGTTGCCCTTTGATGGCAAGCTCACCAGACTGAGTATCACCAGTTATCGCAAACACCTGCAGGAAGCCAACTATCGGATCAATACCATTAATAAAAAAGTTAACAGTCTCCATAGCTTTAATCATTTTCTGATAGCAGCCGGATATTGTCAGGAAATGGTGGTGCATCCCAAACGGGATAAGATTAAAGTAGCCAATGGCAGTGAGGCTGAGGTGGTTGTCTTTTCAGAAGATGAGGTGGAACGGTTGCTGTTTCATCTGGAGAATAAGGAACAAGTAGCCCTCCGTGATAAAACCCTGGTCTATATTCTGCTATATGCTGGTCTGAGGGTTGGTGAATTGGTCAATTTAAAGATTCAGGATCTGGATTTGTTGACGATGAGTCTTAAAGTGGTTGGTAAGGGCGGTAAATATCGGGAAGTGCCATTAAAACCTGAAGTTGCTGAAATCATTAAAACCTACATGGAAAGTGATCGAAAAGAAAGTCCCTATGCCAAAAGTTGTCAATTGTTCGTCACCCAGCGATCAGGCAAGATGGATACCGATACCGTCAATAAGGTATTGAAAAAATTGGGAAAGAGCTTAAACATGACGATTTTTCCCCACAAATTCAGGCATACCTTCTGCACACGATTGTTAAAGAAAGGTGTTGATCTAACCACGGTAGCAAAATTAGCGGGACATGCCAATATTCAAACCACTGCCAGCTACTACATCAATACCAGTAGAGAGGATAAGCAGGAAGCCGTGGGATTGTTGTAGCCATAGCCATTAGAGATCATTCGTTGGGGATAGCACTTAAAATCGATGGAAATAAGCCATGATTTCTAATTGCCCTAAGCCATTGGCCAACCATCCTCATAAGTGATTGCCCGAATAACTGTTTAAAAAGTCGCGTCATTCGTGACGATCCCGTCCATACCCGTTTCAGAGATTGTCGGCAACGTCGGGAGTGACGGCAATTAGAGAACAAAAAAAGTGGAACTATCATTTGGTGATAAGTCATTAAAATTGCTGGAATATTGAGATTGAAAAAATCCATCCAGTATTTCGCAAACCTAAAAAATAAGCCAATGACTTTTTGGTGACATGGGGACGTTTCAATTGTCACATTAGTTGAAAAAGTCTGAGCGATCTGACTGAAAAATTTTGTAGTAGTTGCAGTGGCTTTTAGCTTTTGTCTGTTTCCAATGAGTTGAGCTAGTTTAAGATCATCCAAACTCACTGAAGAATCTGAATTCTCCAACGAGTCATCCTTCTTGATCCCAAATTGCCGTCAGTGCCGACAGTCGTGTCAGGTCAATTCAGTTGTGATTGTAACGGACTGCAGTGCTGCCACCGGATCTGAAGGTGACATGGGGACGTTTCTATTTATTGTCACATTAGTTGAAAAAGTCTGAGCGAACTGACTGCGGTGACATGGGGACGTTTCTATTGTCACAAGTTGAAAAAGTCTGAGCGAACTGACTGAAAAATTTTGTAGTAGTTGCAGTGGCTTTTAGCTTTTGTCTGTTTCCAATGAGTTGAGCTAGTTTGGGATCATCCAAACTCACTTAAGAATCTGAATTCTCCAACGAGTCCATCTTTTTTGTCCCAAAATTACCGTCAGTGCTGACAGTCGTGTCAGGTCAATTCAGTTGTGATCGTTCCGGACTGCAGTGCCACCCGATCTGACGACAGAGCCACCAAATCCGGACAGCAGTGCCAGTCGATCCGATGTCAGAGCCAACCAATCCGGATGTTAGCGCCATTGGTTTCGGTGTCAGAATTGCAATCTCAGTTGTCACCATTGCCGGGACTGTCGGGAAAAACGGATTAAAAATAAATGGCTATCACCGATTCCTCAGAAAATCGTTCCAGATTTCCCCACAATCATCGGATCACTGAATCAAACTCCCTTCTTAAATACATATTATAATTTTGAAGACCATTGGCTTAAGCAGTCAATGGTCTTTAATACTTTTTTGGAGGAAATCAGTATGACCGATTTTGAAAAGAAAATCATTGAACAATTAAAAGAGCAGTTGGAGTTTGACAACCCATCCTATTCTCAATGGCTTCTGGGAGTCAGTCTGCCCACGATCATTGAACAGAAAGATCACCACTTGACACTGACAGCACGAGTTGTAGTCAAAACCAATGAATCTGATCTAGTGGATGGAATGGATATCAGCTTCACCCTGGAACCCATCATTGATCCCGGCTACTATGAAAACAGTCCCGACTACATGGGCGGTACCATTGAGGACAGTGTGCATTGGCTTAATCATCATGGCAAAATAGTTCTGGAACAATTGGAGGATCCCTTTGAAACAAGGATTTTAAAAGAATTGCCTATGGATGAATTAAATCAATTAGAAAATAATTCTCTGGAAAGCAGGTGTTCAAATGACCATGACAATTGAAAAAATCGAATTCCCAAGACGAGAAACCAAACAAAGCAAGTCTAAAAAAGCCCTAACAATTGATTCAGATGACGAGCCGGTGGTGTCAGCCGGAAAACCTGATCAAGGTATTGCGCTATTGCAGGTTGATAAGTCATCGGAACCGGAGCAACTACAAAACATTGACAAGTCATCAGCGACATTGGAAGCAACAGAAGTCAGCAACGAAACCATTGCTGCCATTCAAACCGCTTTTGAGAACCACCTGATCGAAGACGGCAAAGGATCTGCTACGATTGCCAGCTACACCGGGGATATTCAGGGCTTCATCCAATGGTTAAAGGAAAAGAAGTTGCCTTTTGATGGCAAGCTCACCAGACTGAGTATCACCAGTTATCGAAAACACCTGCAGGAAGCCAATTATCGGATCAATACCATTAATAAGAAGATTAACAGTCTCCATAGCTTTAACCATTTTCTGATAGCAGCCGGATATTGTCAGGAAATGGTGGTGCATCCCAAACGGGATAAAATTAAAGTAGCTAATGGCAGTGAGGCTGAAGTGGTTGTCTTTTCAGAAGATGAGGTGGAACGGTTGCTGTTCTTTCTGGAGAATAAGGAACAGGTTGCCCTGCGTGATAAAACCCTGGTCTATATTCTGCTATATGCTGGTCTGAGGGTAGGTGAATTGGTCAATTTAAAGATTCAGGATCTGGATCTGCTGACGATGAGTCTTAAAGTCGTTGGTAAGGGTGGCAAATATCGGGAAGTCCCATTAAAACCTGAAGTAGCTGAAATCATCAAAACCTATATGGAAAGTGATCGCAAGGACAGTCCCTATGCTAAAAGTTGTCAATTGTTAGTCACCCAGCGATCCGAGAAGATGGATTCCGATACCGTCAATAAGATATTGAAGAAATTGGGAACGAGTTTAAACATGACCATTTTTCCCCATAAGTTCAGGCATACCTTTTGCACCCGGTTGATTAAAAAAGGTGTGGATCTGACTACGGTTGCCAAGTTAGCCGGTCATGCCAGTATTCAAACCACTGCCAGCTACTACATCAATACCAGCCGGGAAGATAAGCAGGAAGCAGTGGGATTGCTGTAGGTAGGGGTATTTGTGCCAAATCTGTCGTCAGTAACGTCAGTATCGTCAGAAGAATTGTCGGTACTGACAATACTGACGATAAAAACGGAATAAAAGGTTGGGAAGGAGGTGATCGGTCATGCCATGGTTTTTTGGAGGAATATTAGCTGGCGCAGCACTTTGTGTCGCTGTCGAACGTTATGTTGAGTTTGCCTGATTAAAAAAAGTGATAAAGATATGAATTTGGGGAATTCGATATAATTCCTGGGTTTTCCAGGAAGGCATAGAAATAATGGGTCTGGAGGAAATTGATATAAATCATGGGTTAGCAGAAAAGCATAGAAATAATGAGTCGGGTGAAATTGATACCAATAATCACAATCAAAAAGGAGATCGAAATAATGTTTAGTCTTGTAAATTTTCACATTATTTCGGACTGGATTAGTCACAATAAAACGGATGAAAAAGGAAAAAAGAGTGTGAAAATAATGGCGTGTCAAAAATAAAATGCCAGTTTTTAATCACATAATCACGCTTTATTTCTCCGGAAAAAAAGGGAAATAACGCCGTCAGGCGTTAAATCCCAGCTTCCGCAGAAGCGGCAAAAACAATCTCTTCATCGATGAGATCACGTTGCTTTTGAAAGGCAAGAATCAGACACTGGGTAACCAGATTACCGACTAATCGCGGATACCCGCCAGTGGATGACGAAATGGCTTCATAAGCATTCTCGTTGATCAGATTCCGTGAAACACCGGCATGCTTGAAGGTTCATCCGCAAAAAGCCGTTATCCGATTTTTGAATGTGGATCATACATCAATTTGGCCGTCAATAATTTTTGACCGCACCGACCATACATGGTTCGTTTTATCATTTTAAGTTTGTTGTTGACCCCTTCCACAAAACCATTTGATAAATCACTGACAACAGCATTTTCAACGGCTTCGAGATCTTTTTCCAGCCCGGATGCAAAAATTGCCAGCTGCTTTATCTCAGAGGTTTTGTACCTGTCAATGAACAGATATAATTGTGGCAAACTTTTTTCTTTAAAGATCTGGCGGAATTCTTTAATGCATTTGTAAAGCTCAGCTATAATCGGATATCTTTCCATAAGGTAGTCACGATACCCGGATACAAAGGTATCATTCATCCAGAGAAACCGGAAGATACTTCTCCGGGTTACATGATCAAATTTGCTTAACTGCTTCTTTCGGCTGATGGATTCAATCGAAGCACTCCGATAAACAGCGATCTCAATGCTGTGAACCTCAATCAGTTTGTTCATATAGTCATATGCGGTGGACACTTGTCCAGAATAGCCCTGTTTTTTAATCTCACGATAGATGTCTTTCCTGATCATCCCGGAAGCCAATGATTTCACAATGTAATCATAATAACGATCAGCACCGCTCAGCAGTTCCCGGCGACATAATGCATCAAAGTCCCCATTCATATACTTGCGAATCGTATTTCTGCTACAATGTAGGAGTTTTGCAATTTGTCGGGTACTGAAACCGGCATCAAAATGCTCTTTAATTGCATGGTAGAGTTGAACTTTGTTTTCATTATAGCTGATCGGTTTTACCAGGGCATCATTTTTTTTTAACACCTTCTTTTGGAATTTTTTCTGTCGGTTGTTGATTATCAGAACACCCTTGATCGATCGGTATTTTTATATCAGCCGGAACAACCGATTTGAGTGCGTTCTGAACAGCCTCCAGCAGATTCTGATGAAGATGAAACCGGTCGGCAATCTGCATGGCATCTGGAAGGATTTCTTCTATGGCAGAAGCATAGGCAGAAGCCCGGTCTCTTGTGATGCGCCGGACCTGTTTGTTTTGCCGAAGCCATGCCTTTAATGTATTGCTGTCACGACCATTAAGAACTGCAACCGGTTTGTGGGTGGCTTCGTCAACAATCACCGTTCCGTATCGGCTTCTTTTCTTGAAAGCAAAATCGTCGATGCCAATCGTTTCCCCACAAACTGGAGGCGGTTGAGCTTCATAACGTTCCGTCAGAAAGCGGATCACGCTGTCGCCGCTGATATACAGGTTCATCGCCTGGCAGATTCGTGCGCACCCTTCACAACTGGTTTCGATTGCCAGCATACAGATGAAATCTTCGCAGCGTTGTGTCATTCTTCTGTTGGCATTGAGAAAACCATTAAATGTTTCGGCAACGGTTCGAACCGGGCATCCTTCATTGTCACATATGTACTCATGGGCTTTGATCCGGAGTTGAACATTTTTTCCCAATATGGGAAGATCCTGAACTTTTCTTATATAGGTGCCGTGATAATGCTCAAGTCTCTGGTGACACCTGGGACAGACACAGGTGTGGGAAATAGATTTCATATGAATAATGATTTTGTCGTCAGTCTCAATTACTTCCGTGATCTTTAAAACATCAGATGGAAAGTAATGATCCAAAAACAGTGTGTTTGATGATTCCATTTTTACCACCCTTCCTATCTATTTGATGCTTTTATTATATCACTTCTGGTTTAATAAATCGCTTAATAGACGGGTTTTTGCGGATGAACCTGCTTGAACCGGTGTCTGATATAGTCCCTGACCTCATCCGGTGTAAGCGGCGAGAAATGAAACCGGGTCACCAGTCGCTGATCGAGGGAACGATTCTGATTTAAACCCAGGCGGTTGGCCAGCGTCGGTAAACCGGTGAGAATCAGAATAAAAGGATTACGTTTATCCATGTCAAAGTTAAAAATAATGCTCAGATCGTGAAGAAACTGGGCGGTCGCCGACTGCATCTCATCGAGGATAAAGACCGGCGTGATGCGACGCTTATCATAAAGAT
>NZ_MJUY01000055.1:0-3156 GCF_002237635.1 Acetobacterium sp. MES1
GGGTTAATTATACACATTTACTGACAACTATAACAGGAATAATTTGTTCAATTTTCAACTGCAAATGGCCTGACAGTTCATTCACATTAATATCTTATTGATATCTATCCCGTGTGCTCCGAATTTTAAATAAAAATATCTTTCAATGCGCATGTACCTGGTTAAATCATTGTCTGGGTGAAGTTAAGTGTGGTTGGAACCGTTGATTTTGACCGCTGGGTGGTTTTATGACCGGTAATCCCTGTGCAAAGGCTGTTTACACATCACATAACTGCATTAATCGATCGAGTTCGGCCAGGGTTTGCTCCTTTGGTAAAACATATCTGCTGTTTGTCATATTGGTAAAAAAGTCATCAAAGGCGGTAACCACGCTGGGCTCATAAATTTCAAAGGCTTTAAAAACCAGCTGATTATTTTTACGGTAGTGCAGAATCACACGAATCAGATTTTGCTCATTGGAAAATTCGGTGGAGCCATTCATAAAGATCTGCTCCTCGTCGATGGCATAATAGGAGCGGCGATTGTTGGCCAGATCATCACGAACCAACCCGAGCAGGTATAAGCGATCAGCTGGTTTGACAGCATCATAGACTTCATCTGGAAAGTTCAGGTGTCCATCTTTCATAAACTGCTCTAGGTTTTTTAGCGAAAACACATTGATGATGTTGGGATTTTCCCGTTGAATATTGCCATAATGATTGACAGCCATCTCCAGCAACGTTTGGTAATAGGGAAAATCCTTATTCATATTTGCTTCCAGCAGTTCCCGGTCAATGTAGTAGGCAAAACAGGGTAAGGGCTCGACCACATGCTTTAACTGGCGGATCTGTTCCATGGTATAGACCTCAAACAAATCAGTGCTTTCTTCAATAAAGGTCTGGGATCTGGCAACCAGGCGGTCAAACTCTGCGCGATACAGGTCAATGATGGCCGTATCCTGATATAATACCGCCTGACTGAAAGTAGCTGAAATGGTGATGACCCGATCGGAAGTCAGGATAAAATACGGAAACAGGGCTGTTACTGGCATACTGACTGAATTTTCTGGTGAAAAATAATAGTAACAGGAACGGTAGTTGATATTTTCCAGTAGCGACAGGGCGATCAAGTGACGAAGGGCAGCCACCGCCTGACCCGGTTCGTCGGCGGCTGCCTGTTGACGGAACCCCAACACATCCGCAAGGTTCAGTTTTTTCTTGTTCCCCATCATCTGTTGGAAAATGTAGTCGTACACCTTGCTTTCGGTATAGGGAATACACAGTTTCAGCTCTGGTTGGGCGGCGGAAAAAAGTTCCTGATCGATGCTGTTTTCAATCAGATTCAGAACCGCCATGGGATCAGAGTAGACCTCAATCGGCTCGGCAGACTGCTGATTGTCGAGTGGGCTGACTTTCAGATCGATCTCTTTTGAAAAGGGAATCTTATATTCGGTGAGTTCAGAAATCATTTCAATCAGATCAAAGATCTGGCGACGACTGTAAGAGACTGTCTCCCCGACCCGGGCGATTTCCAGCAGTTGGGCGAGTTCATCCTGTTCAACCGGCGAAAGCCGCAAAGCCCGGCTCAGATTGCAGAAAAACTCCGGGCTTGGCAGGCGCTCGCCGGATTTGATCCGTTGCAGGGTGGTGCGATTGATGCCGCCAATTGCGGCCAACGACGCAACGGTTTCACCACTCTCAATAATCAGTTCTTCGATTCTTTTGCTAAATAAGGTCATATGTCCTCCTGAGATTCTGATGTAAAATGATGCCCCGTTGTTACGGGTGTTTTGAGGCGGTGGGTCACTACAGTTTCTGTCCGTTTTACCGTATCCGTCTGCTGGGATTCCTGAAAAGCGTGCACGAAACCTCCGTTCCTATGATTGCTTCTATCTTTTTATTGGCAAATTATTCCCTAAATTTTTGGTATCTATCAAACAATGGACGTATTAGTCGATATATTTTCTTGCACGTATCACCGTTGCCGACAATGCGCTGAATTTCAGAATGTAATTGACTCTTATCTGTCAGTTGAAATATCTGTCAGTTGAAAAAATGCTGTTATTATTTCAGTACAGTGATCTGACGCACGGTTTCGCCGTTCCCACGAACGCTCTAAACCTTCTTCTAAATTCGGCACAAAAAGCAAACTGTTAATATTCAACCAGTTGAGCTCTTCTGTCATAAACGCCTTGCAAAAATCGTCTTTGTTTGCGAGTAAGGCAAAACTCAAACCGCCAAAGTCACTGTTTGCTTCCCAGAAACGAATCGCTGAACCAAAACCTTTGTCACCGCTCACAATAAAAATTGTGAATCAATCGGCCAACCGTCGTCTCCATATATGAGACTGCCTAAATACGTAGTCAAATGTTAAACTTTTACAGTTTAGGAATAATACTTCTGTTTGGGGCTGGTCGGTTTGTCAGGTATGGTCAGTTTGATAAGGCCGTCTTTGATTAGCGGGTTGAGAATGTTTTTTCTGAAATGATCTCGGTTTTTAAACTTCAAATATTTCTGTATTTCACTTCGGGTTCGGGGTATTTTGCAATATTCCAGCAATCTAGAAATTTCTTCATCTGTTTGCATGGTAGCTTGAGGTACAGCTTGCATGGTAGCCTGGTCACTCACTTGCATGGTCAAGGGGATAATCGTCCGAAACACATCCCCCTCGGTAAAAATGGGTGCGGTGCCGGAATAGATTTTACTGTATTTATAGGTGTTGCGGATGCCGGATCCTAATTCATCCACCAGCCCGATCTCCTTTAAAAATCGGGCAATGGTGTTATTTTTGGGGAAGGGCGAAAAATTATAGGGATCAATGATGCCATTGCAGTGGGGCATATTGCTGTTTTCGGTGACCACCCGATCCGTTTCAATGATCAGCTTGGTCGGAAAGGGATTGGCAAATTCCCGGTGAATCAGCAGGTTGGAAATCACTTTGCCAAACAGCTTTTCCCGCAGGTTGATCCGTCGATCCCCTTCCAGATAAAAGGTGTCGTTTAAGTGTTTGTTGATAAACTGCATCAGCCGTTCATAACTCTCCAGCAGATACACCCGGATATCATCGTAGTCGTCGTAACGATCCAGATTGACTTTGCGCAGCAGCGCATCGGTGCGGTGATGGGGCAAGGCCGCCAGAATCAGCTCGGGCTTTCCGAAAATCAAAATCCCGGCCAGG
>NZ_MJUY01000056.1:0-2970 GCF_002237635.1 Acetobacterium sp. MES1
TAGCTCCACCCGTTTTTCGATGGGGTTAAAGGGTATCACACCCCATTTAACAGCGGTATTCATGATGTTATTCAATAATTTGTGGTAATGAAGTACCGTTTCATTTGACACTTCCCTTTGTGGGTTGGTTGACATGAAGAGGGTATCAAAATCTTTACCAATAGCTGCAGCCACCTTACAGGCTATTTCGTGGGTTGTGTTACCGCCTTTTTTTAATCGTCGTAGAGCATCGTCATTGATCCCAGCTTTATCTGAAATGTCCTTTTGTTTCATGTTGGCCACGGTTGCCAGATATTCCGGCGTTACCGTGAATTTTTCCCCACCTCTTACACCGGTGCTACCTTTGATCTTTGCATAAAAGTCTTGAATGTGCTTTGGTGTGATCTGGCCCATTTTAATATGCCCCAGCTCTTCAATTATTTTCAGTGATTCGTTTTGATAGCCCCTGACTGTTACCGGGGAAAGGTTCTTGTTGCCCACATAATTTTTAAACCAGATCTCAATAAACTCAATGAGCTTAATATTGCTGTCCATGACATAGCCCAAATTGCATTTTTCTTCAAACTCATGGGCGACCCTCTCCAGATCCTTTTTTAATTTGGCCGGGCTTAAATCCTCTGAAGGCTTATAGGTCATGGTCTGCTTTATTCTTTTCCCATTTACATCAAAGCCACCCGAAACAACGATCCGATAAGTGTTACCTCTTTTTTCTATGTTGGCCATGGGAATACCTCCTAATTAAAGTGGACCGTCGTCTTCATTAAATTGCAAATCATCAACCAATTTAAATTTACGACTTCTAAATACCTCATCAAATTTTTGAGTGACCTGAAGAAAACGTAATTGATTTACTTTTGTATTTCTAGCCTCGTTTTCAATACTTTCAACAATTGTGACCATTATCTTTTGAACCCTTTTAAAAAACACATAACTTAATAGCTCTAGATCACCATTATTCAAATCAATTTTGAATAGCTCCTTTGTTATCATACTGTAAAACCGTTCATGCACTAATTTCATCGCTTCATTTTTTTCGTCATTGCTCCCCTCTAAAGATTCGATATTATAACCGATAGCGTTTTTCACTATTTCATCAGTTAAATTATTATCTAAATATTCATTTGCCCATTTTTCATAATCTTTCAACAAGGTATGATCAAGTGCATATTTGGCATAATAACCTAATAGAATATAAAATTTATCGGCTTCAATAAATTTATTTAACATGAACGGGAAAAAAAGGTCATCCTCAGCTTTGGAATTCATTATCACGTCAATTTCAGAAGGATTAATACTCTTTTTCAGTTTGTAAGTTGCTTCATCTAAGTCTTTCCTTTTTATCTTCATTTTTATATTTTTCACACGATTTAAGCCTAAAAGCTTTTCTATCGCACTTTCACTTAACCCTGTTTTTTCACCAATAGCCTTCTCTTCAATATCAAAACTTTTTACACTACTTAACCCTAATAGATAATCAGCCGAAACTTTGAAAAAATCACAGATTTTATACAGTTTTTCTATATTAGGCTGGACAGAGCCGTCCATATATTGGGATATTGCTTGCCTTGTTATCCCGGTTACACCAGCTAAATCCTTTTGCGTTGTACCATTTCCACTCATTAACTCCCTTAAACGTGTAGCGAATACGCTATCATAGCCAGTAAATTTTACATCATTCATATAAGCAACCTCGAAATGTAAGATTTTCTTTCTTTTAAATTTATATGTTATTTTTTATTGCGCTACTACAACTCTTGCTATATAATGATTATAGCAAGAAATTCAAACATGTGCAACAAATTTACAACATTAGGAGGAACCCAGATGATAAATAAGGAAATCAAAGAAGCGATTAAAGATGCCAATTTATTCCAATGGCAGATTGCGGATTGTCTAAATATGGCAGAATCCACTTTTTATCGGAAAATGCGCCATATTTTACCAGACGCGGAAAAACAACGGATTTTTGAAGCAATCGAAAAGTTAAGCAGGGAGGAAAAATAAATGAATATCCCACGTATGCGGACAGTGCCAGAGGCATCAGCCGAATTAAAGGCTCTGGACGAACACACAGCATTAACCCAGTGCGCCATTAGACGGCTGGTATTGGATGGCAAAATCAAGAGCGTTAAGGCAGGCCGTAAGCATCTGATTAATTTTGACGATTTGCTGGAATATCTACTTAACCCCTTCCAGGAAGAGACGCCAGAAGAGGAAACCCCAGCCGCCGTTACCCATATCAGCACCGACCGGATGACAGAGTTTAAAAGGAACATAGGCCGAATAAAATGATTGACCCCTTTGATCATATTCGCCAAACCCTTGACATTGAAGAGGTAGCCAGGCGATACGGGCTTGAGGTCAACCGGCATCATAAAGCCTTATGCCTCTTCCATGATGATCATCATGAAAGCATGAGCTTTAAAAACAACCGTTTTAAATGCTTTGCCTGTGGTGCTGGTGGATCGGCAATTGATCTGGTTGCCAAACTATTTGACTTGGAGCCTTTAGAGGTAGTGAACAAGCTTAATGCCGACTTTGGTTTAGGGCTTGATCTTAAAGGCGAATACCGGCCCGATACCGCCAAAATACAGGAAATGGAACGGCAACGGCAATTGCAGAAAGCATTTGATGATTGGTGTGATCGGACATATTCAGATCATGCACAGCTGGCACGTTTTTATTGGAAAAATATCTTGAAATACAAGCCGGTAAGTGAAATGGATGAGCTCCATCCCCGTTATGTTAAGGCCATCCACCAATGGGAAACCGTCAACTATTTATTGGATACACTGCTCAAAGGAACACATGAAGAGAAAATCGAATTATACAAAAACTTAAACAGTCTGGAGGTGTGGGCATCTTAGATGAACAGCGAAAAATTACGACTTTTGGAAGCATTACAGGAAGAAGAAAAAAAGAAGCATGAAGATGAGATTATAAAAAAAATTGAGGCCTTAGAAGCCGGGG
>NZ_MJUY01000057.1:0-139432 GCF_002237635.1 Acetobacterium sp. MES1
TCAAAAGTAGGATCGAGGCCGCAAGTAAAGAACTTGTTCCCGACGAGGAGGCAAAATGGGATAATAATAAAAATCTAAAACACTGGTTAAAAAGCTTTAATCAACAACGGTGATTATGTAAAGAAATATCACCTGCGTTTCCGTTATGCATGGGAATGAATAGCCCTTTCTTTACATAACGGAACGCTTAACATAACCTTTTTTACGTGGCCAGTAGCAGGGGCAGGCGTTTAGCTCTGTTCCCAGATGTTTTGCCATCATCAGTGCATGGGGATTATATCTCACTTCGTCTTCGGTTTTCGGATTATTCGTGATAACAAGTGCTTTGGGATTGTCGATCAGCAGTTCCAGTGTCACGCCACCAAGATCATCATACAATTCCTGAATTGCCTCATAGATTGCAGCGCCATCGACTTTAAGTGAAAAGCAGACCGCCTTTTTTCTCGATGCAGCCAGAATCATCGAAAAACAATAGACTTTCCGGTATCTGCCACCAACAACAACTTCGTATTCAGACCAGTCAAACTGCGCCTGATCACCTGGCGGACTTTCGTGTCTAACCGTAGCTTTATTACTGATGTGGTTGCCGACATCTTCATCCACCTTACGGAGAAACCGGTAAATGGGTCCACTACTTCCTTCATAACCCTTTTTCTTAAGTTCTCTGTATATCCTTGTCCCGTTAAAACAGTAGGGTTCGCACCTCCATTCAATGATCTGTTCTTTGTACTTGTCAATCTTAGATTCATATGCCGTTCGCTGATACTTTGGCGGTTCGGTTAACCCAAGCAGTTTTTTAACCGTATTTCTGGAAATGCCAAGAATCTCAGCTGTTGCACGTTTGGATTTAGTCTGCTTGTACACCTTCTGTACAGCTGCCCAGTCTTCCAAATCTTTCACCTCTTTTTTCCTCCTGCCTGCATAATTTTCATGCTGACAGGATTATAATTCTCTTTTTGAGGTGGGTCAATTCACAGTGTCAAATTTCTATGCTTCGGTGTCAATTAAACCAGGATCTTTCTTTCGAGGTGGGTCAATTTTAACCGTTAATGGTGGGTCAGTTTTAATTATAAATCAATACCTGCCGGATGACTTCAAGAAGATATTTAAAAACATCTTATGTTATGGTTCAGCTGGATCTACAATCTTTGTTTTCAAATAATCTAAAAACATTTAAAAACATCTTATGTTATGGTTCAGCGAAGCTTTAGAGGAAACTTGTTTTCCAATCCAAATATTTAAAAACATCTTATGTTATGGTTCAGCGTTGTTGGGGAAGATGCTTCTACCCGGCGAATTTGCATTTAAAAACATCTTATGTTATGGTTCAGCGGGGGCCTGAAGGAGAAATCTTTGAGCTTAACGCCAGATTTAAAAACATCTTATGTTATGGTTCAGCGTCTGTTTGAACAAGTTTTTGAGCACGTTCTTTTTTTATTTAAAAACATCTTATGTTATGGTTCAGCTGAATCCCGATAATTGATCTCGCACATAATTCCGCAATTTAAAAACATCTTATGTTATGGTTCAGCTTTATATTCTGCCAAATTCTAAAGCTGTAATTATATTTAAAAACATCTTATGTTATGGTTCAGCTGCCTTGGCTAATGTGGATCGCTGGGTTAACGGATTTAAAAACATCTTATGTTATGGTTCAGCGGCTTTGAAAATCTGCTTTATTTTGTGGATATCTACCATTTAAAAACATCTTATGTTATGGTTCAGCGCGTGGACGATCACCAACAATTGAAGAAGCTTACTAATTTAAAAACATCTTATGTTATGGTTCAGCAAAAAAGGACGTATGGCACGAGTTAATCAAAGACCTATTTAAAAACATCTTATGTTATGGTTCAGCACAACTCAGTATTTTGAAGGGGCGTAAGGCTGAACTATTTAAAAACATCTTATGTTATGGTTCAGCTTCAGGTACTCAGCGTGATCCGCTGCCCAATCAGCCATTTAAAAACATCTTATGTTATGGTTCAGCAAATCTGCCGGTCAACTTCTCTGGTAGTTTTTAATATTTAAAAACATCTTATGTTATGGTTCAGCATTCCAACAATAACTCCTAATGGGCCAGCCAACATATTTAAAAACATCTTATGTTATGGTTCAGCAACGGTTGTTTCCTTATAGGCGGGAAACACGCATGGATTTAAAAACATCTTATGTTATGGTTCAGCCTGTCGGCTTGCTTTTTTCCCGCTCATACTCACGTATTTAAAAACATCTTATGTTATGGTTCAGCGAGAACAGTTAAATCCATAACCGGCGCTGTCTTCGAATTTAAAAACATCTTATGTTATGGTTCAGCGATTCAAAAAGATCGTAGTCTGGATTGGTAATGACGAATTTAAAAACATCTTATGTTATGGTTCAGCTATTTTATTTTTGCTCGCTGTTATAGGCACTTCATTATTTAAAAACATCTTATGTTATGGTTCAGCCCAACCCGCCAAATATAAGCCAAAACTCGCCATGAAATTTAAAAACATCTTATGTTATGGTTCAGCTGAAAAATTAATAATAGAAACATCAGACACTAAACTATTTAAAAACATCTTATGTTATGGTTCAGCCTAAAGCAATTAGCATCAATATTCGAGGTATCTACATTTAAAAACATCTTATGTTATGGTTCAGCGCGGCGTTTTCGATGGATTGCGTTTACTTAATCAAATTTAAAAACATCTTATGTTATGGTTCAGCATGATGATGGTAATGTATCTACTCCAGTTGAAATAAATTTAAAAACATCTTATGTTATGGTTCAGCATAACCGATGCCGCACTGGCCGCCAAACCCGTCACCTATTTAAAAACATCTTATGTTATGGTTCAGCGTTCAGTCGAAATAACATTAATCAGATCACCAACCTATTTAAAAACATCTTATGTTATGGTTCAGCCTGGAAGAGTTGGAGGATTAAAATGTCTGAAGAACATTTAAAAACATCTTATGTTATGGTTCAGCCGATATTTGCCATTTCCTTAGCCTCCGATTTTCTTATTTAAAAACATCTTATGTTATGGTTCAGCGGCCATATCCGAGTCTGGTGATGAGTTTAATATAATATTTAAAAACATCTTATGTTATGGTTCAGCGGCCATATCCGAGTCTGGTGATGAGTTTAATATAATATTTAAAAACATCTTATGTTATGGTTCAGCGGTTGTGACCCTTAATAACTGTTCCGATGTAATCTTATTTAAAAACATCTTATGTTATGGTTCAGCGCAATACCGCTTTCGACAATTTCATCAAATTGATTCATTTAAAAACATCTTATGTTATGGTTCAGCGGCTCGGTTTGGGGGTTTTATTTTAGGGGGTGGAGGATTTAAAAACATCTTATGTTATGGTTCAGCGGCAGCTTGCAAATCTATAACAGCCGAACATTTTGTATTTAAAAACATCTTATGTTATGGTTCAGCCCCGTGATATCCCTGCCGCTAGTGCTGTATCGGCTGATTTAAAAACATCTTATGTTATGGTTCAGCGTATTAAAGCAGCAACGCCTAGTCGAATATAATGGATTTAAAAACATCTTATGTTATGGTTCAGCTAATCACACAGCCCTCAGCAATGGGGGCTTTTAATTATTTAAAAACATCTTATGTTATGGTTCAGCTTGGCAGCGGGAAAGTATTTTCGCCGGTTATAAACCATTTAAAAACATCTTATGTTATGGTTCAGCCATATGAAGCGTTCTTATAATCAAAATCCATCCCGATTTAAAAACATCTTATGTTATGGTTCAGCCGGGTTTCCTTGCTTTTCTTTTTCACATTGTGAACGATTTAAAAACATCTTATGTTATGGTTCAGCGGTGATCCAGTTGCTCCTGTTCTCAAAATACCATTATTTAAAAACATCTTATGTTATGGTTCAGCAAACCCAAACCTCATTCATGGCTGCAATGTTGGCAAATTTAAAAACATCTTATGTTATGGTTCAGCGCTGACATTTTTTAAAACTTCCTGCCAGATATCGATATTTAAAAACATCTTATGTTATGGTTCAGCGTGCCGCCACCAAAAGCTGCACTTACCCATGCCAAATTTAAAAACATCTTATGTTATGGTTCAGCAAGATCTCTTAAAATATTCGGACAGGTTTCCCAGGATTTAAAAACATCTTATGTTATGGTTCAGCTAACCGCTTTACAAACTACGTTTACTGGGGCTATTGAATTTAAAAACATCTTATGTTATGGTTCAGCGCTTTTCTTGGACGATTCAATACAATCCATTTCCCAAATTTAAAAACATCTTATGTTATGGTTCAGCTATCGGGGTAAGCGCTGCCAATATTGCCAATGTCGCATTTAAAAACATCTTATGTTATGGTTCAGCGGGTTTGGTTAATGTCTTTTTCCTTTGTTTCATTGGATTTAAAAACATCTTATGTTATGGTTCAGCTGTGTTGCCGGAAGCAAAAACAGCTTATGAATACATATTTAAAAACATCTTATGTTATGGTTCAGCGTGGAGGGAAAATGAAAAGAAAACCAAATTATCTCGATTTAAAAACATCTTATGTTATGGTTCAGCGTTGAGAGTGGAGGTGAATAAGAATGCCTGTTGAAATATTTAAAAACATCTTATGTTATGGTTCAGCCAGTGCGGCATCGGTTATTGCGATGGCCGGTTATTGATTTAAAAACATCTTATGTTATGGTTCAGCATCCGGAAAAAAGACAGTGATGAGATCGGTTTTATATTTAAAAACATCTTATGTTATGGTTCAGCACCTCAATACGTACTTATCATCATCGCTTACCATCATTTAAAAACATCTTATGTTATGGTTCAGCGGCAACATTACCTACATTGGCACCATCACCGGCAGATTTAAAAACATCTTATGTTATGGTTCAGCAAAAGTGAGGTGTTAAGGATGGGTCGACCAACAAAATTTAAAAACATCTTATGTTATGGTTCAGCGATGATACGGGTTGATCCGGTTGCCCGGGCATACCCATTTAAAAACATCTTATGTTATGGTTCAGCCAATTAATTTTGATAAGATAAAAAATCTAAACTCTGATTTAAAAACATCTTATGTTATGGTTCAGCGAGGTCGAACGGGGTTACTTGGCGGTTCCCGTAAAATTTAAAAACATCTTATGTTATGGTTCAGCTTTATGGATATAAAACACATTACCAAATCTTATTCATTTAAAAACATCTTATGTTATGGTTCAGCAGATTCACAGAAAAACTAATAATTGTACTCTGTATATTTAAAAACATCTTATGTTATGGTTCAGCCCGATCCTGGCGACTGAAAACTTCGAGGGTTATATATTTAAAAACATCTTATGTTATGGTTCAGCCGATAAATTCCTTTATAAATTCTTCGTCTTTTTCTGATTTAAAAACATCTTATGTTATGGTTCAGCGTTTTTGGATTATTTAAAAACTAAATTTATTTCTAAATTTAAAAACATCTTATGTTATGGTTCAGCTAAACCAAAGCATAGTCTTTGGTTTTTTTTTAGCGAATTTAAAAACATCTTATGTTATGGTTCAGCTCAATAGTATTAATTATATCGCCAGTTGATTTATAATATTTAAAAACATCTTATGTTATGGTTCAGCGTCGTACTACTCGCATCGATGTGGGCAAACGTCAATTTAAAAACATCTTATGTTATGGTTCAGCGTCGTTTGGGCATCGACGATAAAACTTGAAAACATATTTAAAAACATCTTATGTTATGGTTCAGCGGATTAAAGGTCAGTGTCATTTGATAACCAATCTTATTTAAAAACATCTTATGTTATGGTTCAGCGGCTCGCCACCGATTATTTTAAAAGCATCCTCAACATTTAAAAACATCTTATGTTATGGTTCAGCCGAGTTGCCAGACTTCAAAGCAATCAAAAACTACACATTTAAAAACATCTTATGTTATGGTTCAGCCGCTCAAGAAACGCCATCCCAGGCAGAGCTTGGCATATTTAAAAACATCTTATGTTATGGTTCAGCTTCGGTGCAATCTACAATGCTTTCGTACTCACTGCAATTTAAAAACATCTTATGTTATGGTTCAGCTCATTTACCGTTCCCTCCGCTTGATTACAATAATCATTTAAAAACATCTTATGTTATGGTTCAGCGATAAAATCAAATGGATTACGGAGGAAAAATAAAAATTTAAAAACATCTTATGTTATGGTTCAGCATAATTTTTCTATTCCTTCTACTGCATTTCAAACATATTTAAAAACATCTTATGTTATGGTTCAGCAACGTTGCGGGATTTGAAGAATCTCGAAGTTAAGTATTTAAAAACATCTTATGTTATGGTTCAGCGAAGATGATGCTGCGGATGCAGTCAAGGCGATGTAATTTAAAAACATCTTATGTTATGGTTCAGCTTTTGCGACATTGTAAATATAATGCTCGCCTACAAATTTAAAAACATCTTATGTTATGGTTCAGCGACCACCCGTTTTTCGCTCATGATCAGATCAGCAAATTTAAAAACATCTTATGTTATGGTTCAGCCAAGTATCGACGCCGGTACATCGCCCGTTTTTATTAATTTAAAAACATCTTATGTTATGGTTCAGCTCTTTGTCTTCAGCCCAAAACAGTCAATCATTGCTCATTTAAAAACATCTTATGTTATGGTTCAGCCATCATTATCCGTCGAGAACGCCACACCATCAGTGTATTTAAAAACATCTTATGTTATGGTTCAGCTTTTCTTGACACTTTTTTGATATCGAGATTGCTATATTTAAAAACATCTTATGTTATGGTTCAGCGAAAGAATTGGAAAAGGCATCAACGCTCTACCACGTATTTAAAAACATCTTATGTTATGGTTCAGCACGGAATCTACAGACCTGTTGAAACGAATGCAAAAAATTTAAAAACATCTTATGTTATGGTTCAGCAGGGGGTGCTCAGTGGCAGTTAGTTATATGCAGCCGATTTAAAAACATCTTATGTTATGGTTCAGCTCCATACTCACGGATGGCTGTCACGGCCCGGATCAGATTTAAAAACATCTTATGTTATGGTTCAGCTAGATTTTACATCACTACCGATGACGGCAAAAAGCTATTTAAAAACATCTTATGTTATGGTTCAGCGCCGTTTGCATTGTTTGACTGATCGATTCAAAAGCATTTAAAAACATCTTATGTTATGGTTCAGCCAAAATAGTATAAATACAACAAATCATGTATATTCATTTAAAAACATCTTATGTTATGGTTCAGCTGCTTTTGAACTTGCTGGAAAGCTGCCCCGGCATTTATTTAAAAACATCTTATGTTATGGTTCAGCTTACCCTGTGGGACGTTATGGCGAAGCGGTTTGGGCATTTAAAAACATCTTATGTTATGGTTCAGCCGAGCAAAAAGGGGCTGACGGAACGCTGATAATCAGATTTAAAAACATCTTATGTTATGGTTCAGCCTCAACTGGAATGATCCGACTGATGTAACTATTACATTTAAAAACATCTTATGTTATGGTTCAGCTCGCTTGTCAACGTCCCAACTGTTGCCAATATAATATTTAAAAACATCTTATGTTATGGTTCAGCGGGTTGTTGCAGAAATCAGAAAGCGTGGATAAAGAATTTAAAAACATCTTATGTTATGGTTCAGCCGTCAACCACTCGTAAACCATGCTGCGCAGCAGTGCATTTAAAAACATCTTATGTTATGGTTCAGCCGAGATTGCTATTGATGGAATTTTTATTCTCAATATATTTAAAAACATCTTATGTTATGGTTCAGCTGCCTTAGTGTCGTAATTCTCAAAGGCTTTCAAGGATTTAAAAACATCTTATGTTATGGTTCAGCATCAAAGAAGCATTAATTCAAGATGATCGGATTACATTTAAAAACATCTTATGTTATGGTTCAGCTTATTGCTCAGGGGCGGGAAACCGTCCCTATTTATTATTTAAAAACATCTTATGTTATGGTTCAGCCCATCAGCTGAAAAGTTCGAAAGCTGGGTATTCGAATTTAAAAACATCTTATGTTATGGTTCAGCATATCGTTACCGATCTGATCCAATACCCGGATTGACATTTAAAAACATCTTATGTTATGGTTCAGCGGCAAATTTCGCACAAAAAGCCGATGGATCGGCCAGATTTAAAAACATCTTATGTTATGGTTCAGCTTGTCGCCTAAAACGTCAGTGATCCGCTTATTTGCATTTAAAAACATCTTATGTTATGGTTCAGCGCGTGGCGCTGAAATTCATGTATTCCCTGCTGGAACATTTAAAAACATCTTATGTTATGGTTCAGCGGCAAGCGGCAACAGTGATTATGAATAATCAGTTTATATTTAAAAACATCTTATGTTATGGTTCAGCGGTGATCCTCGGATATCCTGCCAATCACGCAAAAAATTTAAAAACATCTTATGTTATGGTTCAGCCCCAAAAGATCGGCAGAAACTGGGTGATTGACGCATTTAAAAACATCTTATGTTATGGTTCAGCCTGTCCATAGCCCGTTAGCCGATGATGCACCGTTGCATTTAAAAACATCTTATGTTATGGTTCAGCCGTTACGCTCTGATACGGAATGGTCAAGGTCTTTAGATTTAAAAACATCTTATGTTATGGTTCAGCTGTCATCCTTATTCTAGCTGGGAACGTGGCTCCAAATTTAAAAACATCTTATGTTATGGTTCAGCTAAAAAGCGATGCAACGAAAACGCCAATAGATGTAAATTTAAAAACATCTTATGTTATGGTTCAGCTGTCTTCGTAGCTGCCGCCGTCTGTTACTGTATTCTATTTAAAAACATCTTATGTTATGGTTCAGCTCACTGTCTACCGTGTCAGATACCAAGATTCCAGAATTTAAAAACATCTTATGTTATGGTTCAGCGGTAACCTACGGAACCCTGATTGGAGGAATGGCCATATTTAAAAACATCTTATGTTATGGTTCAGCTATAGGCGTTGTTGTTGTTCAATGCCCCGGACGAATATTTAAAAACATCTTATGTTATGGTTCAGCGGCCATTCCTTACCCAGGCGGCCCAGGCTAAGTTTATTTAAAAACATCTTATGTTATGGTTCAGCTATAGTAAAATTGCTAAAAAAATAATAATGGAGTTGATTGAATCCCTAAATCATGGCATTATAGAAAAAATTACCAGCTTCTTTTAAGAAAGTTGAAATAAAGGCTGGCGCTCTATAGAAACCCCATTAATTAAGGAAATTTTAATAAAAAATATAAAAAACGCCTGGTAAATTAAAGAAATAGATTTTCAGCAGATTGGAAATTACCTAAAGTTTCTTCTTCAAAAACATCGCCATTAATCAATTTAATTATACACACAAAATCCTCGTCGCCAACAATAATATTTTTTAATTCCTGACGAAGTTGAATGAGTTTAGAAGGTGTAATTGCACCGCGAAAAACAGATTTTTGGTAATGGACTAAATATTTTTTGCAAATTTTAAAAACTTTGTTCACACGTTTTTCGTTAATGTCATAGAATACGAAGGCATAGTTATAATTAAGCGATTTTCCCATGAGTTATTGTTTCTCCTTACTATTGAACGGAATAAATGATTTGTCTTCGAGGATATCCTTGATTAGTTTATAACAATCTAATTTGATGGCGGTTCGATAACTAATCTTTCGTTTGAGTTTGGGATGCTGAAAGACACTTTCAAGTCGTTCTTCGAAAGCGCCAATAAATATTTTGCGGCCATCTTCATTGAGGATACAATAATTCAGTTTCTTCTCAAAGTGTTTATCAACTTGAAGGCGACGATTATTCACAAGATCAAAGATCGTTTTAAAAACAATCACGGGTTTAAAAACTTCGCATAAATCGAGACTCAAAGAAAACCGACCTTCTGATGGCTCGTGAAGAAAACTAATACGCTGATCCAAATGTGTCTGGTAAATCACAGATATTGTCTTGGAATAGAGTAAACTGTTGCCAAAAGAAATCAAAGCATTGATTGGATTATCCGGAGGACGCTTGACACGTCTATTCATTATAAAATCCTCAGGTAAGAAATATTTAAAGCATGAATAAAATCGCTGCCACAATTCCCCTTCAATTTGTAAAATTTGTTTAATGTTGTATGCATTAGATAAATTTAACGGTAACTCCTTTCGAATCCAGTCAATGGTTGGTTTTACATCTTTCTTCTCATGTTTATAATAATGATAGAGAAGTTCATCAATATTGTCTGCGATACCCGAAATAATTGCCTTAGCAATATCGAGACGCTTATTTATTGAAGCGTTTACTTGAGCAACCAGCAAACGGCCGCTGATCAAAGTTTCTTTAGGATAAAAGGTGCCACTATAGCCCTCATGATAGTTGAAAAAATGGATAATGACGTTGTTTTTTGAGAGAAAATCAAGAAGTTTTGTATTGAGGCTTACTTCAGACAGGCAATAAAGTTCCCGGATCCCTTCAATAGGAATATAAGTATTTCGTCCATCCACACGAAAGCAGAGTGAATTATCCTTTCTGGTCAATTCACCCATCGATGTTAGATATCGGGTATGTCCCATAAGAAACCTCCTTTTAGATACAGCAATAAGTGTAATAAGCGCACTTGCTACACTTCCGATTAATAACAACAGCCGGTGGTGCCGGTTTGATTAACAGTTCAACAATTGCCGCTTCAATAACTGATAGCTTTTGAATGTTTTCATCGTCCAAATCTACATAATATATTTTGCGGTCGCTTTTATTTTTTTCAATGAATTCGATTTTCCCCTGGCGTTCAATTCCTTTGTTCTTTAGAACGTTGAGATAAAAAAGAACTTGCCACTTGACGGCTTCATAGTCAGCATCCGATTTTTTGATCTCAACCAAGTAATCTCTGGTAATCTTATCAATTTTGATATTTTCAACAGCGATTTCCGTTTGGGCACTTTCTGCAGCTTTAACCTCATGCAGTGCTTTTCCAATTTTAACATCCTCGCTGTTGTCTTCCAGATTGATCCGATTACCATGAAGCCAGCATTGCCGTTTGCAGTGAATATAATAATTCACCAGAGTACCAGTTATTCTCATGAGCTAACTCCTTTACAAAAAAAGATTATTTTCATGATATTCACGAAATGCATTTCGATCAAATTTGCCATTGGGGAAAAACGTTTCATCACGTACACATCGATAAAGATCACCGATCTGACCTTGATAAGCAAAAGAATATTTTGGCATGGGAATCTGATAAATAAAATAATCCATTTTCTCCGAAAAATTAGATAATCGCACTCGTTTTTCGGCATAGTCCATGGAATTGTCTTTCAGTAAATCAATATAGTCATCCCAAAGGGCACTGCTATCAATAAGAATCCCATCAATTTCGACAGCTTCACCACAAATGAACAAAGAAATTTCCTGGCGTTCATCATCGATAAGCTTCATGTGCTTCTGGAGCTGGAAATAATCAAAATTCCATAAGGTTTCCCGGGCAAAATTTTCAATATTTAACACATTGTAAGCCTGTTTGGATGTATTGATTTCTTTGAGAATGATATCATAAAAGGCAGCAAAATTTTTGTTCTCAAGCAGACTCCACATGGCTTGATCCTGAATCGTGAGGTGCTCCTGTTTTCTGAAATCGTTGTGGTATAAAAGATCGGCAGGATCATAGTTGAAAAAGAAAACCTTGGCACCTTTCTTTTTACAGGAGCGATTAATACGGCCAAGGAACTGTTCTTCTGCATCAAAAAGCGAAATGTCTTTAAAACCCATATCCATATCGATGTCAACGCCAGCTTCAATCACCTGAGTGGCAACCAGAATCAAATTTTTTCCGGTTCGTACCTTTTCAATAATCCGCTTTCTTTCCGCCTTATTATCGTCGCCAGTCATGCATAAAACTTCACGGTTGATACCTTGTGATATGAGTTTGTTATTTAATCGCGTAAAAAAATCTAAGGCTGTCGATTTCTTGATAAATTCAACAAGGATTTTGTTGTCAAAACCAACAAAATCGGGATTGTTTTCGAGTGTGATGCTGGTTTCAATTATTTTGTCTAAAAGCTTATCAAGAATGGACTCCCGATTATATTTTAACAGTGAGAAATCTAAACTTACGCGGTCTTTAAAGAGCGGGTGCTGGTAGTACCGTTGCGGATCTTTAATGAGTCTTGGCATAGGGAGAGCATCTTTTAAACTAAGTTGTCCCAGATCTGGCAAGGTCGCGGACATGATGATGATGCGCATATTTAAAAGTTGGGCATAATCCTGAAGAAATAGGATAATCTCTTTCCAAAGATGGTTCGGATAACTTTGTATTTCGTCCAGAATAATAACGCTGTTGGCAAGATGTGCCAAGGGAAAGACAGATTCCCGGTCGGTACCAAAAAGGGTGTTAAAGAAATTGACATGGGTGGTCAGAACGATTGGATAGTGCAGAAATTGCCGTGCTAAAAGAGATTGCTCATAATCAGTGCATCGATTTTCTATGTCAGGATGTCGTTGTGCTGCGGATGTATACAACTCGCCATCTGGATAATCATCGCTGGAAGTTGTCAATGATTTAATGGAAGTAATACCATTAACCACAGTGATATCATCAGCAATGGATGGGTCAGCATTGAAAGTATTTACTAAACTGCTCTTGGTTTGCTCGACCAGCGTATTAAAAGGAAAAACATAGGTGATTTTATTGAGTCTCGAATCGGATTCCAATAGTTTTAGGGCAAGATTGATAGAGGTATTGGTTTTACCGCTTCCGGTGGGGGCTTCAAAAAAGAAAAGTGATTCATTGGGATTTTTCAGCAGGTTTTCTTCGGCCTCTAAGAAAAGTTCGCTGCGTAAGGTGTTAATATCCTCTTTTTCAAAAGGACTGCCAGTAGGACAATTTTTACTTAACTGATGTTTGTGGATGTTTTGAGTAATGGGCGATTGATTAAATGCCATTTGATAGTTGCGAATATCCTTGATTGTGCCAAAATTTTGAATGGACCCGTTCATGAAATCGGAGGTGGCATAGAAATCGCAGGAAACCAGAAGGCCGAATAGAAATCGACCATAGATGATCCAGGGGATTGACTGCCATAGTTCATTTCTTTTTAGTCCGGTTAGGATCTTATAGTAAGATTGCTCAATAATCCCCGGTTTGTTTATGGCGCTACCAAATGATTCCAGATACAAAATACAATCATGGGGTTTTTCCTTGGCTAAATCTCGACTGATTTCTTCCAGAAATTTTGGGAAACTACTGAGATAACCATGATGCTTGCTAATGATATAGGAATTAAAGACCAAGGTAAAAAACAGAAGATGCTGCTCTTTTCCTTTAAAAGAAAGCACTTTATTGAGATAGTGATTTGTATAAATAAGTGCTGAAAAGTAAGAATGATTGGTGTTTTTTGAGAGGGTAGTCTGATGGGCATGGTTATTCATTTTCTGGCACTGGAAATTTGGATTAGTTTTCCCCAGGTCATGGGTATAGATGGTATTGTAAAGAAGTTCCTTCCACAAGGCTTTGGCTGGATCTGATAAATCGCCGACCAGTCGGTCTTCGAAATGATGAAAAATTGGGTTTAAATTCTTTTCCGCACAAAGTTTGTCAAAATAGCTCATGGTCAGGTTCATGTGTTCTTCTAATAACTCGGATTTAATATTTCCATGCACATCTTTGCTAAGATGCGCATGGAACGGAGTAGCAGTATTAAAATGCTCTTCAAAATTAAAGAGTGGAATTTGATCAAAATACATGGCAGTCTCCTAAAAAAAGATAAGATTTGTTTTGTTGGCATGGTGTAAGGTTGTCGTTTCCGATAATTTTACCGGAATATTGGTGTAAATAAATGGGATGGTCTGATACTGATTGGAATAGGAATCAATTGTCAGTGGCAGTCGTTCTTCATATTTAAAATCAAGTTCGTCAATATCATCTGAAAACAAATCATCTTGAGGAACCAGAGTACCGGATAATTTAGGGAAAAGGCTGTGGATGCGAACGGGTGAATCTGGTGATAGAATCTCGAGTGGGTCAACCGTGATTTCTTCGATATTTGCGTAGTGATCATTTTTCCCAAGGTAGGGGAGATAGACGAAACGTTTTTCGAGGAGTCGATTTTTTAAATCTTGAAGTAATAAGTCTGCTTCTAAATTTTCTAATAACAAATAAATTTGCCAGGTTGGTTTTTCTAACCATTGCTCCTTAACAATCAGATTGCCACCCTCTTCTTTAGACGCATAGCCAACAGAATTATTGAAAACTTGTACTTTTTTAGGAATATAACCTTCTTCATTTAAAGGTTGAATGGCAACTTTTAAATGCTGCAGCTGGTCATAGAATTGAGGATAAATATCTGATTTTTGTTGTTGGTTATAACCATCTAATCCTAGAATTCCACCTAAAATTCCTAATAATGCGATTTTATGAATATGGCCATAGGTATAATATTGATAAGTATTGACATCCGGCTGCTTGAAAAAACCGGTTTCGCCGCTAAGCTTAAAGGTGAGTGTCTCCATTTTTATACCTCGGCTTTGGTAAAGATATTAAAGAGCTTGACTTTGTTTAATTCTCCTTCAAGAATAGTCGTATAGGGATTATAATAAATTTCCACCGATTGAATGCGGTTTTCAAGACTGTTGATCAAATCAGTTATGCCTAATTGAATGATATCTTTGCTGTCTGGATTTTTTTCAAAAGTAATATATTGGGCCAGGTCCGGCAAATAAAGTTCGGGCTCCGTTTCAATAAAAAGCGCAAATTCGTTTTCACAGCCAACCTTGGCATTGGTGTTATACGAAGTAGCAGCAATGGATGCCGCAGTTTTAAATTTTTCATAATCTTCCTGAGTATAACCTTCGGTAACACCCATTTGAATGAAGTTTTTATAAACACTAGGATTAATAGCAAAACCATAAAAATAGTGGGCTTCATTGCTGACGATTTTTGTTCCCAAAGTGGATTGTTCAGCTTCGTCTTTAGTGCTGTCTCTAAAGGGCGAAAGAATCTGTTGTTCTTCAACATTATGACCGTTATATTTATTAAAACCTTGAGTAATCTGAACAGCACCGGTAATTGAAAGGTTATTTCCCTCTTCCGCAAAAGTAGCACCGAAGTTTTTTATATCAATGGCGGTGAAAAGATTTTTAAGAACTGTAATATTATCTCGTTCGTCTTTGAGATTTTGAACATTAAAAACTTCTTCATAGCGTTCTTTCAATGATTTCGGACGAACTTTTATTGCGTCAGACTCGCCCTTTTTTTTAACAATGTCAGTTTTGAAAGACTTAAGATACACAACTTTTTCATTTTGATCTTCCCACATTCGTTTGATTGGGTATTTTAATGCTTTATCGCTTCCGAAAACCTCTCCGGTAGAAATGGATTTAGGGAACCCGGTAAAATCCGCATTCCAATTTGCCATCACCGATTTAATCCCGAGAACGCCGTAAATTCGCTTATTCAACATTAGTTTTTTCCTCCTGTGTTTTTGTTTCTTTGTTGGATTCATAAAGTAGGTTTGGACTTAAATAACCAGCAATCAATGTAACTGAATCGATAGGACTATCAGGAATATATGAAAAAATCATACTTTGAAGATTACCAAAGCGTCGGCTCGGTTGGATTGCATAATTGTATTTCAAAAAAAGCCGTTTAATTAAGTCTTTTAATTTTTCATCCGTTTTACAATTGATAACAGGATTAATTGTTGAGTATACGGGTTGGTTAGATTTGGTTTTGGATAGATAAAAGTTCGTAATCTGTCCAACGGCATAGAAATATTCCAGATCGCTTTCAATGGAATGATCGCCAGTACTGTTTATCTTTTTACGCAATACCTTTCTAATTGGATTCAACTGATCTGCCATGCTTTTTCCTCCTTTAAAATAAGTGATAAATCCGTCACGAACATTGAATTGTTCAATGGCTTTAATAAAATGACCGTTACTGATCGAGTTTTTAATCAGTTCATGTGAGCTTTTGGGGAAGAGGTTTTTAATTGTCCGGGAATCTCCCTTATAAAACCAGGTAAAAAAACCGTTTCGACACCGTAAAAGCTCTTCTTTGACTCTGAAATCATTTAGCCTGATATCGCCAGCCTCTGTAAAATAATTTGTGGTTAAGAATTTTCTAAAGAAGGTTGAATTAATGAGATGTTCAACACTTTTTAAATTAAGATTGTCCTCGTAGGTTAGGTCGGAATGGGCATCCTTGGGAATAGGGATAGCCTGATGAATGACAAAGTGATCAAGATCTGGTGAATAGCCGGCTATTAAATCGTAATCCCGTATTTCCAGCTCTTTGCCTTTTTGGATTCTTAGAAAATAACCATTAAAATTCTTGGAGTGAGCCTGGCTGCTTTCATAAGGATAGATGGGGTCTGGATCATCGCTATCGGTGCTGAAATACACATTTGTTTTTCCCTGGTTGGCATAATTATACAAGTAGTCGAAGAACTTTTTTTGAATATAAACATCATTAGTAGAAAGTAGATAAGGGACTTTGCTTTTGATGCGGGTTTTATTCTCAAGATATGGTTTTTTGGCGTTCATTCCCATGTTGTTGTTGGGAAGACCAAAGATCTGGTTATTAATTAAAATGTTGTAATCGGTGGTGTTATAAATATTTGGCAGGAAGTAACGTTGACTTTCCTGGTGATACAGATTCAAATCGGCCAGAAAAAAGATTTTTAAATAAGTTTTATCAAATTTGATTTGGGGATCGTCAATGAATGAAAAAATGTGCTCGGTGATCCAGGTTTTGCAAAACTCGAGTATTTGAAGGTCAGGAGAGCCAATTGATGTTTCAAGGTCATCATAAAGTTCAAGGCTTTTTTTTGTATACTTGAGTCGTGGATTTTTTAGAATGGCATAGTAGTTGTTGACAATGTCTAAACTAAGTTTGGCATTGCCGGTATTGTCAGGTTGCAAATTGTCTTTTTTTATCCAGAAACTTAAATAGTTATTGCTGTGAATCACTTTTTTTCCATCAATGGGCTTGTTCATATCCAATAATTTTGACAAATAATCACGTTCAATAAAATCATCAAACCCAATTCGTTCAAACTTATTTCTAACCACATCTTTTTGATCAATGATTTGGCCGTCCATATCAACCAGGATATAGGTACCGGGATCAAGCGTATAATTGTCCGTAATCAAAGCATCGCCAGCTGAAGAATATTTTCGCTCAAAAATATCAATGCAATCTTTTAGCATAGTAACACCTCCTAGGCGAATTTATAACCACAGAAACCAAAGCCGCGGGAGCTGGCTTCTAATAACCCACAACCCAAGGCCGTATAGGCAAGCTTTTGGGCGGATGGATTGGGTTCAACCATGAGAGTTATCTTGTCGCCCAAAAGCTTGATGTTTTTATAGGGGACAGCGATTGGCTTATGGTTATCGAATTTAATGTGAGAAAAAAAAGGGAAGTCTTCATCGATTTTTGTATGGGTAATATGGTTATATTTCTTAACTAAATTTGTTTTTAGTCGCTTTTCAAAAGTATCAAGATCCATAACAGTTCGCCAATAACCTTGATCGGTCTTAAGTATGCATGGAGTAAGGGTATAGATTTTTGTGAGTTGAACTTGGGGTAGTGTTTTGGATTGGATGGTGAGGACTTTTAGAAATGGGGTATGAGCGTTTTGTAGGATCAACATAAATAAATGTCCGAGTTCTTCATTGACAGTTCGGAGGGTGAAGGAATAGATGTTACCTTCACGATAGATTTTTTTTGCCTCCACAGGGATAAAACCAGCAAATGAATAGCCCTTAAACTGATTTGCTTCATGCCATGATGACCAC
Source organism: Acetobacterium sp. MES1 (assembly GCF_002237635.1). Classification (NCBI taxonomy): domain Bacteria; kingdom Bacillati; phylum Bacillota; class Clostridia; order Eubacteriales; family Eubacteriaceae; genus Acetobacterium; species Acetobacterium sp. MES1. The sequence continues at coordinate 17,763 of NZ_MJUY01000057.1, forward strand.
GTGATATCGTTTTCAAAACAGGTATCAATAAGTTCACACTGCTTCTGCATCAATTGGGCGATAGAAATGTCTTTTAACACATAGACTTTTACGTCATAGGATAATATTTTCATTCTGCACCTCCTTTGTAAGAATAATACACCCGAAAAATACATCTGTCAACGGTTTTATCCAACTAATTACATATGATGATACAATCTAATTGCATATTTGAAAAAAATCTAAATAAAAACGACATCGCATGTTGAGGTTCGGCAGGTTATCAAATGGTTGGTCATCTAATAACATAATTTAAATACAAAGAATCTGTTGTGGTTCGAAGATTGATTATACCCGAATTTTTTAAAACTGTATATAAGAATTTATGATTTTACCAATTCCTCAAAGGCGACCTGATGTTTGGATAGTATTCTTCTGGCAATGGTATTCACTTCCTTATCATCACTGCATACTTCTTTTTGAAACTGACTAAATTCAATTAAAACGTATCGCGGGGTATTATTTTTTAAAATTATCGCAGCGCCATTCTCATCGACCAGACGGGCGACTTTGGAAAAATTTTGGTTTGCTTCGGAAATTGAAACCAAGTTTTTAGTATCGATCTGCATTTTAAACACCTCACCTTATCTTATCGCAACCAATTATACTATGAATGCAACCTAAAATATTGGCAAGCGTGTGTAGACACACTTGCCAATATTAAGTAATACATGTAAATTATTGCGGGTTTCAGTCCGAAAAAATTACTGGAAAGACTCGCAGTCTTATTCGTTGCAGGGTAAGCCATCAGCTGGTGATCACATCATCTTAATCGCTTCCATCGGGCAGGCTTTGGCGCAACGGGTGCAGCCGGTACAGCGATAGTATTCATCCAGCACCGGATAGGCTTTCTGGTAGCTGTCGATGTCGGTTTTTCGTAGGACAATGCAGCTTAAAGGGCAATCGCCGGAGCAGATCCCGCAGGCCATACAGAGTTCATAGTTGATAACCGGTTTTTTCTTATCAGCCATGGGTTATGCCCTCCATTTCCAGATCGCAAAAGCCCAGATCCTCCAGGGCTGTTTTGGTGGGGATACCGGTTTTTTTGTCCCAACCCATAAACTGGTAGTGAATGCTCATCATTTCATCCATGTTAAACTGCTTACCTTTCAATGGCCCTTCAGTCAATGGCGGCTTACCGCTGAGACGGTCATTCATTTTAAAATCCCGGGGATTGATCCCCTCCCGAACGTTAAAGGACTGGCGCAGGGTTTGCATTCGCAGACCGATGGTCATGTATTCGTTAGGGGTCTTATTCCAGCCGGTAGCAGCATTGAGATAGTCAAATAGTTTAAAGTGATTCAGTCCGCTGACCAGCGCAAAAAAACAACCACCAGAGCCATCCAGAATTTGTTTGATGCAGGCATTAATCATCGATTTCAGGCCGACCTGATTGGTCGCCTCGTATTCGCTATTTTTATCCTCCCCCAGTTTGACCTTGGGCGCCCAGGTGACATCCTCCCAGATTCGCATATAGGTGTAATAGCTGCCAGCACCGATGGTGTGGCGGCCGGGGGTGGGGTCGCAGGAATAATGAATACCGAGGATTGGATCGAGCCGGGGATCATGCATACCGGGTTCCTGACCACCAGCATGGACGGCCAGGGGCGCTGATTCGACACCTAAAATTTCACTGGCTTTTTTAACACCGTGTTGTAAAATTGCCCCGAAACCGGTTCCGGCAATCATCTGTTCAACCAGGGTAATAATGGCAGCGGCATTGCCCCAGGAGAGATCCAGGCCGCCGGTGACTTCCTGGCTTAACCAGCCTTTTTCATAACACTCCATAGCAAAGGCGATGGTGTTTCCCGCAGAGATGCTGTCCATCCCACCCCGATTGAGGAGCTCATTGATCGTAAAGATGGAATCCCGGTCTTTATTGAGAAGCAGGGCACCGAAGGCGGCGACTGTTTCATACTCGGGCTTGTGGGTATGGGTGAAGCGACCTTTGCTTACCGCGCTGATATCGCACAGGCCCCCACAGCCGATGACACAGGAATAACAGTGATATTTCTGCCTTTCATGTTTTTGAATAAGATCCGGATTCATTTGACGATACTTGCGATAGGGGAAATCGGTGATCGAACCCTTCCAATTCTTTACAGGCGTGTCACCCATGGTCATTCCCATGGTATTGGTAAAACCAGTTCCCCATTTTTTGATAATGGCCGTGGATAACATGCCGTCGATAGGGATTGCCTTATCCGTGGCAACCATGGATTTGCCCATCAAAGGCAAGATTGCCCCGGTTGTCATTGGTGGCAGGTTGGAAGCTTTGATTTTTCGGGCATAGTCCTGGCTGATGGCTCTGAGGGTTTCCGGATTCTCAGAACGGATCATCTTTGAACCTGCCAGAACTACGGCTTTTAGTTTTTTTGAACCCATTACCGTACCTACCCCGGAACGGGCCGCCATTCGGCCACCATCGTTGGAAATCCCGGCGATTTGCGATTGGTGTTCACCAGCCGGGCCAATGGTGGCAATTGCCAGCTTTTTGTTGGCGGTAATCATCTGATTGATGGCCGCTTCGGTGGCGACGGTATCCAGCCCCCAGAGCATACCAGCATCCAGGAGCTGGGGGCCGGTGTTATCAATAAAGAGCAGCATCGGTTTGGGAGCCTGACCCTTGAAAAAGATGCCGTCATAACCGCATTGCTTAATGGCTGGCGAAAAGGTGCCACCACAATTGGCATCACCGAAGCCCCCGGTAAGTGGCGATTTACAGACTGCCAGCCAGCGGCCAGTCATAAAACTACCAGTGCCGGTGAGGAGACCACTGACAAAGCCGAGAATATTGTCAGGCCCCAGGGGATCAGCTCCGCCAGGTATATATTTGTATAAAATATAGGCTCCCAGACCGACCCCGGAAAGAAAATGTTCATATACCGTATCGGGAATTTTGATTTCGTCAAAGGTGGAATTTGAGAGATCCACCATCAGGATTGTTCCGCAATAACCTTTCAAAAAATACCTCTCATCCTCCCGCCAGGGGCAGTATAAAACTGATCACATCGCCGTGTTTTAACGGGGTGCTTAATTTGACTCGTTGGTAATTGACATGGCAGATCAGCAGCGGCTGCAGCACCAGGGGAATTTTCAGCTGGCGGTAAACAGTCAATAATCGAGCGCCTGGGGGTAATGTCATCATACCATCCTCATCCAGATGGGTCAGGCTGGCAAGGGGTGGGGGAAAGACCTGGACTTTCATTTAAGCCTCGGGAGCTCTTTCCGGGCACAGCTGTCTCAGGATGTCGCAACATTCCTGATAATTCATAATCCGGGGAACCGGGTAGGTGGGATTCCCTTCTTTTAGAATCCGCTTGGCCAGTTCGGGAATATCCTTTTCCTTCAGAGCGTAAATGGTGGTGGGGATACCCATATGGAGGTTCATCGATTTGATTTTTTCGATGAAGAGTTCCGCCAGGGTTTCGTCATCATACATGGCTTCGCCCAGACCGGCATAGAAAGCCAGTTCGGCCAGTTTTTTTTCAGCGGCTTTTTTGGAAAACTCAAGAATGTAGGGCAAAATAATGGCATTGGCTAAACCGTGGGGAACCCCGTAAAAGCCACCCATGGCATGGGCAATGGCGTGGACATAGCCCACATAGGCTCGGGTGAAAGCCAATCCAGCATCAAAGGAAGCCTGAGCCATTTTCAGACGGAGCTCCAAATCCTGGCCATTATGATAGGTATCTTCAAGATTATTGATAATAATTTCAGTGGCATTCAGGGCTTTTTCTTTAACAAAAGCAGTGTCGTATTTTCCGATGTAGGCTTCCACTGCGTGGGTTAGGGCATCCATTCCGGTCGTAGCTGTCAGGGAAGGGGGCAGGCCGACACTGAGCTCCGGATCAAAAACCGTAGCCAGGGGAACCAGTTTGGGATCGCTAATTACAAATTTCTCGTGATTTTTAAGATCGGTGATTACGGCACAGATGGTTGCTTCTGAACCGGTACCGGCAGTGGTGGGGATGGCAAAAAAAGGCGGCAGTCTTCGGGTCAGTTTAAACAGCCCCCGCATTTTTTCAATGCTTTTGCGGTTGGTGACTTTGGCGGCAATAATCTTGGCGCAGTCGATGGGAGAACCACCGCCAAAGGCGACGATGCCCTGGCAGTTGCTTCTGTAATACAGAGCCAGACCGTCCTCGATATTTTCGAAAGTGGGATTGGGTTGGACCTTGTCAAAGACGATGGCGTCAATGCCATTGGTTTCCAGAGAACATAAAAAGGAATCCAGTAAACCCATTTTATGCAGGGGTTTGTCGGTAACAACCAGAACTTTATTCACCCCGGAAATCGCAATGATTTCGGGAAAACGGCGAACCATGCCAGGGCCCTGAAGGACCGGAGGAATCGGTAGGGGCAACACCTGGGCGACTTGCTTCATGACTAACTGAGAACTGCGGTAAGGAGCATTTTGAATGGTCTTAAGTACTCTTTGCATCAGATAACCTCCATTTTGTTACGGTAGCATTGATTAGAGCTTTAGGGATCGAAAGCACAAGGTTAAGTTTATTATCGTTCAGGAATCATCCCTTGGCTTAAATATGTTATTCATTATATCACAACGAAAAATAAAGAAATTAAATGGCTGAAATTTAAGGTTTTATAAAGAATTTTGACATTTTGGGATGAATCCGGGCTCGGGTCGGTTTCGACCCGGAACCCGGTGATGTCAGGTCATCATAAAATCTGGAGCAAACCAGTAACGATACGATAAAAGCGGATCATTACTCAATACAGCCCTGGGGGAACTCCGGGGAGCAGACAATTTCTTCGTAATCCAGCTCGGCATTGTTGACCATCCAGAGGCCATGAACATCACAATAGGCATAAACCCGGATAACATCCAGTGATTCGACGGTGAAGAAGGCTTCAGGTGGATGTTCGGGCGTCAATTGCACATATTGGCCACCGTTTCGGGTTTGGACAAAGATCCATAAAATGGAATGATCGGTTGTCATCGGATGGGGAACGCTTCCCACCTTAACCTGAAGCTGGTGGTCGGAAAAAACAAGCACCGGAAGGTGTTTTTCCTTGGCGGCATCAACGGTATTAGGGGCCAGCAGCGTCTGGGAGTGGTTGCAGTATTGGGTCAGGGTGCCGTTTAGTTCCAACAGCACGGCGTTGCAGTCGTTGCATTGGTAAAATAACTTGGGATCCATACGATTACCTCTTTCTTCTTGATTCAGATATAGCTTTTAATTAAGGTCTCGATAGCGCTCTGGGGAACGTGTTTATCAACAAGGGGAGTGTTATCAAAAAGTTCCGGGCGTTTATCGGCGTAGGTGGGGGTGGCTTGTTGATAAAGGATGCCAATCGGAATGGCATCTCCGAATTCCATTGCTTTTTCGATGGCGGCCAGTTTATTGGTCGGATCATAGCGATCATCCAGGGGTTTCACCCGTTGCTTATAGTAGGCAAAGGTGTTGACTTTATTAAAGCTGACACAGGGCTGGAGGATATCGACCAACGCGTAGCCGGGATGCTTAATTGCGGCAGACATCATGTCGGCCAGATGTTTTTTGTCACCGGAAAAGGAACGGGCCACAAAGGTGGCGCCAGCGGCCAGGGCAACCAGGAGTGGATTAAAGGTTGCACCCATATTGCAGGCAGCCGCTTTATGAAGCGGATCGCAGGGGTCGGAGGTGGGCGAGGGCTGGCCCTTGGTCAGGCCATAGATCTGATTGTCGTGGACAAAATGAGTAATATCGACGTTACGGCGAATGTTATGAAGAAAGTGATTTCCCCCTTCGCCGTAGGAATCACCATCGCCAGTATTGACAATTACGGTCAGATCATTGTTGGCAATTTTAATGGCGGCCGCCGCTGGCAGAGAACGGCCATGGAGCCCACTAAAGCCATTGGCAGTGATGTATTGATTGGTTTTGGCGGCTTGGCCGATCCCTCCGACCAGAACCACCTGATGGGGTGGGGTAGCCAGCTGATTCAACACTCCGGTGAGGGTCTCGAGAATGGCGTAGTTGCCGCAGCCAGGGCACCAGGCGGTATCGTAGGTGGTAAATGCTGGTTTGTTCATGTCAAAAGCCTCCTTTAAGATTTTTAATACCATTGAGAATATCGTCTACAGATAACTGGCGGCCATCATATTTGAGAATGCTGTGGTCGCAGTTGATCAGCGCTTCTTCCCGGATTAACGATGCCAGTTGGCCGGTGGCGTTTTGTTCGACATTGATTATATCGACCACCTGGGCGGCAAAATGACGAAGCCGTTCGGTTGGCAGGGGATAAATATCGCCAAAAATCAGGGCCCCATAGTTATTTTCGTTCTGATTGAGAATATCTATGGCTTCTTTAATGGCTCCGCTGGTGGAACCAAACCCTACCAGCAGCGACTGGCATTGATGGGAGCCCCAGAATTCCGGTTCGATCAGTTCTTCTTTTAGGGCGTTTAGTTTATTTTGCCGTTTATTGACCATCTGATTGCGGACGGTTGCCGATTCGGTAATCTGGCCCCAGGGATCATGTTCATCACTGTCCACCCGGACCAGGGCCGGGCTTTTCCCCGGGATGGCTAGTGGTGAGATGCCGTTTTCAGTGAGGGCATAGCGTTGATATGGCAAATCATCCGTTGCCGGAACCATCGGGCCTGGTTGGTCAAAGTGGACAATTTTGTTGACATCAAAAAGCGGGACGGTGGTGGTGGAATCGGCCAGATACTGGTCGCTTAAGAGAATGACCGGAATTTGGTATTTCTTGGCCAAAGCCAGACTCCGGGCAGTCTGATAGAAACAATCGGCATGATCCCGCAGGGCGATGACCATCCGGGGGAATTCCCCCTGGGAGGCCGAGATGACAAATTTCAGATCACTTTGTTCAGTTCGGGTGGGAAAACCGGTGGCCGGTCCGGGACGTTGGACATCAACAGCGACCAGCGGGATTTCGGCGATACCGGCAAAGCCCAGGGCTTCCACCATCAGCGAAAAGCCTCCACCAGAGGTGCCGGTCATGGCAGCGGCTCCGGTATAGGAGGCCCCAATAGCCATGTTGATGGCGGCAATTTCGTCTTCAGCCTGTTCGACGGCAATGGACATGGAGCTGCTTTGAGCATTAAAGAAATCAAGCAGACTGGTCGATGGTGACATCGGATAGGCTGAGTAAAACCGGATTCCGGCGGCTACAGCCCCCAGGCCAATGGCGGTATTGCCGGACAGTAAAAGCTGTTCTGACGTTACAACTGGCGATAAATGATGAGTGGTGTTTAATAAATCATAACCCATTTTGATGGCAGACAGGTTGACATCGACCAGGTCAGCCCGAAGACTTGCTTTTAAAATACCCGCAACCTGATCAAGGGGAATATCAAAAAGTTTCAGCAGGGCTCCGGTAGCCACGCTATTGATGACCTTGGAGTTGCCAAGGTTGGCAGCAGTTTTTTTCAGAGGACATTTAATGGCCCGGAAGTCATCAATCGCTAACGACTCATCGCATAAAATAAAACCATCATAGGATAGTCGGGACTGATGTTCCTGATAGGTGGTCTCATCGATGGCAAAGATCCCATTCAAGATGTCCCGATGGGCGTGAAGGGGTTGATCGCCAAAGCGGATCTGGGTGAAATTGTGGCCACCTCGGACCCGGGACATAAAATCACGGATTGTAAAAAGATGACAACCCGATTGTTTCAGCATTTTTTCAAAAATTGCGGACATTGTTTCAATGCCATCGCCGGCGGCGCCGCCTAAAAGTATGTTATACATACAAAACCCTCCATTCAAAGATAATAGCCCAAAAGAAAAATAGGCTTTATTATTGATTACCCAATTATTGGAGTTCTAAAAGAATGATTCTGATTTTCTCGTTTTTTTAATTCAGGATGGCTAAAAAGTTTTGATTTGGCTGATCAAAAAAGATAGAATAGGCAGTAGCAATGAATTCGATATAAAAAAGGGGGAAAATTATGTCAACACGAACAAAGCGCCAGCGATCGCTAGCAGTTTTGGCGGTTTTGATTCTAATGGGCATGCTCCTGGGAGGGTGTGTCCAATCAGCAGCGGTGGTGGATTACAGCGAGCCGGAGAACTGGGCCTATCTGCCGATTGAAAGCGACCGCAACAAGGCGTGCGATGTATTTTTTGTGGCGCCGACTGTTTATCTGGGCACCGCTGAGATTCATTCCATGGATCTGGCCGACGAAGCGACCAAAGCCCAGTTTTTAGGAGCCACCACGATGGAAAAGGGAATTTATGACGGGTCAGCCAATTTTTTTGCTCCCTACTATCGCCAGGCCGGACTGAATGCTTATACCATGGAGCCAGCTGAAGCTGAACCGTATTTTGATCTGGCTTATGACGATGTCGCCCGAGCGTTTGATGTTTACATGGAAGATTACAATCAGGGCCGACCCTTTGTGCTGGCCGGGTTCAGTCAAGGATCAGAAATGCTGCTGCGACTGCTGGAAGAGAAATTTTCCGATCCGGCCTTGAGTGAGCAGCTGGTGGCCGCCTACTTAATTGGCTGGCGGGTGACGCCGGCGGATCTGGCTCAGTATCCGCATCTGAAAATGGCCCAGCAGGCCGGTGATACCGGGGTGATTATCAGCTTTAATTCCGAGGCGGTGGGGGTCGAAACCTCGTTGATCGTTCCTGATCAAACTCTGGGGATTAACCCTCTGAACTGGAAAACCGACAGTACCCCGGCGACGGCTGCAGAAAATCAGGGAGCCGTCTTTACCGACTACTCCGGGGCCATTATCAAAGAGATCCCCAACCTGACGGGGGCCTATCTGGATCCCACCCGGGGTACACTTCGGGTTACCGATGTCGCAGTGGCGGATTATCCGCCGGTGCTGGATATTTTTTCGGACGGCGTGTACCATCTTTACGATTATCAGTTCTTTTATCGTAACCTCCAGGAAAACGTCACCCAGCGGATTGCTAATTATCAGGACAAGGCATCCTGAGACTTTCTTAAGCGATTTATTTTTTCTTGTCAATTATACATTAATAGGCTATAATGTACAGGTCGTGCTAGATGGAGAGTTAGCGGTGCTTTGTAACCTGCAATCCGCTGTAGCAGGGTTGAATTCCCCATCGAGGCGCCAGGGTTTGAGGTCTGCCAGAGGAAAGTGGCGTTGAGAGTTGGACCCTTCGCAATAGAAACTTATGAACCCCGTCAGGTCAGGAATGAAGCAGCGGTAAGTAGGATCTTCTATGTGCCGGAGGATTATCTGATTTGAGCCAACTACCTGTGTAACGCTTGGAAATTGGTAGTCGAAGTGGGGTGCACGACAAAAAAGTCTATTGAATGTCAAACAGAGTTTGGTATTCAATAGACTTTTTGCGTTGCGGCAGAATCATGATACTTAATGGTCATCATGGAATAAAAATTAGGGATAATCTATATTTTAACAAGTATTCTTGCTATAATGAAAAAAGTTCAATCTGACTAGAATCGGATACCGCCGTGGCGGAAAGAACCATTGAGAAAGTTAAAATTAAGAATGTGAGGAAAAACCCATGCGATTTTTTCAAGTGAAGCCAGCAATTTATTATGGGGAAGGTTCCCTGAAACAAATTGAGAAACATAATTTTAAAAACGTCTGTATTGCCACTGACCAGGGGATGGTCAAGTTTGGCTTGCTAAAAAAACTAACCGATGAACTGGATGCCAAAGGGATTTCGTATCATGTTTTTGCCGATATTGAGTCTGATCCTTCTACCGAAATCGTCGAAAAAGGACTGATGCATATCATCATGAACAAACCCGATGCGCTGATAGCCATTGGTGGGGGATCGGTTATTGATGCTGCCAAGGCGATTATTTTTTACTGCGTCAATTTCAAACGGATCTTTTTCGAAGACCGCTATGTTCATAAACCGACTTTTATTGCTATTCCGACCACCGCCGGAACCGGCTCTGAGGTTACCGAATACGCCGTCATCACCGACAAACAGAAGAATACCAAAATTCCCTTGACCGATATCCTGATGATGCCGGATGAGGCGATTCTTGATCCGCAGCTGATTGAAAGCGTCCCAGCCGGGGCCACCGCCGCAACCGGAATGGATGTCATGACCCATGCCATTGAAGCTTTTATTTCCACCCAGAACAATCCCTTTGCCCGGTGTTATGCCAACAAGGCCGTGGAACTGGTTTTCCGCAGTCTCTATCCCAGTTATGTGAATGGCTCGGATCTGGAAGCCAAGGGCAGCATGCAGATTGCCTCCTGTATGGCCGGGATTGCCTTTAACAGTGCCGGTCTGGGTATTACCCACAGTATTGCTCATGCCTTCGGTGCGATGTTCCATCTGCCCCACGGATTGGCCAATGCCATTGTACTGCCCTATGTGATCAAATTTAACGGCCAGGACGAAAAGGTTCAGCATCAGTATGCCCGGCTGTTAAGTGGTTCCGGCATTCTGAATGTCTCCGGCAACGCCACCGAAACCCTTTATAACAGTGTGGTAGCGCTCAGTGCTTCATTGAATATTCCTGCTTCGTTAAAAGCCTCAGGAGTTTCGGAAGCGGATTATCTGGACGCCCGGGAAGAAATGCTTAATAAGGCGATGGCTGATATCTGCACGACGACCAACCCGGTGGAAGTGACCAGAGAAAAACTGGGAGGCGTTATGGACCAGGCCTACTACGGCATCTAAAGGCATATTAATAATCAAACTTGAGCTCTGGTGTTTTGCGCCGGAGCTTTATTTTTGTTATAATAGATAACTAAATTAGTAAAAAAGAAACGACCACCAAGTGATGAACAAGCGATGAAAAGAGGGAAAAGAGATGACCATGACGATTGTTTTTTATGGATTGGCGGCCATTGGGCTCGTTTTTTCCTTGGTCAAAAGCCGGGAAAAAACAAAAATGGCCTTAATCAAGGCGTTAAAAGCTTTTGAGAATATTTTGCCCCAATTTTTGGGGATTGTGTTGCTGATTGGGGTGATCCTCAGCCTATTATCACCGCAGCAGATTTCCCAACTGATCGGAGAAGACTCAGGATGGGTTGGGGTAATTATTGCGACCGTGATCGGTTCAATTACGTTAATACCGGGTTTTCTGGCCTTTCCATTGGCGGCGGCATTGTTGGAAAATGGAGCCGGCTATATGCAAATTGGCGCTTTTGTATCCAGTTTGATGATGGTGGGAATTGTGACCATGCCGGTTGAATTTCTGTATTTCGGGAAAAAGGCGACGTTTTTACGAAATGGCATGGGACTGATCTTTTCGATATTGGTTGCGCTGGTTATAGGAGGGGTTTTGTCATGAAAAAGAAGAGCGTCGAATTGGTCAAGCGGTATCGTTTTTTTGGGATAATGATTGTAGTCACCCTGGTTATACTGGCTGTCAAACCAGCCATGGGGGTTCAGGTTTACAGCCTGGCAATCAGCAGTGTGTTAGAAATGCTGGGGGTACTGCCGCCGATCTTTATTTTAATTGGTCTATTGGATGTCTGGGTAAAAAAAGAAACCATGGTCAAATACATGGGCAAAGATTCGGGGATTATTGGGGTATTATTGGGATTCTTTCTGGGAGCTGCCGCCGCCGGTCCGCTTTACGGGGCCTTTCCGGTGGCTGGGGTATTCTTAAACAAAGGCAGTCGGTTGGCCAATGTTTTTATTATCGTCGGGGCCTGGGCATCGATGAAAATACCATTGCTGCTTTTTGAAGTGGCGGCCATGGGCTGGCAGTTTACCCTGATCCGTTTGGTGATGGATGTTATCGGGGTACTGGTGATTGCCTATAGTATGGAAAGAATTCTCACCGATGCGGATGAGCGGCAGATCTATGAGTTGGCCCGCAAGATGAATCAATAGCTAACGGTGGCAGCACCACATAAAAAAGACACCCTTTCATTGATGAAGGTGTCTTTTGATTTAATGGTGGATTCGAAAAATTTAACTCAGTGAAGCTGCCAAGCCAAACAGTGCAATCATTGCCACAATGGCAATAACTGCAAAGACGATGTTGATAATAATCAGCACCAGACCAATGGTTTTACCGGTCTTGGCTTTTTTATTATCCGGATCAGCGGCATACTCTTTTTTGCCGTAGACAAAAGCCATGATGGCAGTGACTAGACCAGCCAGGCTGACAATTGAGGCGATGGTACTCAGACCGATCGTTGTCAAAATGATATTGACACCAATACAAATTAAAGAAATAATGCCAAAGGTAAACCCCTTCATTCCATCTTCAAAACTCATAATCATACTCCTTCCCTATTTCAAAATTGTTTCTGAGTTTATTATACCCGAAAAGAATAGCTGTAAACGAGTAATTTATTAGAAAATCAAGATTTAACAAATTTTAGTGGTCGGGAAATGAAACGATGTGGTTTTTTTTAGCGCGCTGACGCAGACATTGTGATAGCCTGACTGCTGATAGACTGGATAAAAAAATATATTTCAGCTATAATGGGGTCATGAAAAATTTTGAAACCTTTAAACAATCCTATCAAATAAAACTGAATCCCCAGCAGGAACAGGCGGTGGTGCGAACCCGAGGTCAGAGCCTCTTGCTGGCGGTGCCGGGCAGTGGTAAAACGACAGTGATTATCTGCCGGATCGCCTATTTGCTGGAGGTTTTACAAATCGATCCGGGGGAAATTCTGACCCTGACTTTCAGCCGGATGGGGGCCCGGGATTTAAAAGCCAGATATACCAAACTGTTTGGCGAATCCCAGGCAAAAACCCTCCATTTCAGCACCATCCACAGCTTTGCTTTGGGGGTCATCCGTCATTATGAGCGGAGCTACCGGCGCCGGGCCCATACGGTACTGGGGAATATCACGCCGGTGATCCGGGAGTTATACCGGCAGCTTTTTCAGGAGCATCCGGGGGAAGTTGAACTGGGCGAAATTTGTCAACGGATCGGCTTTTGTAAAAACATGATGCTGACCGAGGCAGAAATAAAACTGCTGCCACCACTGGAGGTTGATTTTCTGGCAATCTATGAAGCCTATGAAAGCTATAAACGCCAGGAACAACTGATGGATTTTGATGACATATTAAAATATGCCTGGGGACTATTAAAAAAGTACCCTGAAATGCTGGCCTTTTTTCAGAATAAGTATACCTATATCCATTTGGACGAAGCCCAGGATACGTCAAAGATTCAGTTTAAAATCATTGAACTATTAACCGGGAAAAACGGGAATCTTTTTATGGTGGGGGATGAGGATCAGAGTATTTATGGTTTTCGGGGCGCTTTTCCTGAGGCTTTACTGACCTTTAAAGAGACCTGGCCTCAGGGCGAGGTCTTGCTGATGGAAACCAATTACCGCAGCACCCGGCAGATAGTTGACAAGGCCAATGCCTTTATCAAGCTAAACCATGAGCGCTACCAAAAAGAAATGGTGGTGCCTGGGGACAGGTCGTTTACTGGGGTGCCAATTGCCCGGGAATGGGTGACGTCCAGCGAAGCTCAGTATCAGCTGATCATTGAAGCAATCCGCCGGGAAGGCAAGGAAATCGCGGTGCTCTATCGCAACAATGAGTCGGCTATTCCCCTGGTGGATCTCTTCGATGTGGCTGGGATCACGTATCAGATCAAGGAACATAGTCCACAGTTTTTCGGTCATTTTCTGATTAAGGATATCCAGCTTTTTTATGCGTTTGCCGTAAATCTGGATGATATCAATTTATTCACCCAGGTTTACTATAAGATGGATACGGCCATCTCCCGGGAAACCATCAACCAGCTGGAGCGGCGACATAAACCTGGCGAAAATGTCCTTGACACCCTGATCAAGATCAGTGGTGACCGGGCCTGGCAGGTTAAACGGCTAGAAGAACTTAAGGCCGGGTTTGAAAAACTACAGGCGGTGCCGCCGCAGCGGGGAATTGTGATGATTCTGGATAGCCTGGGGTACCGCTCTTATCTCAATTTCCGGATCAGTTCCGGACAATCAGAAGAAAGTATAGAGCAGAAGCTGACGGTGCTGAAGATCCTTGGTGGCCGGGTTAACAATTTTCCGGACTTTTTTGATAAGCTGGAAAGGCTGGCCGAAAAGTTGCAGGAGCCTCAAACCAGAAAGGCGAAAACACCCCGAGTGACCCTATCGACCCTTCATTCCAGCAAGGGTCTGGAGTTTGAAAAGGTCTTTATCATTGATGCCACCGAAGGGCAGATTCCCAATGTCTCCAATGCCCCGGAAGATGCCAAAGCCTACGCCGAAGAAGTCCGGCTCTTTTATGTCGGTGCCACCCGGGCCAAACAGGAATTGATATTTCTCTGTGTTAAACACCGGGACAAGGACATCAAACCTTCGCCGTTTATTTCTTATTTAATTGACGGTCTACCCCGCAAAAAAGCGGCGCCGGAAAAACCGGGGCTTCGGCATCGTGAGAGTTTTGGCCGTCAGCAGGGCAAATGGCAAGATTATCATACCGGTGCGGCCAGCGGTGCTACTGTTGATCTGGGGGCTTATCAGCAGGGTCGGGTGGTGATTCATCAGCGTTTTGGGGCCGGTACCATTCTGACCCGTAACGGCAATATTGCCAGTATTCATTTTGAAACAGCCGGGGAAAAGAAAATGAATCTGGCTGTCTGTCTGGAAAACGGCGTGATCAAATGAGGGGTCTTGACAAAAATAAAAATTAGGGCTATACTCAGAAAAAACAAACCGGTGATGGTGGAGTAAAGTCAGCAGCGCATTTAAAGCGAGTTGGGGATGGTGAGAGCCAAACAGGAAGCGGACTGGCATAATGGGCACCTGAGGGTGTGAGGAAAGGGCAGGGCCTGAGTATTTCACAACGTTTCATCCACGTTAAGGGATGGCAGATGTGATGGCATTTGCAGATCAAGTGCACAGGTTAGATTAGCCTGTGAATAAAGGTGGTACCGTGGGTTATTTTGACTCATCCTTTTATTGTTGCAGACAATAATGGGATGGGTCTTTTTTATGTCAGGAAAGAGGAAAAGAAAGATGGAAACTTTAAAAAATTTACAGGCACTGGTCAAGCGACTGGAAGAGAAAAGTCCTTTTTATCAGCAACGGTTTAAAGCCGCCGGAATTGTGGCGGATGATATTAACACCATGGCTGATTTTGAGCAGCTGCCTTTTACTGATAAGGGTGATCTCCGCAATGCCTATCCCCTCGGTTTGCAGGCGGTACCGGACAGTGAGGTGGTACGGATTCATTCTTCATCGGGAACCACCGGCCAGCCGGTGATCATTCCCTATACCGCCAGCGATGTAGCTGATTGGGCGGAAATGTTCGCCCGTTGTTATCACTATGCCGGGATGACCGATGAAGACCGGATTCAGATTACCCCAGGCTATGGGCTCTGGACTGCCGGGATCGGCTTTCAGGCCGGGGCCGAGAAAATGGGCGCCATGGCGATTCCGATGGGGCCGGGGAACACCCAGAAACAATTGCAGATGATGGTCGATTTAAAAGCTACAGTGCTGGCCTCGACCTCATCCTATGCTCTGTTGCTGGCCGAAGAGGTGGCCAACCAGAACCTCGGCGATCAGATCCATTTAAAGCGGGGTGTCATCGGTTCAGAACGCTGGGGTGACAAGATGCGCAGCCGGATTGCCGAAGAGCTGGGGATCGAGCTGTTTGATATTTATGGCCTGACTGAAATCTACGGCCCCGGCATTTCCATTGATTGCAGCGAACACGACGGGCTCCACTACTGGTCGGATTATCTGTACTTTGAAATTCTTGACCAGGAAACTCTAAAACCGGTGCCGGAAGGCGAGTATGGCGAGCTGGTGATCACCACTTTCCGGAAGGAGGGGGCGCCGCTGCTGCGCTACCGTACCCATGATATCACCCGCTTTATTCCTGGCCCCTGTGCTTGTGGCTCGGTTTATCCCCGTCATGATCGGATCATCGGCCGTACTGACGACATGGTCAAGGTAAAGGGGGTTAATATCTACCCCGGCCAGATTGATGAGCTGTTAAAAACCGTCGATGGGGTCAGCAGTGAATATCTGGCTACCGTGGATCATCAGGACGGCAAAGACCGGGTGGTTCTGGCTTTTGAAGTTTTAAATGGTGTTGATCAGAATATGATTGAAGCTGAGGTGAAACGGCAGTTTAAATCCCGGGTGGGCTTAAGTGTTATTCCCCAGGCCAACTCGATAGGATCGTTGCCTCGATCCGAGAAAAAAAGCGTCCGGATCATCGATCGTCGCTTCAGTTAAGAAGATATCTCTGAGGAATCACAGCGATCAGATCGGTACGAAAACCCGTCTTTCCAAAAAAATGCCAGAAAAATTGATTTTTTATCCGGAATTGGGTATAATGAAATCGGCCACCTTGATTTAAGAGGAGAAAAAAATGAAAACAAAAAAACAAAAGAAAAACCGATTCAAAATCGTTCTCAACGAACCCACTGGCGAGAGTTCCGGGTGTAAGATCATTGAAGATACCGAAACAGGAATTAATTACTTATATCATTTTGATGAATTTGGCGGCGGACTCACGGTACTGATTGATGAAGAAGGTGAACCTTTAGTTGCCCCTGAAAAATAAAATACCCAGACCCTGAAAGAGATTTTCTTTTTCAGGGTTTTTGTATGCATTTTATTTCCGGTAAAAGTTTATTTCCATAAAATAGGTGTATAAACAAAAAAGGATATAAAAAATTGAACCCAAGAATTTAGCACCGAAGTGTTTGGCAGAGACCAGAATAAAAAAATGGAGGAAAAAATGAATACTTATATTGAAGATATTTTTGCCAGAGAAATACTGGATTCCCGGGGAAACCCAACCATTGAAGTGGATGTGATACTGGAAGATGGCACCATGGGCCGCAGCATTGTCCCATCAGGGGCCTCCACCGGGGCCTTTGAAGCGGTGGAACTACGGGACAAAGATTGCAGTCGCTATCAGGGTAAAGGGGTATTAAAGGCGGTCGACAGCGTGGCTTATGCCCAGGAGTTTCTGGTGGGCATGGATGCTTCCGATCAGATAGCCGTTGATGGAGTGCTGATTTCTCTGGATGGCACTGAAAACAAAAGTAAGCTGGGTGCCAATGCGATTTTGGGGATTTCCATGGCTACGGCCCATGCGGCGGCCAAATCATTAGGGTTGCCCTTTTATAAATATCTGGGTGGCGTTAATGCCAAACTGCTGCCGACCCCGATGATGAACATTTTAAACGGCGGGGAACATGCCGACAACAATGTTGATATTCAGGAGTTTCTGATTATGCCGGTGGGTGCCCGGGACTTTCGGGAAGCGGTGCGGATGGGCTCAGAAATCTTTCATCAGCTCAAAAAAGTGCTTGGCGAAAAAGGGATGGCCACCTCAGTGGGCGATGAAGGCGGTTTTGCCCCGAATCTCAAATCCAATGAAGAAGCGCTGCAGTTGATTGTAGAGGCCATTGAAGGCGCTGGCTATCTTCCGGGTGAAGATGTCCAACTGGCGATGGACGTAGCAGCTTCGGAAATGTATAATGAAGAAACCAAAAAATATTTTTTGGCTGGTGAAGGGGTTGAAAAAACTGCCGAGGAAATGATTGCGTTTTATGAAATGTTAATTGACAAGTATCCGATTATTTCAATTGAGGACGGTCTGGACGAAGAGGACTGGGATGGCTGGAAAATCATGACCGAGCGGCTGGGAAAAAAGGTGCAGCTGGTTGGGGACGATATTTTTGTCACCAATACCGGGCGGCTTAAACGGGGCATTGATACCGGCGTGGCCAATTCAATTCTGGTCAAAGTCAATCAGATTGGGACCCTGACCGAAACCCTGGATACCATTGAAATGGCTAAACGGGCCGGTTATACCGTGGTGGTTTCCCATCGCTCCGGTGAAACCGAGGATGTTACTATTGCCGACCTGGTGGTGGCCGTCAATGCCGGACAGATTAAAACCGGGGCGCCATCCCGAACTGACCGGGTGGCCAAATACAATCAGCTGATGCGGATTGAAGAACAGCTGGGTCTGCTGGGTGACTACGCCGGGAAAGATGCGTTTTATAATATCAAATAAAGAAAACACAAATAAGGAAGTGAAACAATGTATTTAAAAGGATTGGGTATTGCCTGTCATCCGCCGGTGTTGATCCCGGAGGTTGGGCAAGGCCGAGAAAATGAAGCACAAAAAACGATCCGGGGATTACGGGATCTGGCGCTGAAGGTGGCCGAAATTAAACCGGAGGTGATTGTTTGTATTACGCCCCACGGCAATGTATTTCGCGATGGCGCAGCAGTGGTTTATGAAAATCAGATCAGTGGTGATTTGCGAAATTTTGGATATCCGGAGATCAGCCTGACAAAAGACTGCGATATGGGGCTACTGGATGAGCTGAATGTGGGTTTTGCCAAAAATAACTGCCACACCATTTTTTTGAATCATAAAATTGCCAAAGAGTATAAAATTGGTCTGGAGCTTGATCATGGGGTGTTGATACCACTTTATTTTATCGAAAAATACTATCGAAGCTATAAGATTGTCCATGTAACCATTGGTGATCTGAGTTTGATTGAGCTTTATAAAATGGGGACAGTAATAAGAGAAGCCATCGAAGCCCGGGGCAAAGAAGCGATGATTCTGGTTTCGGCTGATCTTTCGCACTGTCTTAAAGATGAGGGGCCATATGCCTTTAATCCGATGGGGCCGTTGTTTGATGAAAATATTGTTAATGGCATCAAAACCAAGAATTACTACTCGATTCTAACTGTTCCCCACCAGGTCTATGAACCCGCCGGTCAATGCGGGTTAAAACCGATCGTGATGGGATTGGGCGCCACTGATGGTCTGGATACCGAAGCCACGGTCTTTTCTTATGAAGGACCTTTTGGGGTTGGTTATATGTCGGCCTTTATCGATTTGACCGATAAAAAAATCCCCAGTCTGCTTAGTCGTTATGAAGAAGATAAAGTGCTTTCCTATAAAGAACGGCGTTTAAACGAAAGCCCCCTGGTAGCATTGGCCAGGGCGACCATCAATACCTGGGTACAACGGGGCCGGAAGCTGAATTTTGATCATTACAAAAGTCAGGTTGAAATCGAAGCCGATGTTCTGGGTGAACTGGAAAACAATCAGGCCGGGGTTTTTGTCTCGCTGCATAAGCATGGTGAACTGCGGGGCTGCATCGGCACCACCGGTCCGGTGACCGAAAGTATCGCTCAGGAAATTATCCGCAATGCCATTGAGGCATGCACCTATGATCCCCGGTTTATGCCGGTGGAAGAGCAGGAACTGATGGAGCTGGAAATCAAGGTGGATGTCCTGGGTGTGCCCGAAGTGGTAAACAGTTTGGCCGAATTGGATGCTAAAAAGTACGGGGTTATTGTCGAGAAGGATCTCCACCGGGGTTTGCTGCTGCCTGATCTGGAAGGGGTCAACACGCCGGAAGAACAGATTGCCATTGCCAAACGAAAAGCCGGTATCGCTGAAAGTGACAGCGATGTGATTTTGCAGCGCTTTCAAGTGATCCGGCATCAGTAAGCATTAAAAATTGGTCAATTGATCTAAAAGTTTTGAAAAGGCAACAGGTAAGGCCAGGTCATCGATCTCGGACAGCGCCTTAAACTGATAGTCTGTGCGTGTGTGCGCCTGGTTGGAGACGAGGTGGGAAGTTGACACTGGTTCCCGGATTGCATTGCCCAAATCAAAACCATAGATGGACATCTCCCAGACAATATGGGAAAAAACATGGCGGTTGGTGCCGATAAAGATAGGTTCATTTAGCTCGTGGAAATTTTCTGCGAGCTTTTTTTTGATGTCCTGGCCATGGCCAGCCACGGTTTCGGTAATCGGAAAGGACCACATCCCGGATAACAGACCAGAATCTGGCCGGCGCACAAAAAATAGGCAACTGTTTTGTTTGACGATGCCAACTTCCATTTTTTTAGTGAGCTGCTTCGTTTTTTTCTTTTTGACCGGAAGCTGTCCGGTGGTTCCGGCGGCATGACTCTGACAGCCACTGCGGATCGGGCAGATCAGGCATTTGGGACTTTGGGGAGTACAGATCACGGCGCCCAGCTCCATCAGTGCTTCATTAAAATCGCCAGCGGCATCTGGTAGAATACCTTCAATAAAGCCAGTCATCCGCTTTTTTGTTTTGGCATCGCCAATATCATCAAAGCTGTTGCCATAACGGCTGATTACTCGGAGAACATTGCCGTCCACGGCACTAACCTTCTCATTAAAGGCAATGCTGGCGATGGCACCACCGGTATAAGGGCCAATGCCCGGGAGCTTAAGCAGTTTGGCAAAGGTTTCGGGCATGTTACCCTCATAGTCAGAGACAATAATCTGGGCCGCCTGATGGAGGTTGCGGGCCCGGGAATAATAACCCAACCCCTCCCAGGTCTTAATGACCTCATCGACCGAGGCTTGAGCCAGGGAAAAAACAGTGGGGAACGTTGCTATAAATCGGTTATAATAGGGTATTAATGTATCAATCTGGGTTTGCTGCGCCATAATTTCCGAGATCCAGATATAATAGGGGTTCCGGGTTTGGCGAAAGGGCAGATCCCGCTTCGCTTTTTGAAACCATTTAAGTAGATCGGTCTGTAACATTTCAATTTGCTGCTGATTTATTTTGGTATCGAGCATTTGGTCTCCGTTCGTTAAAGTTCATTCATTTCAAAGTATAAAATAAGGCACAAGATGTAGTATAGAACAGTTTCCTAAAAACTATCTTGTCCGGCTTTAATCAGCCCCGAAAGGCCAGGACAAGAATTTACCCCATCCCCCATTATGGCATTAGAATGGGCGAAAACACGGTTTGTAATTGGGATGGGGTCACCATTTAGACCCGCAAACGCCACAAAAAACTTGACATAAAATGGGTAGGATGGTAAACTTGCTGTAACAAACGTGTAACTTTTATTTATGCAATTTTGACAAAATGAAAGGTTTTATTTATGAATAGAGAGAGAGAAACCGGTGGTTTTCTCAAGAAATATCCAGGCGTCAAGATCGGAATCATTGCTTTGATTCTGCTTCTGGTCGTGGGTGTTTCCAGTGCTTTTACCGTTGAAAAAGAAGTTTCGGTCAACTTCGAAGGCAAGGTATACACTGCCAATGGAAAACTACTCGAATCCCTGGAAGAAGTTCTGATTGCCAATGAACTTCCGGTCAGTGACGAATATAAATATAGCGTGCCGTTGACAACCTTGTTTAAAGATGTCATTGATGTAACAATTGAAAAGAAGATTTCCGGAAATATCCAAGTTGATGGAAAAACCATTGCCTACTTATCAGGCGGTGCCACTGTTGGCGATGTTCTTGAAGAGAACGGGGTCAAGCCGGATGAGGATGACAAGGTTGAACCGGGATTAAATACCCCATTAACTGAGAAAACCGGAACAATCAAAGTAACCCGGATATCCTACGTGGAATCAACTGGCATTAAAGATGTGCCGATGAAGGCCACCATCAGAGAAAATCCTGAGTTGCCGATGGGCACCCGAATTGTTGTTCAGGTTGGACAAAACGGTAAAGCCAACAAGAAAGAAAAGATCCGCTACGAAAATGGTGTCGAAGTCAGCCGGGAAGTGATTACCTGTGAAGTCATCATGCCAGCGGTGGAAGAAATTATAGAAGTGGGTCCCTCGACAACCATAACAATGCCGGAGGCGGTAGAAGTATCTTCGGTTATTGGGAATGTCAATGTCGAAAAAAGTGCTACCGGTGACGGCAGTACAAGCATAAATCAGGAAAGTGGTTTTAAAGGGAGTATGGTGGTCAGTGCCACTGCTTACACCGCCACTGGCAATAACACTGCTTCGGGAACTGTGCCACAGTCAGGCCGAACGATTGCCACCTGGGGAGGAATTCCTTTCGGAACCAAAGTTTACATCCCGGCGCTTGGCGGTATTTATACCGTTGAAGATCGGGGTGGCGCAGTCGGCTATGGTATTATCGATATTTATATGGATAGCGAAGCTGAATGCGAAGCCTGGGGCCGACAAAACATTGAAATATACTTTGTTGAGTAGTAAAAAAGACGATGATTTTCATCGTCTTTTTGTTTGCCGATTTTTAGCGGAGCAATGGTGGTTTGGAGGCAAATGTAAAATGGCGGACCGAAAAAGGTGATGTTGGGAAAAAATAGAGGTATCGTTTTTGTACTCAGAAAAAACATTATTCTAAAAAAATACACTTGTACTTTGTATACAATGCTTGTTATACTACTCCTATATACGAAATAGCGTGTTGTTTTGCTATGGAACTCGGAGGAAGACATGGAAATTAAAATTGTTAAAACAGCAAACCCCAAGGAAAAACCAGAAGAGGACTCGTTGATCTTCGGTGTCGAATTTACGGACTATATGTTTGAGATGGACTATACTGAAGGGATTGGCTGGCATGATGCCGTCATTAAGCCCTACGGCCCCATTGAGATCATGCCTTCAGCCATGGTGCTTCACTATGCCCAGGAAGTTTTTGAAGGCTTAAAAGCATATAAAACGCCAGCTGGTGAGATTCAGCTGTTCCGACCAGATGAAAACTTCAAACGAATGAACCGCTCCAATGCCCGGATGTGTATTCCGCAAATCGATGAGAATTTTTTGCTGGAAGCCTTAAAAGCCTTGGTTAAGATGGATGAAAGCTGGATTCCTAAATCCCCGGGAACATCGCTTTATATCCGGCCATTTGTTTTTGCCACCGATCCGTTTATCGGGGTGCGGGTTTCCAAACGCTACAAATTTATGATTATCATGTCGCCAGTGGGATCTTATTATAAAGGTGGGATGGTTCCCAGTCGCATTTATGTGGAGTCAGAATTTGCCCGAACGGTTCGTGGTGGTACCGGTGAAGCCAAATGCGGTGGTAATTACGCTGGTGGTCTGGCGGCTCAGCAGAAAGTTCATGAAATGGGTTTTGAACAGATTCTCTGGCTGGATGGCGAAAAAAGACAGTACATCGAAGAAGTGGGCACCAGTAATGTCTTCTTTTTAATCGATGGCGTTTTTGTTACCCCGTCACTGGAGGGAACGATCTTAAACGGCATTACCCGAAAAAGTGTGATCGAACTATTAAAGCACTGGGGCGAAACCGTGGAAGAACGTCGGATCACCATCGACGAATTATATCAGGCCTATCAGCAGGGAAAAATCACCGAAGCCTTTGCCACCGGCACAGCGGCCGTTATTGCGCCGATTGGCACATTAGGGTGGAAAGATGTGGAGATGACCTTTAACGACGGTAAAATCGGCGAATACTCGCAAAAAATATATGATACCCTCTATGATGTCCAAACCGGCAACAAGGAAGATCCGCTGAACTGGATTGTTAAATTATAAAAATTAAAAATTTAAAAAAAGTTTATCAAAACACTTGACAATAGGCGTTTTCACTGGTAATATTAGTCTTGCATTTTGAATTACGAGAGGTACCGAAGTGGTCATAACGGGGCGGTCTTGAAAACCGTTAGGGTGCAAGCCCACGTGGGTTCGAATCCCACCCTCTCGGCCATCAAATGCTTGAAAAGTAAATAATCACATTTGCATTATTACCTTTGGAGAAGTACTCAAGTGGCTATAAGAGGTGCCCCTGCTAAGGGTATAGGCCGTTAACGCGGTGCGTGGGTTCAAATCCCACCTTCTCCGCCACCAAGAACTACGCATCAAATATGATGTAAGATATGAACCTGTTACGTAAAGTAGCAGGTTTTTTTTAGAATATAATATTTGGAGGAAAAAATGAAACCAGAATTAAATAAAATGATTAAAGAAGATATTGAAAGATGTAAATCTGCACAATCGACTAAATCTGGATCACCAAAATTATATCAGGAATTAATAGCTAAATATGAAGATATTTATCCAGGCTTTAAAACTTCAATACCTGTATATGTTAAAATGGGGACATTGGGAGAAGACTTTGATTATCGAGATGAACTTAATGTAATTAAATCAAAATTAGAGACTAAGTTGAGACTTGATCCGATCGATGTTTCAGAAGATGTATTAAATAAAATAAAAAGAGAATTGGAGCAGTGCAGGGAAATAATTTCAAATCCTGAAAAGCAAAATGAGAACACTATTAAAGGATTTTATAGACCTTTTTCAAAGAGATATAATGATTATATTGAAAATAAGTCGGATTCTATTATTGGGTATAACGAGACAGAAAATACATATGATGTCGAACTTTCATGCGATGAATTTTTGGATAATTTATCATTAATGCAAAATGATCTTGAATTGTTTTGTGATGAACACACTAAATTTGGGCAAAAAACCTATGAGGAAGAATGCGATTTGACAAAAAATGAGATTTCCAAACCGAACATAAACAATTCAAAAGATGTATTTGTTGTGCATGGTCACGATGAGGAAATTAAGCAGGAAGTTGCGAGGTTTATACAAAAGTTTGATCTTAATCCAATTATTCTACATGAACAAATAAGTGAAGGTAGGACAATTATTGAAAAAATTGAGGCATATTCAAATGTGGAGTATGCTATAGTTTTGTATTCGCCATGTGACATTGGTTATAAGTACGGAGAAGAAAATAATAAAAAAGGAAGAGCGCGACAAAATGTTGTTTTTGAACATGGTTACTTAATTGGTAAATTAGGGAGAAAAAACGTTTGCGCACTGAAAAAAGGTGAAGTTGAAACTCCAAATGACATTTCGGGAGTAGTCTATATTGATTACGATACAGCTGGAGGTTGGAAACTTATAGTTGCTAAAGAAATGAAAAAAATATGGCCGCACCTTGATTTAAATAAGCTATATTAGTCCTATTTCATTTACTGAACAGGAACATGAATCGCTGGAGTGTTTGTTGAGGAAAAGAGCGATAAGTTAAGGGTGGTTGAGACGAGAAAACATAAGGATTAAGAAAAGAAATGATACAATGAAAGTCATTGGTGATTGATATAGTATACTAAAAAAATTATGTTACAAAATATTGTATTACTAAAAGAATAGTGGTATGATAAAAATGCCTTAAGGGAACTTTGTTTAGCATAGTAGGCTTAAGGGTTGAGGTTTATTGTCAATAGACACGATAAGAATTTATCTGGCTCTATTGAGCTGGTACATCCACCAAGGATTACCAGAGTAGTGATAATCATTAAACATATTGATTTCATTTCGAACTCCTCTGAGGTTATTATAATATAATAATCTATTAGCGAATTAGGATAGCAATTATTCTAAAACATGTTTGCTTATGCAAACAAAAGATAATTCGGTTTTTTGTATACCTGCTGGCTTAGGGATGCTATCCCCCATGTCAGTGGGTATTGCGCTTTTTTGTGAAAGGAATAATATGGAACTTGAAGAATGGAAAGAGTCCAAAGGTTGTGATTTGAAAAATTATGCGCATTTTGACAAAAGAGTTTCCATCAATGATAGGTGGTCATATATTAGCAATCCTAAAAAAATTAGTCAGCACAGCTTTTATCCCTTTATTCACTATAAGCAAAATTTTAATAAGTTCAATAAATTGAAAGGAAAAAAAACGAAGGAGCGAGATATTTGTTATTCAGCGCATATTGATCGATGTATTTATCAATACTATTCTTTTCTCA
The DNA here is from genome assembly GCF_002237635.1 of Acetobacterium sp. MES1. NCBI lineage: Bacteria > Bacillati > Bacillota > Clostridia > Eubacteriales > Eubacteriaceae > Acetobacterium > Acetobacterium sp. MES1. The sequence continues at coordinate 43,236 of NZ_MJUY01000057.1, forward strand.
TAAATGAGGAATATAATAAAAGAGTTATCCAAGATGGAATTAATAATGTAGCAGTTGCTTATCGCAACGAATTAGGGAAAAATAATATACACTTTGCAAAAGAAATGTTCGATTTCATAAAGGCTGGCTATTGTAGGGATATTATAATAGGTGATTTTACGGATTTCTTTGATACATTAAATCATAAATATTTAAAAGAAAGATTATGCGATCTATTAAAAGTCAAAGAATTAAAGGGTGATTATTATGCCGTTTACAAAAATATTACAAAGTATTCCAAATGGGAGTTAAAAGAATTATTATCCTTAAATGGTTTGAAGGATACTGTGAAAGATAAACGGGAATTGAATAAAAAATACAAAGTGATTTCGTTTACAGTATTTAAACGACTTAAAAAAAGTTCATGTTGTAAAAATACATGTGATTATGGGATCCCTCAAGGTTCAGCGATTAGTGCTGCGCTGTCAAATGTGTATATGTTAGAGTTCGATAAAAAAATTACTGACTATATTGAACAGAACAACGGAAAATATATGCGCTACAGCGATGACTTTATTATTGTTTTGCCCCACAAGGAGAGCGAAGAATTTAAAAAACATTATGATTTTATATTCGAAGCTATAGGAAAGATCCCAAATTTAAAATTACAGGCAGATAAGACACAGGTTTATAATTATGAAAATGGTGAGTTGTGGGATCAGAATTTAGAGACCGGTTCAGGTAATGAAAAAACCAATCCAGAAAAAGTAAGCTTAAGTTATCTTGGTTTTACCTTTGATGGTTCAGAAATAACAATTAGAGATAAAACAATAAGTAAATATTATTATCGTTTATATAGAAAAATAAAAGCTACAGTTAAACAAATTGAGAGTGGTAAAAAAGTAAGTTGTAAAAAAATATATTTAAAGTATTCTGAGAAGGGTGCTTATGTAAAAGAAGGGAGGCATATCGGTAATTTTATTACTTATGTTGATAGAGCAAAAAAAGATTTTGGACAAAAGGAACCGATTGATCGTGGAACAAAAAATCACATGTATAAAATTAAAAAACACTTAAACAAGTGATCTTTTAGTGGGTATTTTCGGTTTTCTTATTTAAGCCATAATTTGCGAAGTTCTGAAATGAAAAAAAATTGTCGTTAAGTTATTAGGGCGAATTACCGAATAAGAAGAGCCCAAATCTCGATTATAAGAGATTTGGGCTTATTTACAATCAGAAGAAGAATTTTTATGCCAACACCAAATAATTATAGAAATATTTCATTTCAAGATATCTCCTCTCAAAACCTTTGATTTAAAGGGGGGTCGAAATTCCTCGTTACGTGTTCTCGGGAATTCTGTTTTTGCTTCTCCCGTTCATTAACTTCTTTCGTAAGCGCTTAACAACAGTTACCAAACCAACGGAAACAATCGATATCTTACCTTTTTGCAATACGCATCATATCCCTTTAGCTCATCTTTAAGCAAGGCTTCTTCTTTTTGGATGCGAAGCACTAACATTGGTACAATTAAAAGCATCGGTACAATCGCAACGTAAGAGCCCAAAGCCAACGGAAGAAATAGGGATATTACAATCATTCCCGTATACATCGGATGTCGCACCAGTGCATACGGCCCTGATTCTATCACTTTCTGTTCTCTTTCCACCCGGATAACTGCGGACGCAAACATATTTTCCCGAAAGACAATAAATATAAAAAGATATCCCAAAAGTGCCAAGACAGCTGATGTAAAGATAAGCCATAGTGGCACTACCGACCAGTGAAAACGATAATCAAGTCCTGGTAAAATAAATCCGAGATAAAATAATTTAAATATAGCTGGCGATTGATTGGTTTTATCTTTTTTTTGAACCGTTGATCTTCGCTCTAGAAATTCAGGTGCTTTTTTTGAAAAATAAAGAGTGATTCCAAGTGTAATCAGAGTGAAACCACCCCATACCATCCAAGCCTCCCAAAAATGCAGACTTCCTGCTGGCAGAAAAAAGATTACCCACAATAATATAGTCAGTATTAATGGAACTAGAATCTTTTTTTCTTTCATAAATAATCCTCCGTTCCTTTATAATTTAAATATTTTTGAATAAGTGCCTTGTGACGCATTTGTGCTGGTGATAGCACTTGCTTTGCCATATCATCCATCAGTTGTTCTTTGGACTCACCCAAGCCAATCTGACCATAAAGCATTTCTTTCAGTTCTGGCACTGCCTTAATAAATTCGCTTCCTTCTCTGGCAAGACGCTCCACTTCTGGATCATTCTCTGCCATTGTACGTAAAGCAGCTAAACGTTCCCCAAATGCCACCGCTCTCTGATAGTCATTGGGATGTTCTTTGAAATATTGCGCAATACCGTGTAAATTCTCCTTAAACTGGTCGCCCCACTGAAAATCCTCTATGATCCCAAAGGCTTTATGATGCTGTTGAATTGCTTCTGGACTTTCCCGAATTTTATAAGCCTCTTGTATGGGCTCAAGTGTTCTAGTCAAGCAAAATTGTAATACCGAAAGCTAGTTTGAATGCCTCATTTCGAATGGTGTTTTACCATCATTATATGTATGCGGACGACGGTAATTATACCAGTCAAAGATGTATTCATAAATACCCTGATTCAAATCTTCATCGGTTTCAAATGAATACTGATAAACGAATTCTGTTTTCATCGTATTATAAAAACGCTCCATTGGAGCATTATCGTATGGATTTCCAGCCCTGCTCATGCTTTGGGTAATGTCATTTTCAGCGCAAAAGGCAATGAATTCTCTGGATGTATACTGAGAACCCTGATCACTATGGAGGATCAGTTGATTGTTAGTCGAATTGGATTCTAAAGCAATCGCCAGTGTTTCAATGGCAAGATTTGAATCAATCCATTTACTGTTAAGGCTGGCAACGATGCTCCGATCATAGAGATCGATTATGCTGCAATTATAACGTTTTGTACCATTTTTTAAATTCAGGTATGTGAAATCGGTACACCAGACCTGATTCGGTTTTTCAGTCGTAAAATTCTGTTCAAGCAGATTATCAAATATATGATGCTGATGGCCTTTAATATATGGCTGCTTTTTACGGCGGACAATAGCTTTGATGCCGATTTCACGCATATAGGAATAAACGGTACCGTAAGAACACTCAATACCTTTGCGGTTCAGTAGATCACAGATCATTCGGTATCCAACCGTTCCATTCAGTTCATGATATGTATTTTTAATGTGCTGCTTCAATGCTTCTTTTTGTTGGCGATAGGCTGATTTCCGGTTTTTAAGGTAGTTGTAGTAATCATTTGGGTAAAGATTAAACCGGTTTAACAACCAGTTAACACCAAACTCCAGGTGATACTCACGGATAAACTCATATTTTTTTAGTCGATTTCCTTCGCAAAGAATGCTGCTGCCTTTTTTAAGAATTCATTTTCCTTTTTGGCTTCAGCAAGTTCTTTTTTCAATTGTCTGATTTCAAGCATTTGATCTGTTTCATTTTGAAGTTGAGGATTTGTTTTGCATTCTTTGCGGTGCTTATCAAGCCAGTATCTGAGCGTACCACTACCTAAGTTGTATTCGTCTGTCAGACTTTTGATGGTTCGGCCTTCCTCTAGATGAAGGCGGATGATTTTTTCCTGAAGGACACGATCGTATTTTTTATTTGACATGTTTTGTAACTCCTTTTCAAGTTTGAATTATATCATCAAACTCGCTCCGGGTGTTACAATTTCATTGTAGCAGAACACACGCAGGCAATTGATTAAGAAGCGCAGTCCATGATTTAAATTCCAATATGGCGAAACTCTCATTGATAAATTTGTCGGCAATGAAGAACTGGAAAAACATTTAAATTCCAATATGGCGAAACTCTCATACTTGCCGACCTTCTTTTAAATAGGCTAACACCTTCATTTAAATTCCAATATGGCGAAACTCTCATGATATCATCTCCCGGGGCTCCAAGGGGCTTGCCCCAATTTAAATTCCAATATGGCGAAACTCTCATTAAACAGGAATTTACCAACGATGCGGTCAATCTGCATTTAAATTCCAATATGGCGAAACTCTCATTAAACAGGAATTTACCAACGATGCGGTCAATCTGCATTTAAATTCCAATATGGCGAAACTCTCATAAAGCTAAAAAGTACATGACAATGGAAGATGTTAATTTAAATTCCAATATGGCGAAACTCTCATTCGATCACGCTCAAAGCCTATGAAAAATACGATACAAATTTAAATTCCAATATGGCGAAACTCTCATTAAAAATCCCGGCCTGACACTACCAAAACGACCAAATTTAAATTCCAATATGGCGAAACTCTCATTGTGATGGATTTAGAATTGAAAGGGGATGATGCACTATTTAAATTCCAATATGGCGAAACTCTCATCCCCAACACCCTGGCATCCTGGGCAGTCATCCATGATTTAAATTCCAATATGGCGAAACTCTCATTGAAATGACTTCCATGTTCTATGATTATAAAAATATTTAAATTCCAATATGGCGAAACTCTCATTTTTTGTATCATGGTTGAACAGTAAATGTCAATCAAATTTAAATTCCAATATGGCGAAACTCTCATCAGACGCAATTGCTCCCTCCCGCTCTTTTAGGCCTATTTAAATTCCAATATGGCGAAACTCTCATCAATCGTGGCCACAGCAAGTTTCGTAGTATACAGCTATTTAAATTCCAATATGGCGAAACTCTCATGTGTTCAGGAAACCATGCGCCGCCACGATTGAAGACCATTTAAATTCCAATATGGCGAAACTCTCATCCTTCGGAGTTTCTGATATAAATATAGATATCAAGTATTTAAATTCCAATATGGCGAAACTCTCATAAAAGTTTGAGCATGGACTGTTTTAATTTGATTGCAATTTAAATTCCAATATGGCGAAACTCTCATATTATCGATCATTATGGAAGCTGTTTCTGATGATTTATTTAAATTCCAATATGGCGAAACTCTCATGGTGGCGTTCCAGAACAAAGAACTGTCCTCATCCATATTTAAATTCCAATATGGCGAAACTCTCATAAGATCAGTATGCCGATGGAACCCCAGCTTAACCATATTTAAATTCCAATATGGCGAAACTCTCATTTCGAAGCATTAAAATATTTGCAGTATATTACGTCATTTAAATTCCAATATGGCGAAACTCTCATTAGGATTTCCATTTTTAGATAAATCACCTTTTTTAAAATTTAAATTCCAATATGGCGAAACTCTCATCTGAATAAACGGTAACGCCAGCAGTTCCGCTGGACCCCATTTAAATTCCAATATGGCGAAACTCTCATAATTAAAGATGCGGAATTAATCGAAATCGAACCGAATTTAAATTCCAATATGGCGAAACTCTCATCTGATTTTACAGTTGTCTCAATTTTCGGCAATTTCCCATTTAAATTCCAATATGGCGAAACTCTCATTCAACTCAATCAACCAACGATCCGGACAATAACAAATTTAAATTCCAATATGGCGAAACTCTCATTTTTGGTTCGTTGCAGCGTCGCCCCGTTTTTAATTGGATTTAAATTCCAATATGGCGAAACTCTCATCGCTTATTTGCTGAATCATTTCCCACATCAAATAAATTTAAATTCCAATATGGCGAAACTCTCATTGGATCCATTCAAGAGCAGTGTATGTTTATAACTTAATTTAAATTCCAATATGGCGAAACTCTCATTCAAGGGCCTCAGCGATCTTTTGAAGTGTTTCATTTTATTTAAATTCCAATATGGCGAAACTCTCATTCGGCGTTTTGTTGATTGTCACATGCCCGTCACTGATTTAAATTCCAATATGGCGAAACTCTCATCAATGTCATCCACCTTTCTGCGCTTCCAGCCGTCCCAGATTTAAATTCCAATATGGCGAAACTCTCATCAAATCTATGAGTATGCCCCGGATCACCTGCGTTGTATTTAAATTCCAATATGGCGAAACTCTCATACAGAAACCCTAAGTGGCAATTGACGAATAATGATTAATTTAAATTCCAATATGGCGAAACTCTCATGAATATGGCGCGACGAAGTACAAAAGCGATGACAACATTTAAATTCCAATATGGCGAAACTCTCATTTCAACGAACGGGCCAGATCCCAGGGTCTGAGTTAATTTAAATTCCAATATGGCGAAACTCTCATGGTGCTATGATCAGAATGAACGTGATGGGGGTATCCATTTAAATTCCAATATGGCGAAACTCTCATAGGTGGTTAATCCGTTGGCATTAACTACACTTACGCATTTAAATTCCAATATGGCGAAACTCTCATCAGGTTGCAATAATTGAGCAGGTAATTAAAAATAAAATTTAAATTCCAATATGGCGAAACTCTCATTGGAATCCATCAGTCAAGAACGTTACCTTTTCTCCAGATTTAAATTCCAATATGGCGAAACTCTCATGACTGCACTCGAATTGATTAACATCCGACTTAATGCATTTAAATTCCAATATGGCGAAACTCTCATTTGTAACCTTCCCGTCAATAATGACTGAAAAATAACATTTAAATTCCAATATGGCGAAACTCTCATCAGGCGGTCAGGCGCAGAGTAACAATCCGGAAACAATTTAAATTCCAATATGGCGAAACTCTCATTCGCTCTGATCCAATATCCCCAATATTGAAACCGATTTAAATTCCAATATGGCGAAACTCTCATCCAAACGTGGCCAGCGGATGTGATTTGGAATTAAGATTTAAATTCCAATATGGCGAAACTCTCATTAAGCCTTTAAACATTGACGTCATCTGTGACATTGAATTTAAATTCCAATATGGCGAAACTCTCATCGGGCCTATTGCAAGGGCTGCCCGGAAAGTAAATACATTTAAATTCCAATATGGCGAAACTCTCATGCGATTTCGGCATTGCTTAAGCCCTTTCCCATACCGTATTTAAATTCCAATATGGCGAAACTCTCATCAAACATTGACGCCGCTATTAATGCCGCTATCGATCATTTAAATTCCAATATGGCGAAACTCTCATGCGCGTCGGGATTAGATTATGGAATCTCAAATTTCAATTTAAATTCCAATATGGCGAAACTCTCATTTTTGTGGTCCTGTAATGTAGCACTTTCGTCTTTCCGATTTAAATTCCAATATGGCGAAACTCTCATGAGTGCTGGTGCTGGGGTTGTTCTAAGTGTAGCATCAATTTAAATTCCAATATGGCGAAACTCTCATTCCCCGGCTGCTGCTGGCGATAATCAGTATATCCATATTTAAATTCCAATATGGCGAAACTCTCATAGTGATTACCTTCTTTCTCTAGCTGAATGAAGCTTCATTTAAATTCCAATATGGCGAAACTCTCATGATAAGCAGCTGCTAAACTCGCAGCTTGTGATCTCATTTAAATTCCAATATGGCGAAACTCTCATGGTCGGCAACGATGAAGTCGCCGGAACTGAGAGTCATTTAAATTCCAATATGGCGAAACTCTCATTCATACGCTGTCACATCGATTTCGCCATTTTTGTTATTTAAATTCCAATATGGCGAAACTCTCATAAAATCCCCGTATTCCTGCGCTTCGTCATAACCTTTATTTAAATTCCAATATGGCGAAACTCTCATCGGCCATCATAACGAAAGAACAGTTTAACCGAGTTCATTTAAATTCCAATATGGCGAAACTCTCATTCGGACTTGAGTATATATTCCGGGGTCAATGCCACATTTAAATTCCAATATGGCGAAACTCTCATAGAAAGGTTTCGGCGTCGGTTTTGACGTCATGAAGCATTTAAATTCCAATATGGCGAAACTCTCATGGAAAAAATGGTGGATGTGCATCTATGATTATACCAATTTAAATTCCAATATGGCGAAACTCTCATAATTGCCGTTCTTCGAATGATAAAAACCGCTTAACAATTTAAATTCCAATATGGCGAAACTCTCATGGAATAATATTTTTATACTTTGCAATTGCAGTTCTATTTAAATTCCAATATGGCGAAACTCTCATGATAAAAACGATTATACTTTAATGCTGTTATCGTCCATTTAAATTCCAATATGGCGAAACTCTCATGTGAGTGTTAACATTGATTCATATGACTTTTTTAATATTTAAATTCCAATATGGCGAAACTCTCATTCTATTTCAGCCTGTAAATTATCTGACGTCACATTATTTAAATTCCAATATGGCGAAACTCTCATGGTCTTGGCAAAATTGCACAAAAAGTTAGTTCAACAATTTAAATTCCAATATGGCGAAACTCTCATTCTTAACAAAAATCTTGACATAAGTCAAAATTTATATTTAAATTCCAATATGGCGAAACTCTCATAAAAACGTATCGGTAAGCGAAGCGGCTCAGCTGCTATTTAAATTCCAATATGGCGAAACTCTCATAGAATACTTGATGGTGACATTGTTTTCATCCGTAAACATTTAAATTCCAATATGGCGAAACTCTCATGGATACCCAAACCGCCGACAGCAATTGATGCAGCATTTAAATTCCAATATGGCGAAACTCTCATTTTTCCATATTTGATTGCAATAAATGTTACGAAAACATTTAAATTCCAATATGGCGAAACTCTCATATTGGACAAAATTGCAAACTGATTATTTAGCTAAATTTAAATTCCAATATGGCGAAACTCTCATGAAATTACACATAAGTTAGATGATATTAATGATCCTATTTAAATTCCAATATGGCGAAACTCTCATACATTTATGGCTTGTTTGTCAGGTTTAATTGTATTAATTTAAATTCCAATATGGCGAAACTCTCATCCGACGGTGATCGGGAGCGTAGCGACCGTTTGCCGTATTTAAATTCCAATATGGCGAAACTCTCATTGTATAGTGCAAATGATCTTAGAAAATTATTAGACATTTAAATTCCAATATGGCGAAACTCTCATTGCACAGCATCGGAAGTTTGGTTATTCCATTGTTTATTTAAATTCCAATATGGCGAAACTCTCATAAGGGAGTAAATAAAATGCAAAAACATGAAGACCAAAATTTAAATTCCAATATGGCGAAACTCTCATATAAAAATATAATATTAAAATCACTTGCTTTAACTAATTTAAATTCCAATATGGCGAAACTCTCATTTAAGCCCAGAAGCTGCCATAACAGGTAACGCCAATTTAAATTCCAATATGGCGAAACTCTCATAAATGTAGATTTTCACAGAAAACCCTTCAAGAGTATTTAAATTCCAATATGGCGAAACTCTCATTAAATTTATATTTGTAACCTTGACTCAAAGAAATGTAACATTTAAATTCCAATATGGCGAAACTCTCATTGCATTATATCTATTGTGACAATTCCAATGATAATCATTTAAATTCCAATATGGCGAAACTCTCATTGTTTAAAAATTTTAAATGTTTGGATTATATAAATGAATTTAAATTCCAATATGGCGAAACTCTCATTTAAATCACCTCATTATTTTATATATCCTATTATATGATTTAAATTCCAATATGGCGAAACTCTCATTTGATCATCGTCCTCGTCCTCGTCGATGCTATGCCAATTTAAATTCCAATATGGCGAAACTCTCATGCGCTTTCTTTTATAGCGCTCGTTTAGTATGTTTCAAAGGTCTGTTTTGTCGACCTCTATAATTTAATAAATTTAAAATCAAATTATTCAAATTTAGCTCAACAATCATTATTCTTTTCCCATGCTATCAACAATTGTCAACCCCACTGTATTTTTACATGATCTCAGGTCGACAATTATAGAAAGTTATCCGTTTTATCATCTTCCCTTGCCCATAGTTCTTTTTTCAGCCATCGCTCATTTCGACTTTTAAATAAAATAACCGAATCTATGTCTTTACGAACATATTCATTTAATTCATATCTTAAATTCATGATCTGAGGTTCAGATAATTCCCCTTCAAATACAGAATTTTGGATGTGGTTTAAATATTTCTTGCATATTTTAAACGTCTTACTAAGTACACGCTGTCCACCATCATCGCCGCAGATATCATATACTAGAATAACATACATTTCGTTGCACCTCTACCACCAAATTTTAAATGGTTCATATTCTTTTTCTCCCAGCAGATGTTTAATCATTTTATAGCATTCCAACCGAATTAAGTATTGATAGGACACCGATTTCTCCAGATCCCGATGTTTGATTGTCGTCTGCAATTTGGCATCCAATTCGGCTACAATTGTTTTAGAGGCTTCTTTGGTTAAATGTAAATAGTTCAAATTCTTTGTGAAACTCTTTTCTGTAATCTGATTGCGATTCAACAACGAAAAAATCAGTCGATCTGCTAACAATGGTTTAAAGATCTCAGCTATATCCAAGCATAATGAAAATCGTCTTGTTCCCGGTTCATGTAAAAAACTGATCGTTGGGTTTAATTGAGTCTGATAGATTTCTCCCAAAACTTTAGTATAAACAAGGGTATTGACAAATGAAATCAGCGTATTGATCATATTGTCCGGAGGATTCTTAACACGTTTTGTAAAATCAACATCCTGGTCTATGATTTTATTCCAAACCGAATAATAAGTTTTACGAATATTGCCTTCATATCCCATAAGTTCTTTTATTCCTGTCGTATTGGGTACGTTTTTTCGCAAATCTTCAATGGTCTCCATTTCAGTTTTAACATCTTTTCCGCGACCGTTATAATAACGTAAATTTCTGAATATATTATAGGATGCGCCATCGATCAGAGCTCTGGCTATCTGCATTCTTTTTTCATTGTCCTGATAATACTCAACCTGTTTAACAATGATATTCCCCGAAACCAACTGTTCTCTGGGATAGAAACTGCCTGTGTAAAAGCTGTAATAATTGAAAAAATGTATGCACACACCATATTTTGCCAACAAATTGATCAAACTGGTGTTCAAACTCATTTCTGACATCACATAAAGATTCCCCATATTTTCAATGGGCAAATCCCTATTTCCATTCGCTTCACTCGTAAAAGTTATGGTATTATCTTTTCTACGAATGATACCATCATTATAAAAATAATAATCTCGTTTCATCGTCACCCTGACTTTCAAATAAAACACAAATCATGATAGGCACATGCTTTGCAGATCGCCATTTTCCTAAATGGCGGCGGTATTTCTTCTTTTATGATCTTTGTAATATTAGCTAGAATTTTTTCAATTTCGACAACATCTTCTTCTGACAGCGATACTTCAACACTTTGTTTCAATAACGGATAATCGATTTTTGCGGTAATCCCGATTGCACCTTTTTTCAGCAAATAATAGAGATAATATTTTACCTGGAGAATACTAGCTTCTTCAATTTTTCTGCTCTTTTTTAATTCGTGAAGAACTTTTTTCGTGCGAATATAGTCAATATTAATGACATTGTCGATATTGATATGCTTATCATCCCTGCTATAAGCGTTCTCATCGAGGAGTTTTCCTATTTTGACTTGATCACTGTTTTGTTCCATTTGAATTTCATGATAAAAATACCAAAGCTTTCGGTGGCAAACCTGATAGTAATAAACCATTACTCCAGTAATCTCTTTTTCCAAAATGCATACCTCCTTCATTATCATTGCTTGAGTTTCAAAAGAACTCTGCTTTTCTGATGGTTTGAAAGTCCATCTTGCGAAACCCCAGCAAGTCATCATATTGACATTCCAAAACCTTTATCGATTCAAATCTTCCAATTTGAATCGGGGTATAAACTGTGGCCTCTCCACGAGCTTTTGCCTTTTCGTAATTTTTTGCGTGATATGATTCTACTGAAAGCGAATAAGCATATAGCTTTTCCTTTAAAGCCATTTTTTCTTTTGTGTTTGTTTGGGGATGATTGATCTTTTCTGCCAATTCAAGTATTTCTTCCCTGTGAGCATCAAAAACCGGGCTGGGAATGATCTCCGCAGTTAGAATATTACGGAGTTTAATATCATCCTGCTTTAATTGATAAGGCTTGATGGTCGCAATCCAATTACATTTTTCGATATAGGCCTGGTAATAATTAGAATTTTTTAATTTTTCGGTTGTGAGGTTCTCATTGATCAAAGCGAGTTTTTCCGCTTCTGTAATCGGCCCGTTCCAGTTCCCCAGGGCTTCCTTTGAAATATTAAAAATATCCCGATCAATAAACCCGCGATTATCCATAATAAATAGATTCTCATTGATAACGGTATACACAAAGCAATTTGTCACTTCAGTCGGTTTTACACCCTTGCGATTACAACGTCCAAGTCTTTGAAGCAGAGAATTAAGATCCTGCAACTCTGTGAACAAATAGTCAAAATCAATGTCCAGACTCGCTTCCACCAGGGAGGTTGACACCCAGATGCCATTCTGAATGTCAACGGTTTGGTCATCTGCATCATAAGTTTTCCCAAAATCTTTAATAGCGGCTTCTTTTTCAGCGCGATCCCCCCGGGTAAATTTACTGTGCAGTAAGAATAATTCATCTTTCGATACCGTGTCTGCTTCGCTGAGTTTCTCATAAATCTCCTGCGCTTTTTTTACGGTATTACAAATGACCAGTATTTTATTGCCTTGTTCTAATGCCTTGTTGTTTTCATATTGGTTTATAATATCGCTAACGCTTAATTCTTCCGCTTTGACCAGCATATTATGACGCAGAGTATTATCATAAAAACTCTGCTTGATCAACCCAGGGATTGCTTTATTCAGCTGATCTTCCACAAAAGGCGCTAGTGTGGCCGTTAAAATAGCAATCTTACCGCCCAATTCGCAAATCCGCTTTAACCCCATCACCAGATAAGCTAACAAGTCACTATCATACATTTGTATTTCATCAATGACAATTTTTGAATAGGACAAGGTTGTCAGTTTAAGCTCATACCCCTGATATTTAAAAACGAAATCAAAAAGCTGATCCATGGTGGCGATATTTAATGGTATTGAGTGTTTTAGACCACGATTACAATATTCTTCAACATCAAAATCCTCCCGATCAATTCCAGTCATTTCTGTTTTACTGTTCTCCATCATGCCCAGATAGTAAGACAGTGAAGAAGAGTGGAGCAGTGCCACCCGTTCATCCAGTTTTTCGGTGACAATTTTTTTCTTTTGATCCGCTACAATGCGATGATAAATAGCATTAATAGAGGTTCTTAGCGGCAACACAAAATAGCCTTTATGATTACCGATCCATAAAAGCCCGGCTTCGGTTTTACCCATGCCGGTTTGTGCCACAGCAATGATATTTTCATTTCTGTTTTTAATACAGAAATTCTGTAAATCATTCCACTGGTACCCCAGGCGATCGAGACCACTTTCTAAAAAATCATTGGGGTATTCCGATACATAACCGCCACTGGCACTATAATCGCATTTGTGAAGTAGGCCCTTGATCAACACAACCTGATCATCTTCAGTCCACATATTCAATTTATATTGAAGACTATGCTTGACAGGATAACAAGTAAAATTCTTTAAGAGTGATTTACACAAATCTTTTTTATCTTTTAACACTTCATAAGGATCAGCATAATCGTGATGAAATAAAACAGCTTGGACCACTTTGTAATAGTCTTCCTGGCTATCGAATGCCTTGGGATCAATGAGAAAAATCGATAAAATGTTGTGATAAACTTCCCGTTCCAATGACATCCGGATTTTTTTGTCACTCATTACTCGATTTTGGAATTCGGCATTCGCCTTCCCAAAATCATGAAACCAGCAGGCTTTTTTTGTTAGTTCATATACTTTTTCATTGTCGATATAGCCAAGGTTTTTGATCCGTTCCAATTCTCTTAACAGTTCGAGGCTATGTTCCTTTATGGTCTTATCCGGTTTAGCCTGATATTCTTCTGGCTTCTTCATAAATCCCCCTATTTCAGAAACGTGATTTAAATCAAATTAACAATATACGCTTGCTCACCATCTCTATCCAGCCAGACCCTGTCGCTCGTTTCTTCAATACAGTATTCTGAAAGATATAACACTGATTTCTTGTTGAAAATGCGTTTCCCATCGATTATTTGATAATTTTTGTTCAAGCCATATCGTGTGCCGCCTTCGCCTTTTGTCTCATCTCCGATATTAGTTGGCATCAGCAAGCCTTTTTTAATGTCACGATAATCCAGGTACGCTGAATAGGAACTCGTTACATCACAGTCATCATCCTGCACCAGTTCAACAATTTTTGCTTCGATGACTTCAACAAAATCTTCACTACGACCAATGGCTTTCAAATTGTAGATATTGTTCAAGATGTCTTCTAAAATATTGTCTTCGGCTGCCACATGTATAAGCAGTTCAATATTATTGAGTATTTCATAAAACTTCAGTGATGTTATCAAGGAACGAAACTTTGAAATGGGTTTGGTATAATGATTTTCTTTATACTTTTCAAACTCGTCTTTTATGTGTTTTTCGGTCGCTTTAATTTGCGCTTCTCTGCGGTTGAGTTTAAGATATTCTTCCGATTTTTTATCTAGCCTGTTTTTTTTGCTTTTTAAAGTTGCTTTACGACGTTTGATCACTTCTAGAACCGGTTTAATACGAGAATTCTTGAACACCTCAATTTGGTTATTCAGATCTTTTAAATCAATAAACTCCTGGTACAATGCTTCATTGAAGATGTTAGCATCTGCTCTTATTCGAAAATCACAGCCTTTAGACTTCCGTGGTGCCACAACCTTTTCAAAAGCCGTGGATAGTAACTCCGGATTTCTCATTTTGACCAAAACACCCCGATCAGGAAAAATTGAATTCAAAAAGCAATGATCGGTATAGGGTTCACGGTGCATTGACTCATATTTTCCCTGGATACTCAAATCCATGGGGTGATATTCTCTGTAGCCGCAGGCATCATGGAGTGCTCCGATAACGGTTGAAAAGGGTGGTAATGGATAGGTCATTTTATTTGTGTCGCTTTCCTCCTTACGATAATTGGCACTGCTCTGCTGCAACCGGATTCTTAATGCCTTCATAAAAATCACCTTCTTTCTAGCTGTTTGTCATCACACCCCATACCAGGCATCGATTTCTTTGTATAAATCGCCAAAGAATGCTGTCATCGATTTCGGCTTTAACTGTTTCACAATTTCATCCTCATTTAAAAACTCTTTGCCTTTAAGTAAACCACAGCTAAATCCTTTTTCCAGCTTACCGATTAAATCTTCACTTAATTCCAGATTTTCGCCTTGGACCCTAACCACATTTTCAAAGTAATGGGTTTTACGGGGTGACATGCCACCCACGATAAAAATTGGTTCAGCATTGTCCAGGTTTCCTTTGACAACCAGACTCAAATTTTCAACGGTTTCGACAATGGCTTTCACGCGTGCTGCCTTTTCTTCAGAGCTGGCTTCATTGTTAAAATTTTCATCCTTGCCAACCATTTCCAGATCAATGGTTAAGCTATATACTTTTAATGATTTATCATACTCATACTGATATGGCATTAAACCTGCGGGATTATCTTTTGTCTTTTCCTGTAAATTAATTCCTTTCTGCCGTGCTTCAGTACTGGCCAAATAAAGGTTATTGTGGAAACGGGTCTCATTGACAAAGTTATCGGTTGAAATCGCATCAGTAAGATAGAAGGAGCTCTTACGGATATAGGTCGTTCCTTTGGTGCTCATATAACCACCCTCCAGTGCCTTACAATTGGCGGCGTTTAAATCTTCGGTTACCAATTTTTGTGTAGCACCGTCGACTTCTGTCTGGAGATCATCATATAAACCACTTTGTACCATTATCGCATTTTTTAAGCTTTCACGACTCCGTATCGAATAGACTTTTTTATTCTTGAATACTTTTTGCACACTGGAAATATTTCCCAAACCTTCTGAGTAATTGGCGGTCATATTTGCCACAATCGTTAGTGTTAATGCTTTTTTCATGCTTGTGTTCCTCCTTCATTTTTTGTCTTATAATCAGTCTCGTTTCGCAATGCATTGATAAATGTATAGGCAATGTCTTTATTGTTTTCAAAATCTTCAAATAAATCATAGGCAAAATTAAACGAAACATCTGAATAATTGGATAATTGTAAAAGGATCTGACAAACCCGATCATAATCCTTAAAGACAATTGCGCTGGTTAATTTTTGGCGATAGGATTCAATTTTATTAGTCGGTATTTTTTTTACCACTTCTTTGGCACAGGCATAAGCGCCACTCATTTTCTTTTTCATCATTTCTCCCCCCCTGCGGATTAACCAATTAATCTCAATAAACTGACTTATTAAATAATCATTGCCGTTTTTTTGTTTTAAGAACAGCTCGATGAGTTCATCGGTTAATATTAAATTTAAAATACAATTGGTCACTTTTTCCTGAATATCGATGTAGTAATTGTCATTGATTTTTAAAGAAAAACAAAATGACTTGTAATTAATAAAATCAATTTTACCCATGGTTTTTAAAATTTTCATACTTTCTTTACGGATATAGAGGGTTTCAAAAAAATCACGTTCCCGATTTTTGTAAATCACTTCTACATCTTCATCGATAAAACCCGCCGAATGAATAATACTGTTGAACAAGGAAGAACGGACATTCTGATTATTGTTTTTGTTTTCATCATGATCTTTTTGGATCTGATGACTTAAAAAGGTATGCGTCTGTTTTAGCTGCTTTAATGAGCGATTGGCATTGATAAAAAACGCCTCCCGATCGCCATTAAAAGCGAAAGGAACCCAGTCAAAGAGAAGAGAATCTATTCCAGTTTTTGTTTTTGCATTGAAATTATAGGCACTTGAACGACCTTTTTTCCCCACATCGAGGGAATAACCTGTTAATCGGCAGCAGTCTCCACTTTCATTGCACAGTTGATAGGTATTGTTGTAATTGGCATAGAGATTTTTCTTATACCGGAAACTCTCTTTGGTTAAATGATCCCTGTTTTCTTCGATAGCTGTCAGAATCTCCTGCTTGTTCTGACCATCAAACTTCATTTTGCTAAAAACACTTTTCATCACAGTATTTCCCGCTAACCATGAATTGATTTCTTTCAATTCGTCGTCATTAAACTGCGATTTCTTCAGCTGTTCCTGGATCAGCAGTGGGTATAAGTCTTTTGAATAAATTTTTCTAACAAAATCAAAATAGCTTGCTTCTGTCAAAAGCGCTTTTGCAAAACATAGATATTCAAAACCTGTTTCACTTTCATACACAATTAGCGCCTGATCCGGTAAATCTTTTACTATCTCTACTTCATTGAGCAATTCAACTTCTTTTTCAACAATCGGAATTGCCAGAAAGTCAAAATACTTCATCAATCCCAAAGCCGCAGCCGAATAACGCCACTCGTTAGCTGACAATTTAATGTAGGTTTTTTCGTTAATTATAAATGCTTCAATCACCTTGAACCTCCTTTCAGAACAAATCCTGGGCAATTAATTCAAGTAGTCCAAAACCAGCACTGTGACGGGAACCCATTCCGGCATCATAAAAATACTGAAGCAAGTCAGCCTCTGCTTCGAATTGAAACAACCCTGTCGAAACAGGTATAAAGCGGTTATAATGCTTAACTGGCACAATTTTGCAATTTAAAGGTTTACATTTTAAGTTCTCGGCTTTGTTTTCTCCCAATCCTGCCCGGACAGCCTGGTTAATCAGGACCATTTTCAACTTCTCAAGAAATAAATCATCATTATGGACGTAATAATTGTCGGTATTTTGTACCCGGTCATGGTCTCTGATACAAAGACCCGAACCCATTGCGGTCTGAAAAATAACTCTATTGGTGATTATCTTTTCGATCTTTTTTTCATGAATGGCAACAAGTTTCATTTCATTGCTGTTCGGTAATGGAAATGGCTTATTTTTCTGGGCAATAAAAGCTGCATACATAATAAGGGCAACCTTATCCTGATCAACAGCCGAAAATAAAACTTTCAACTGGGGTTTACCCAATATAATTTTTTCCTTTTGAAAATCAGGTCTATTAAATACGATCGAGAATGAAAACGACTTTGCAATGGTATCCTTATAAAAGCGATCAAAATACTCACCGCCTTTTGCTTCAGACAGTGACTTTTTTATAAAAGATATCATGATCTTCCGGTAATCCAATGGAAATTCCAAATTTTTTAAATTAAAATATAATTCGAGTTTCAATAGATTTCACCTCCTTTAATCCTAAACAGCTCAATACGTCCCAAAGAAGACGGCTGTTATAAACTGATCGTTTTAGCAAGCTCTTACATAACAAAACCCTCCTTAAGAATTTATACTTCTAATTTATAACTTTAATGCCGAACTTTTTTCAGCACAATGCAAATGATAATTAATCATTTAGATTTAATTATTTTTAACTTTATCTTAACATATCTTTTTATTATGACAAATTATTTTTCAACTTTTTTGTTTGATTTTCATTTTTTTATTATTATATCTTTATTGTTGTGCCATATGTGGGATAGGTTCTCATAATTTTCGCAATTTTTAAATAATTCTACATAATTTCTTTTAAGGTTATTTATCTAACCGATTGCGCTGCTTAAAACCTCGGCGTAACCATAATCCTATTGAGAAAAAACAGCCACTACATTATAATCAAGGTAAATAGAGGAGGTTACGACCATGTATATTATCAACGACATCGCTTACGCCGGGGAACCTCCGCCGATGCTGAAAATCAAGTCGGTGCGACCGCTTGGCGACTACCGTTTGTGGGTGTGCTTTAGCACCGATGAAACAAAAATTTTTGATTTTAAACCCTTGCTGGATGACCCCGTCTTTATCCCCCTCAAAGACAAGGCCGTGTTCGAGCAGGTGTATGTCGACTATGGTGTGGCCGTATGGAATGATGGCGATATTGATATTGCCCCAGAAAAACTCAATGCCGACGGGATTGCGGTCAACGACGCTGAAATTGCCTGAACGCTTTCACTTAAGCTTATTTAAATAACTGCCAAACAAAAAAACAGCGACCCGACATCGCTGTTTTTTAATTGCTTTTTTTATTTGCTTTCCCTACTCCCGCTCCTCCCCCAGCTCCGCCACCACCTGTCTCAGCCGTTTGGGGATCGGCACCCCCAGGGCACCGAGGTTTTCGATGATGCTTAAGCCTTCATTGGAGAGGTAGAAGAAGATCATCGCCGAACGCAGGGGCACACCGTGTGCGCCCGGGTTGACGGTTTTAAGAAAACAGGTTGAAAGGGTTAGGGCTGCTTTTTCCGGTTAACTGATTACCGAAAACGAATCACCAATTTTAACAATTTGTCAAAAAATGTTTCCCTACCTTTACAATGGCTTGATACCGCCAGATCATACTACAGTTCCCGGCCGTCCCGGAGGCATTTAATCTGAACGATGCCCGGCCTATAAAAATTGAGCATCAAAAGATTGTCGTTTGCACAGCTCGCATTTTTACAGTTTCATCAGCTGACTCAACCATTTGTATTCCACCGTTTCCGGTTTAATATGCCAGACCTGATTGCCATTAATCACCCTCGTCATAACCTTTTTCTGATAAAGATGGTTTTTTAGGGTATACTATACCCTATCAGCAGACGATCAAACGGACTGAAATAAAAAGGAGGTGCCCGATGAAAAATGACACTGCACCCAACACAAAGTTATCCACCAACGTGATCCGGATCACCGTGATTGCTCTGGCCATTAATGCCCTGGACTATTTTTTAATCCGCAACCTGTTTTCTGACGTTGCCAACCCTACTATTTTTTACGGTCTTGGTTTTATGGTGCTGTTTATGCCAGTGCTCGCTGTTTATCTGCACCGACAACAAAAAAGCGCTAATCCGGAGGACAACGACCAGCCTGACAGCTGTGAAATCGATAAAACTGCTTTAACCCGTGAAATTGATGAAAGTGAAGCCCGCTATCGGGTTCTGGTCGAAAACTCACCGGCAGGCATTATCACCTGTGACCTCGACGGTAACATCACCACCGTCAATCCGGCTACCCTGAAACTACTGGGATCGCCTTCCGCACAAGCCACCAAACAGATCAATGTGTTTACCTTCGGGCCCTTGGTTGAATGCGGTATCGCTGGCAGTCTGAAAAAAAGTCTGGAAACCGGAGAAATCGTCACCTGCGAAACTTTCTATACCACCAAATGGGGCAAAAAGGTTTATATGCGGATGCATTGTGCCCCGCTTCACAGCTTTTCCGGTGCCATCGTCGGGGTTCAGGGAATTCTTGAGGATTTCACGGCTAATAAAAAAGCCCAGGATCAACTTAAGACCTATTATCACGTCATTGAGCACAGTCCGGTGGCGGTGCTCATCAGTGATAATAAAGGGCAGATTGAATACATTAATCCCAAATATGTTGAGCTGACCGGTTATACGCCGGATGACGTCCTCGGCAACAATGTCAGTATGTTATATGCCAGAGACCAAGCGTCAGCGGAATATTATCAAGAACTACTTCATGAGGTCCAGACGGGTAATGTCTGGCGTAGAGAAGCTTTTAATGTGCGCAAGAATGGCGAGGGTTACTGGGAGAATATTTCCGTCTCCCCGGTACTGGATGAAAATGGCCAAATTTATCATTTTGTTGTTTTGAAGGAAGATATCACCAAGCGCCGGGAGGAATCAGAAAAAGCAAAATACCTGGCCTATCATGACAGTCTGACCGGGTTGTCCAATCGCAGCCTTTTTTATGACCGACTGATGATAGCCGTGGCCAATGCCACCCGTTATCAGAGCCAGATGGCGGTCATGTTTCTGGACCTTGACGGCTTCAAGGAAATTAATGACACCTATGGACATGATACTGGCGACGACGTTTTAAAGGCCGTCGCCGAACAGCTCAAAACAGTCATGCGCAAAGGCGATACCGTCGCCAGAATGGGTGGTGATGAGTTCACCCTGATTGTTCCGGAGTTTGAAGATATAAGGGATGTGGAATTAGTGGCCGAAAAAATTCTTAAGTCGCTGCGTCAGCCCTTAACGGAAAAAGCACTACTGATTACCCCCAGCATCGGGATTGCCTTTTATCCCCAGCACGGCATCAATCATGAAGCCCTGTTAAGCCATGCCGACAAGGCCATGTATCAGGCCAAAAAACAGGGTAAAAATAATTATCAGATTTATGAACCGGATCAGGAAACCACAAATCCAGACCGGCACCAGTACAACACGTAGCCAATAAAACCAAACCCGCAAAAAAAAGACAGCCATCACTAGCTGTCTTAACTATTTTTTAATGGTCGGAGTGAGAGGATTTGAACCTCCGGCCTCATGGTCCCGAACCATGCGCTCTACCAAGCTGAGCCACACCCCGTAATATGTTGCATTTCCGACTCATATATTGTAAACTATAATAGATAAAAACACAATCATAAATTTAAATTTTTTCGATGTTAAGGAGGAACCCTACCATGCACAAAAGAAACCCACTCTATCGTGTTGGCGCATTGGTTTTAGTCGCCGTTATTGTTTTAAGTCTTCTTGTTGTTTACAGTTTCTAATCTGAATGAATATTCGCGTTATTGCTGTTGGAAAAATAAAAGAAAAATATTTAACCCAGGCTATTCAGGAATACACCAAACGACTAAGCGCCTATTGTCGCCTGGAATTAATCGAAGTTAAAGATGAGAAAATTCCAGAAAACGCCAGCGAAGCTCAGCGCCAAAAAGCCGTGGACAGTGAAGGACGCCGAGTTCTTTCTCATTTGAAAGATGATGAAATTCTGGCCACCCTGGAAATACAGGGCGATCAACTGGACTCACCAACTTTTGCCAGGAAAATCGAAAACTATGGCATTCAGGGAAAAAGCCAAATCACCTTTGTCATTGGCGGTTCCATCGGGCTTTCCCCTGAGATTACCAGTCGTTCACAATGGAAATGCTCCTTTTCTAAAATGACATTTCCCCACCAGTTATTTCGAGTGATGCTGTTAGAGCAAATCTATCGTTCCTTTAAGATAATCCGTGGCGAAACATATCATAAATAGCTAATTCAATTTAAACACTGAGAGGTAAAACATGCCGGACTATGTACTAAAAGCCACCGCCGGAAACGGACAGATTCGGGTCTTTGCGGCAACGACACAGGGACTCGCCGAAACCGCCCGTAAGCTTCATCACACCAGCCCAGTCGTTACCCAGGCATTGGGCCGATTATTGACTGCCGGTTCACTGATGGGGTCAATGATGAAAAATGCGGATGAACTGATCACTTTAAAAATCGCCAGTGATGGCCCACTCAGCGGCTTATTGGTAACCGCCGATGCCAGCGGCAATGTCAAAGGTTATCCCTATGTCAGTGATCTTTCTGACACCATGGAATCCCCCATGCCGGTTTCAGAAGCCATTGGCGATGGTGCCTTGAACATTTTAAAAGATATCGGTTTAAAAGAGCCTTATGTTGGTTATTCACCACTTGTCAGCGGTGAACTGGCCGAAGATTTAACTTATTATTATGCGCAATCTGAACAAATTCCCACCTCGGTTTCCCTAGGCGTTTTATTAAATGATGATGGCACAGTCCGACAGGCTGGGGGATTTATTATTCAATTAATGCCGGATACCGATGATGACGTGATTGATGCCCTGGAAGCAGCCCTGGCTGATACCCCATCTTTGACCAAACAGCTTGACGAAGGAAAAACGCTGGAAGAAATTATGGAAGGTCTGTTTAAACACCTGAACTTAAAGATTTCCAAAACAGAAATCACCCGGTTTATTTGTGATTGCTCCCGCCAGCGTATTACCAAAGCACTGATATCGATTGGAAAAAAAGATCTAATCGACATGATCGCAGATCAGGAAGATATCGAAATCAACTGTGACTTTTGTAAGGAAAAATATCTCTTTACCCCCGAAGACCTACAGTCCATCCTGGATCGCATCATAGAAAAAGAGGGTTGATATGGCTATAAAATCGCGCTCCAGTGGTGTCTTGATGCCAGTTCCCGCCTTACCGGGGGATTACGGCATCGGAACGTTAGGCAGTGATGCCCGCACTTTTGTTGACCTGCTTCAATCCATGGGCTTTGGCTACTGGCAAATTCTGCCAGTAGGTCCTGTGGACAGCTGTTTTTCGCCATATAAAAGTACATCCGCTTTTGCTGGTAATCCCCTTTTGATTGACCTTGAACGGTTATACCAATGGGGTTTATTAACTGCGGATGAACTGGCAACCGGTAAATCTACTGCTCCTGCTTACTCCATTAATTATCCCGATCTGATCTGCAATCGTCATTCTATTTTCAAGCTGGCTTTTTCTCGACTCACACCAAAGCAAAAAACAGACATTCAAAACTATGTCGAAGCCAACAGCGAGTGGCTTCCAGATTTTTCCTTATATACAGTTTTAGCCCAACATTATTCTGAAGAAGACTGGACTAAATGGGACAATCCGAATCTGGTAAAGCGAACGCCAGCCGCACTTTCCATCGCCCGATCTGACTTTTGTGAAGAGATTAATTTTCAGAATTTTCTCCAATACACCTATGCTAAACAATGGTCGGCTCTTAAAGATTATGCTAATACAAAAGCGATAAAAATTATCGGCGATATGCCCATATATGTTGCGCATACCAGTGCCGATGTGTGGTGCCATCCGGAGCTTTTCCTGTTGGACGAAAAAGGCTCTCCCATTGAAATTTCCGGGGTTCCTCCAGACTATTTTGCCAAAAACGGTCAACTATGGGGTAATCCATTATATCGTTGGGATGTGATGAAAAAAGACCACTATTCCTGGTGGATGCGACGGATAAAAAAAGCACTGGCGGATTTTGACATGGTTCGAATCGATCATTTTCGGGCCTTTTCTGCATATTGGTCAGTCCCGGCAAGTGAAGCAACTGCCAAAAATGGTCGTTGGATTCCCGGCCCGGCGATGGATTTCTTCAGGCAATTGGAAAAGACCTTTCCCAAACCGAGTATCATTGCTGAAGATCTGGGGCTTCAGGATGAAGACCTGGTCAAATTGTTAAAAGACACCGGTTTTCCCGGAATGCGGATCATGGAATTTGCCTTCATTGATGATTTGGATAATATTCATCTGCCCCATAACTACAGCGCCAATACCGTAGCCTACTCAGGGACCCATGACAATAATACACTACTGGGGACTTTTTTTGACTACACCCCGGAACATCGTCGTTATGCTTTTGACTACTGCGGCTACACTGAGGCCTGGGAAAACCAATGGCAGATCGGCGGCCACCAGAGTCCTTCCTGTCGGGCTTTTATCCGCACCCTTTTTCAGAGTGCTGCCAATTTAGTCATCCTGCCCATTCAAGATATTTGCGGATATGGCTGCGACACACGCATGAATGAACCCGGAACCACAGCGAATAACTGGGTTTTTCGAATGACCCGGGACGGTCTTTTACAAATCGATGTTGATTGGTACAATCGTATCAATCATCTCTATCATCGAAAAGCTCTGTCTGTCATCTGACTACGGACGATCTGATTTCCTGATTTTTTCTGCAAACCATTACTTTAGCGCGCTAATGCAATACTGCAGATTGTGTAAATCAGTGTCATTAAAACAAGTGTCCGTATGATTCAAACATTTCTTAATATAAACTTGCAATAAAAGTGTAAACTTTGGTATAATAGCCACAGGTAAAAATTAGGAAAAAAAGAAAAAGGAGGACTTTACCTTGAAAAAACCTTTATCAGTATTATTGTCTCTGGCTTTGGTCGTAACCATGGCCGCTGGTTGTTCTAGCGGAACAACAACAACTTCTTCTGGGGATAGCGACGTCATTAAAATTGGCGTATTCGAACCCTTAACCGGTGCAAATGCCGCTGGTGGCGAGCTGGAAGTTGAAGGGGTCGAATTGGCCAACAAATTGCGTCCAGAAGTATTAGGCAAAAAGGTTGAATTGGTCATTGCTGATAACAAATCAGACAAGGCTGAAGCAACAACTGCTGCTGCCCGTTTAATTGAAAAAGACAAGGTTGTTGCCATCTTAGGTTCCTGGGGATCTTCACTCTCCATTGCTGCTGGTGACGTTGTCAAAACAAACCAAATTCCTGCCGTTGCGCTTTCAGCAACCAATCCACAGGTTACCGCCGGAAATGATTACTACTTCCGTGTTTGCTTCCTTGATCCCTTCCAGGGAACGGTCATGGCCAACTATGCTTCTAAAAAACTGAATGCAAAAAAAGTTGCCATCATCCAGGAAGTTTCCAATGACTACTCAGTTGGCTTAGCTAAATTCTTTACCGATTCTTTTGTTAAACTAACTGGCGATCCAAATGCCATCGTAGCTACTGGTAATTACAATACTGGCGATCAGGATTTCAACGGAATCTTAACCAATATTAAAGCTGCCAATCCCGATGCCATTTTTGCTCCTGGTAATTTCACCGAATCCGCATTGATTATCAAACAGGCCCGTGCCCTTGGCATCACTGCTCCATTTATTGGTGGTGATACCTGGGAAACAAACGAATTCATCACCGTTGGTGGTGCTGATGTAGAAGGCGCAGTCATGTCAACATTCTTTGACGATACCAATCCACTGACAGAAGCCGGTAAAACATTTGTTGCCGAATACAAAAAAGCTTATCCTGACCGTGAAAACATTGCAGCTGTAACAGCCCTTGGTTATGACGGCTACATGATGACCCTGGATGCGATTGAGCGAGCCGGATCTGCTGATCCTGTTGCCATCCGTGACGCACTGGCGGCCACTAAAGACTTTGAAGGCGCTACTGGGATGATTACCATTGATGCCAATGGTGACGCTACTAAAAATGAAGCGATCATTAAAACCGTTAAAGATGGTAAATTCACCTACATGGATTCCGTTACAATTGACTAACAAAAGTCACAAATTACCATAAAGAAGTCATATTTTATGTGACTTCTTTTATGCGCAAGGGTGCGCAAAACAAAACGTACACTGTCTGTTTTGTTTGTGCTGCCTTCACAACAACTAACTTTGAGGGTATTTGTATGATCAGATACCCTCAATTTAAATTAAATGATATAACGAGGTTATAATTATGGTCGTTGGAATGACAATGGAAACATTCTTGCAGCAACTAATAAATGGTTTATCTCTTGGGAGTTTGTACGCGTTGATCGCCATCGGTTACACGATGGTTTATGGTATCTTAAGACTGATCAACTTTGCCCATGGCGATATCTTTATGATGGCTGCCTATTTCACATATTTTGGGATTGCCGTGTTCTTTCTTCCCTGGTATGTCACGTTTATTATTACAATTGGGTTAACCATTTTACTCGGTGTCACGATTGAACGGGTAGCCTATCGTCCGCTCCGTGATGCACCTAAAACATCACTATTAATTTCAGCGATTGGGGTATCATTTTTGCTTGAAAATGTTGCCACTTACTTATTTTCAGGAAAGCCACAAGCGTTTCCAGAATTCCCGCTTTTGACAACACCTTTCTTTATAGGCGGTTTGTCGATTCAACCGGTTTCTATTGTTATTCCAATTGTTGCGTTTATCTTGATGTCAGCACTACTTTTTATGATTAATAAAACCAAACTTGGTATGGCCATGCGGGCTGTCGCAGTCGATTATGATACCGCCAAACTCATGGGTATTAAGATCAATGGGGTCATTTCTTCAACCTTTGCCATCGGTTCTGCGCTAGCTGCCGTCGGTGCTATTTTATGGTGTATGAAATACCCATCGGTGTTACCCCTCATGGGCGTTGTTCCCGGATTAAAATGTTTTATTGCCGCCGTAATCGGTGGAATTGGTAATGTTAAAGGCGCCGTTCTTGGGGGCCTGATCCTCGGGTTTTCGGAAGTACTGATGGTCGCCTTCTTTCCAGCACTTACCGGTTACCGGGACGCCATCGCATTTGTCATCTTAATTATTATTCTGCTCTTTCTTCCCAATGGTCTCCTTGGTAAGAAACAAGTGGAAAAGGTTTAGGGGAGGTACCAAAAATGAACGAAACTCAAAACAGCCTCGGTGCCTACTTAAAACTTCACTGGAAAACAGCGGTTTTCTTAGTTGTTCTCCTGATTGGAATAGGTTTAGCCGATATTTTTGTTGATTCCTATATGCGTCGTTTACTGAATTTATGCGCAATTTATGTCATCGTCAGTTTGGCAATGAATCTGGTTAATGGTTTTACCGGTCAGTTTTCATTGGGACAGGCCGGTTTTATGGCGATCGGCGCCTATACTGTCGCCATCTTTACAGTGCCTGTTGAATCTCGTGCGGCCATTTTTTATCTGGAACCGATGGCGCCTTTCTTAGCTAACATCCAGTTGCCCTTTGTGGTGGCATTGATTCTGGGTGGTCTGGCTTCAGTGGTGGTGGCCTTCTTTATTGGCTCCCCCTGTCTACGGCTTCGGGGTGATTATCTGGCCATCGCAACTCTCGGGTTTTCGGAAATTATTCGTATTGTCTTTACCAATACGCAATCGATCACAAATGGCGCCCTGGGTATTAAGAGTATTCCCACCATCAGCAGTCTCTGGTGGACCTATGGAACCGCTCTGCTGATCATTATCGCAACCATTTTACTTGTTTACTCGTCCTATGGCCGGGCCTTCAAGTCCATCCGAGAGGACGAAATTGCTGCCGAAGCGATGGGGGTTGGGCTCTTTAAAACAAAGATGACTTCCTTCCTGATTGGAGCATTTTTTACTGGCATCGGTGGTGGATTATTCGCCGCCCTATTGGGTACTGTTGATCCCAAACAGTTTTATTTCACCCTGACGTATAACTTTTTGCTGATCATTGTCCTTGGTGGAATGGGCAGCATCTCCGGAACCATCATTGCCAGTTTCCTGGTTACACTGGGACAGGAAGCCCTGCGTTTTCTGGATGAGCCCATGGCCTTCGGCCTGGATCTGCCGATCTTTCGACCCGGTCTGCGAATGGTTGTATTTTCATTCCTGCTGATGATTATCGTACTTTTCTATCGCAAAGGCTTAATGGGTACCAATGAACTCACCTGGGATTTCATGGCGCAGAAATTCCAGTCCATCAAGAAAAAACTGAGCCGAAAAAAGACCTCGACTGAAGGAGGTGGCAAGTAATGAGTCTGCTTAGAACAGAAAATGTCATCATGCAGTTTGGCGGTGTTGTCGCCGTCAACGACTTAAATATCAATATTAAAAAGGGTGAACTGGCTGCCCTAATCGGACCCAATGGGGCCGGTAAAACCACTGCCTTTAATGTCATCACCGGGGTTTATACGCCCACCAGCGGCAAGGTTCTTTTTACCCCAACCGATAAAAGCGGCACCGCCACTGAAATTGATATTACCGGTAAAAAGCCGGATAAAATCACAGCTCTGGGTGTCGCCCGAACCTTTCAGAACATCCGCTTATTCAAGGAATTGTCTGTTCTTGAAAATGTTCAGGTTGCTACCCACTTAAATACTGATTATAGTTTTTTATCTGCGATTTTGAGAACCCCCAAAGCCCGGAAGGGCGAAGCTCAGGCTAAAGCCGACTGTGAATTTTTGCTGGAACGATTGGGACTTATTGATTTAAGAAATGAAAAAGCTTCATCGCTCCCCTATGGACAACAGCGGCATCTGGAAATTGCCCGGGCCTTGGCAACCAAGCCACAGTTACTGCTGCTTGATGAGCCAGCAGCCGGAATGAATCCTCAGGAAACTGATGAACTGACGGATCTGATTTTTAAACTGAAAACGGATTTTGATCTGACCATTTTTATGATTGAACATCATATGGATCTGGTCATGGAAATTTCTGATCATATCTATGTATTGGATTTTGGCTGTACCATCGCCAAAGGAACCCCAGATGAGGTTCAGAATAATCCTAAGGTTATTGAAGCATATTTGGGGGTAGACGCCGATGTTGAAGATTAGTAATTTACAGGTCGCTTATGGCGGTATTGAAGCGGTTAAGGGCATTGATCTGGAAGTGCCAGAAGGCAAAATCGTGACTCTGATCGGAGCCAATGGGGCGGGAAAAAGCACCACGCTGCGAGCCATTGTCAATTTGGTTAAATCAAAAGCTGGCAGCATCACCTATAACGGTGAAGAACTGCTGGGCCTTGATACCACCAAAGTCGTTGACAAGGGTATTACTCTGGTTCCGGAAGGACGGCATGTATTTCCCGATCTGACAGTGCTGGAAAATCTCAAGATTGGCGCTTATATGCGCAAGGATAATCTGGACGCCGACATCAAGCATATTTACAGTCTCTTCCCCCGGCTGGAAGAACGTTCCTGGCAGGCCGCAGGCACCTTATCCGGTGGCGAGCAGCAAATGCTTGCAGTTGGTCGGGCCATGATGAGCCGGCCAAAACTATTGATGATGGATGAACCATCCTTGGGTCTGGCCCCCTTGGTTGTTCAGGGTATTTTTGATATCATCGAGACCCTTAATAAAGAAGGAATGACCATTCTTTTAATTGAACAAAATGCCAATATGGCCCTTCGGGTCGCTGATTATGCCTACGTACTGGAAACAGGCAAGATTACCAAAGCTGGAACTGGCCGGGAACTACTGGCTGATGAAAGCATTAAAGAAGCCTATCTGGGCAAAAGCCAACGAAACAAATAAGAAAAACTCCAATTATTCAGTTTTGAATAATTGGAGTTTTTTTATCGTCGCGAAATAATGACTTTGTTATTAATCGTCAGCGTTTTGTTAAACACCCGTTTGAATTTTTTGCCACATTCGTTGATGATCATATTATCAAATACTGAATGACCGGTTGTGAGGACATTCAGCTGGACTTCTTTTTCCAGAATCACGCAATTCACATCCTTGACGACACCATCCATACTGCGATCCAGATATTCTGATATTTGCAGAAACAAGCTCAATTGATCGATGAGGTGCCGCTCTTCATTCTGGAGCAGCCCCATGTATTCTTCCGAAATATGGATTTTTTTATTGGTACGATGATTAAGCGCAATAAAGGCACTCATTAAAAGCTCTTTCTGTTCGATCCCCAACAAACCGGAGTTTAAAATAATATAAAAACTATGCTCGTGATGATTTCCAAATTGAAGCTTGATGCCAACATCATGAAGCATGGCCGAGGCCCGGATCATCTTGCGGACGTCTTCTTTGATGCCATGGAGTGGTTTGAGCTGCTCAAACAGGTTTTCGGTCAGCTTCAGCACATGATAGGCGTGAGGGATATTCACATTAAAGTTTAACATGATATTGACCAGCGACAGTTCAAAAATATCATAAACCAGATTGTCTTCATTATAGCCAAAATAATCGTAGATGATACCATCCCGTAACCCGGCATTACTGATAATGAGTTCTGGCGAATCAATATGTTTCATAACCCGTTCCAGGGTATGGCTCGAACCCACGAAAATATCGATCCGACCCTTGGACAATCCTTTAAGATTTGAACGTTCCGCTAAATTCATACTGGCGGCCATTTCGCAGATCCGCTTGACATCATTGGATTTCATCCGATAATTATGGGCAATTTCCAAAGGATAATCGATGAAACTCCGGTGGATCCGGCCAACATTTCGAATTGTCCCACCCACGCCAATAACCGGCAACCCCTCAGCCTTTTTAAGGATTGCAATCGTACTAAATGCTTCTTTTAAAAACTCATCGAGAGCTTTCAGTTTTTTCTCTGATACCTCGTCGGTCAAATCAAATTTTTCGGCCAAATCGATGGAACCAAAGGGCAAACTCACCGCCTCTACCTTCTTGCGGTCTTTGATCAGCACAAACTCGGTACTCCCACCGCCGATGTCCATCAGCAAGGCGTCTTTAACATCAAGGGTGTTAATCGCGCCCAGGTAATCCATTGAAGCCTCGACTTCTCCGGGAATAATGGCCACATCCAAACCGACTTCGGTTTTAATTCGCGCCACATAGTCAGCTCCATTTGATGCTTTACGAACCGCAGCCGTTGCTACCGCAATCACCTTTTCGATCCCATAGGCATCACACATACTGACAAACATGGTCAGGGTTTCAATTCCAAAGTCCATCCGATCCTGCTGGAGTTTTCCGGTTTCAGCCAGCTTATCATTTAGACGGACATTCACCTTGACATCGTCAATTATCTGAAAATATTCGTTATTGTAGTACTCGCCAATCACCAGATGGACACTGTTTGAGCCAATGTCGATGACTCCAATATTTCGTCTATCCATTGCTATTCTCCCTCAATATTATGTTTTATAACGGCTTTATTCTTGACCTGTTCAAATTCTGCTTCAGCTTCTTTGCAGAAGTAATCCTGACAGGAAAGCAATTCCTTGCCACGTTTGTCAACCCGGATATACTCTCCTGTTTCAGTCATTATCCGGGTTTTGATGGTGTCTTTTAAGGTAATCTCCAAAATGTGTTTTAATTTTTTCTTTAAGCTCTCTTCTTCAACCGGAAACAGGGTCTCAATTCGCCGGTTCAGGTTTCGCTCCATCCAATCGGCACTGGACAGAAAAATATCTTCCTTGCCCTGGTTGTAAAAATAATAGATCCGGCTGTGTTCCAGGAAGGTTCCCACAATGCTGTGAACCGTGATGTGCTCACTGATGCCCGGTAACCCTGGTTTGAGTGAGCACATTCCCCGAACAATCAGTTGAATTTCCACCCCAGCCTGAGAGGCCTCATAAAGCTTATTGATGATATCTTCATCAATAAGTGCATTCATTTTGGCAAGGATTTTACCTTTTTCTCCCATTTTGACATTTTCAATTTCCCGGTCAATGGCGATGTAAAAGGCATTTCTGAGCGTTTTCGGCGCCACCTCGATCTTTTTCCACAAAGTGTAGTGACTGTAGCCGGACAAGAGGTTAAACAAGGTTGAAACATCCGACCCATAACTCTCTTTGGCAGTGAACATTCCCAAATCGGTGTAAAGACCGGCGGTCACATCATTATAATTCCCGGTTCCGAGATGGACATACCGCCGGATCCCATCGGACTCTTTGCGAACCACCAGAATCATTTTACAATGGATTTTTAGCCCTACCAACCCATAAATGACATGACACCCAGCCTGCTCCAGTTTCTTCGCCCAGACAATATTATTGGCTTCGTCAAAGCGCGCTTTGAGTTCGACCAATACAGTAACCTGTTTACCATTTTGGGCTGCCTGAATCAAGGCTTCAATGATTGGCGAGTCGCCACTGACCCGATACAACGTTTGTTTGATGGCCAGCACATCGGGATCGATGGATGCCGCCCGGACAAAATCAACCACTGTTTGAAAAGACTGATACGGATGGTGCAAGAGGCGATCCTTCTCCCGGATGACTTCAAAGATGTCGTCAACCTCATAGAATTCATTGGAGATAAGCGGGGTATAGCGGGGCTCCCGGAGTTCATTAAACTCGCTGCGGTTCTGAAATTTCATAAAGCAGGTCAAATCCAGGTTTCCCTTGAGTTCATAAAGCTCACTTTCGACAATTTCCAATTCATGCATCAACCATTTTTTCATTTTTTTACTCATGTCCCGGGTTACTTCCAGTTTAATGCTGGCTCCCCATTTACGTTGCTGAATTGATTTCTCAATTTCAATCAGTAAATCCTCGGCTTCATCCTCATCGATGGCTAAATCGCCATTACGGGTAATCCGGAATTCACTGACCTGCTTGACATCATAACCGGTAAAAAGTTCATTTACAAACGGGCTGATTAAATCTTCAATAAAAATATAGTTTAGCACTTCCGACTCTTTCGCTTTCGGTAAGGCAATGATTCGATCCAGAACCTTGGGGATTTCCAGGATCGCCATAAAATCTTTTTCATCCTTAATCTTCGCCTCGGTGTCATGGAGCATGATACACAGATAAACCTGATTGTTTTTTACTAACGGAAACGGGCGACTGTTGTCAATTGCTTGTGGCGTCAAAACCGGATAACACTCATGCCGGAAATAATGAAGGGCAAAGTCTTTGCCTTCCTCATTCAGTTCATCATAACGCAAAAAAAAGATATTGTTCTGATTAAGCTCCGGAATGATCGATTTTGATAAGCAGGTATACTGCCGGGCCATCATTTCCTGAGTCATGCTGTTAAGAACTGCCAACTGTTCGATCGGGGTTAGTCCATCTACCGATTTTTTGTTGTAGCCAACATTAATCTGATCCATAATCCCAGCAACCCGTACCATAAAAAACTCATCCAGATTCGATGCCGTAATCGCCAAAAATTTCAACCGATCCATTAACAGGTTGCATTTGTCATAAGCCTCGTCTAATACCCGGTAATTAAAATCCAGCCAACTGA
The DNA here is from genome assembly GCF_002237635.1 of Acetobacterium sp. MES1. Taxonomy (NCBI): domain Bacteria; kingdom Bacillati; phylum Bacillota; class Clostridia; order Eubacteriales; family Eubacteriaceae; genus Acetobacterium; species Acetobacterium sp. MES1. The sequence goes on from NZ_MJUY01000057.1 coordinate 76,320, forward strand.
TTTCACGGTTTATAAATAATCTACTTTTCATGATTCAACCCTCTTAATCTTTAATATCGGTTTAATGCCATAAACATTCTCCATGGTTGCCCGACTTGCCTTAAAGAAATACTCTTCCAACTGAAAATTTTTCCCGGTGGTTAATTCAAGCATCAGTTTTTCGTCCTTGACATGACAGTGAAGGTTTTGTATTTTTTGCTGATAACTCTTATCCAGGGCAATGGCCAGCTTTAAAATAGCTGCCAGTTTAGCTACCAGCAACTGTTCTTTTTCATCACTGGAATGAACCTTTTCTTCCACTTTAATAAAATTCGTTTTAACCGCCTCGGCGACCTTACCCATCACCGCTTTCTCTTCCTGGTTAACCCCGATAATGTCGGTTGTTTCAATAATATAGCGGCTTTGCACCCAAAAATTTTTATGATCAATAAAACTGCCCACCTCCATCAGATAACAGAGCATCGATAAGAGCTGCCGCTCTCTTTTTCCCAGTTGGTGATATTTTTTGAGCGAGTCAAATATCTTTAAGCTGATTTTTTCAACAAATTCCGAATGCCTGTGACTGGTATGATACTTTTTACCGATGGTTTTAGCAGAAAGATAACTGCCCTCTTCGATCCATTCAATCAACTGTTGTTTTTTTGTGATCTGGAATTCAAAATCCAAAAAAGCATCGCCGATAATCATCGGAATCAAAATAAAGGTTTCGACTCCTGTTTCAGCCAGTAGCTTTAAATAAAGCATCAGGGTATGATTCAGGGTTTCTGCTTCACTTTGATCCAAAAGTGGGTACTTTTTCAATAATTGGTTCACGGTCAGATCGCCCGCCACCTTGCACAGCTTCCCAAAATCCTCGGCATTGATCACATAATAATCCTGTCGTTCCGTGATGCCACAAAGCTGAGCAATGACATCAACTTCGTGGGAGGATACAAAAAGTCTTTTAATGTGACGTTTTCTGATGTTTTCAACAATATCCTGGGTATTGATGGAGATGAACTCCATCAATAGCGTTTCAAAGCGCTCCGAGTTTTCTTCGATGGATTTCAGGATTTCCTTCATTTTTAAATAACCCAGCTCAGCGGTCTGATGATAATCAATGACTCCATTTTTTAGGAGTGCCACTGACACATTCCCGCTGGAGATGGATGCCAGCATCTGATCCTCTTTGGTATCAGTGATTATATTAAATTGCGGATCGCACTTTAACACCATATGGCGATAAATAAGATGGGTCTCTTCTTCCTTGTCGAGAATTTCCACCTCGTAACCACCGGTATTGATTTTGATTTGTTCAAGAATATAAAGCCGATTTCTGGCTTCACGGAGAGCTGTTGTTCCAAATATTTTAATCGATTCAACGCCGTAGGTTTTAGACATTTCGATGTATTCATTAATCGTTTGACACAAGGCATATACAGATTTAAATGAGATCTCCCCTTTAGTAAAGCTCTGACTCCCAAAATTAATGGGAAACATGGCTCGATCCAATATTTTAATGCAGCCTTTGCCCCGCTGTCCAACGATCAGTTCACAACGGATTGAACCAATATAGATTACTGAAAACCGCTTAATCATAAACGTCACCTCGCATTCTTTTTTCTATTTTATCACAATTTAAACACTTTTTTTGTTAAAACTAATCGAAACACTGATTTTTTTTCAATAAAACAGCTCATCAGGGTAGTTATGTTTTCAGCGCTAGCGCTTTTATGTTACAATAGTAAAAGACTTTACATCAGGAGGAAAATCTTTTGCTTGGAACCATTATCAATGCCGCCGCCATTGTTGTCTGCGGCCTCATCGGCCTATTATTTAAACGGGCTTTACCACAACGTCTCTGTGAAACCATTACCCAAGGTCTGGGACTGGGCGTAGTTGTCATTGGCATCACGATGACCATCGAAACCGAAAACATTATGCTGATGCTGCTGAGTCTATTATTTGGCGGCATCCTGGGGGAACTGATCAATATTGAAAAACAATTAAAACGAATTGGCGACAGCCTGGAAAAAAAGATGAAAAACAATAGCAATAATATCTCCCACGGCTTTGTCAGTGCCTCCCTGCTTTTCTGCACCGGCTCGATGGCCATTATGGGTGCTTTGGAAAATGGACTCACCGGGACGGTCAGTATTCTTCTGAGCAAGTCGCTCTTGGATGGTATTTTTTCGATGATTCTCTCATCGACTTTAGGAATCGGCGTCGTCTTTTCCGCTATTCCAGTTCTTCTCTACCAGGGCAGCATTTCACTTTTAGCTGGCTCAGTCAAAACCCTGCTCTCTCCGGAAATGATCACCGAAATGAATGCTGTTGGTGGCGTTCTAATCTTGGCCATTGGTATTAATATGCTTAAAATCAAAGAGCTTAAGGTCGGCAACCTGCTGCCAGCAGTTTTTATGCCGATTCTGTTTATCTGGATCATGGGAATTTTGGGAATTTAGCATAAAAAAAGTGTAGAATTCAAAACCGATTCGGTTAAATTCTACACTTTTTAAGCAAGCCATCATTACGACTTTTTTTATACTAATTGAAAACGCTGTTTAGACTTCTGAAAATGCGTTTTTATCAACGCCACATTCTGGACATACCCAATCTTCAGGAATATCGGCAAACGCAGTTCCAGCTGCTACCCCGTTGTCTGGATCTCCTAATTCTGGATCATATACATAACCACAGATATCACATTCAAATTTTTGCATTGTATTTCTCCTTTACTCTTAGAATGACATATTTCTATTATAATCATTCTAAGCAATATTACAATGTTTTTTTTTTACTATTCAGTTTTTTCTCGCAATTTTCATTAAAAAGCAAATGCGTCAGATGAATTGTCGAAGATTGGCCGCACCGATCAAACCGGCTTCATTTCGAAAGGTAGCCAGCACAATTTCAGGCATTGCATACTGGGGATAGGTTAAACAACTTTTGGCGCTGGCCTGAATCCGGTTTAAAAGAAAAGCTCCAGCCTCAGACAAGCCACCACCAATTACGAATATCCCGGGATCTATGAGATCGTTGATGTTGGAAATGGCCCAACCTAAATATTTAGCCAGCCGATTGACTGCTGCCAACGCCAGCCCATCACCAGCTTTGGCAGCATCAAAAATTCGTTTGGCATCATAAGTGTCGTCTTTTTTTAATTCGGACTCCACGCCTTCATCTAGTTGTTTCTGACAATAGCGAATCAGTGCTGTTGCCGAAGCAAAGGTTTCAAGACAGCCGTTTTTGCCGCAATTGCAGTCGTAGAAATTTTCTTCCATGATCATGTGGCCGGCTTCTGAGGCGACCCCATGGGCTCCCGAAATAATCCGATCATTGATGATCACCCCACCACCGACACCGGTGCCAAGGGTTAATAACACCGAGCTGGTTCGACCCCGAGTGCTGCCAAATGCCGCTTCAGCAATACAAGCTGCCGTGGCATCATTAACCAGAAGCACCTCAAGTGCCAGGACTGCTTCGAGATCTTGCTTTAGTGCTTTGTTCTTCCAATTAAGATTAGGACAGGAAACGACGGTTGATCCATCCCCTGAGAGGATTCCGGGAATTCCGATTCCCACGGTGGTTTCTTCCGGTGAAAGCTGAACCAGTTCGTTTATTAATGCAGCAAGATCACTCACTACACGATCATAGCCCATTTGGCTTTGGGTTTTGACTCGCCGTTCTTCCTGAATGACACCCCGATGATTGACAATACCACCTTTAATTGCGGTGCCACCTAAATCAATACCGATTCCCATCCTACTCCTCCCTTTTTAACTGATGGCTGTGGTTGATAATCCCGCCATCGAATTAAGACTAATCAACGACACACCTAGACTAAGACCAGCGGCTACCACTTCCAGTCCAATCACTGGAAGCGCCGTTTTTTTGTAACTCACACCGTAGACAATGGCCAGACCAATAATGGTCAGGACAATCTGCCAGATATTGAAAATGCTGAAAATCCCTCCCAGGAAGGCCACCCAATCCATCTCATAAACCTTGGTCATATCAATCGGTTTTTGAAAGAAAATATTGAGAATGTTCTGGAAAATTTTGGGGAAATAACTCAGGCCGACCACATACACTGCTGTCTTAAACGAACCCTCACCCCCCATTTTCTTTAACACCAGATTAAAGATGGCTGCCTTCACCACCATGGCAACTGCCACGCTGATGATCCCGGAGATGATTCCGGTAACAATGCTAATGGTTTTAACCATTCCCATCTGATCAGCTGGCAGATCCATGGTGCCTACCACATTTCCGGCAATGACACCTGTTAAACAGCCGATCATGGCAATAATCAAAATTGGGATAATCAGAGAATGTTTTTCTTTTTCGGCAACCTGTTTAAAAAATCTGACCGGATTAATTAATAAATATAAATAGTTCATCCTTACTCCTTCTCGTTTCAAATTTTTATCCTGTCTTTGCAACCGCTTATTCACACCTTAAAAATTGCAAGCTCAGTTATTTTTATTATCGCTTTCTGATATTTTTGCGCTCTTTCACTATTCACTGCGGATCGCATCCAGGGAACTGAGATTGGCTGCTTTGATAGCCGGACGAACGCCGGACAAGAGCCCGACCAGCGCCGAAAAAAACAAGGCAAAAACAACCAGACCGGGGGTGATGTAGGAAATCGTCACACCCCCTTCACCACCGATAAATAAACCCGCAATCAGATTGATCAGTACCGATAGCACCAGGCTGATGACAATCCCCACCAGACCGCCGATCAATCCAATCATGGTTGATTCGGCAATAAACATGTTGCGGATATCCGAAATCGATGCCCCAATGACCTTCATGATCCCAATTTCCTTGGTGCGTTCATAAATGGACATGGTCATGGTATTGACAATGCCGATACAGGCAACCAACAAAGCGACCCCACCGATACCACCCAGCAGAATCTGAAGCATCTGAAAGACGCTGCCCATCGAATCCAAAATCTGTTGCATCGAAAAGACTGTAAATTTCATCGCTTCAACTTCAGAAGTGACATCATTTACCACCGAAGAATCCTCGACGGTCACCAACGCCTGGGAATAGCCCTGCTTCTTGACATTGGCTTTCCTCCCGGTCTGCCATTCGTTCAGGTCTGTCACCAGATGATAGTCAGCGATGATCGAGTAATCCTCATTTCCCCCAGTGGCTTCCAGCACACCAGTCACCTTCAGCTTCTGAGTCTTTATCTCTTCTTCGCCGTTGGCATTGGTACGTTTGATGGTCATGGTAATGTTCTGGCCTATTAGATCTTCCGGTTTAACCGCACTGGCTTCAAGTTGGGTTGACGCACCGGTGTAGGTAAAGCTGGTTAATACATCTTTGCCAAGGATCACACTGTTTTCATCGTTGGCTCCAGGCTTTTTACCACTGGTTGTAACATAGCGCATATCTTCCAGGACAGCATAGTCCACGCCCATCAGAGAAACCCCATATTGCTCACGATCAACTTCTATTTCCCCGCCGCTTAGATTGACCACCGGCGTAACCGCCACGACCCCATCGATTTTCTTTAAATCTTTGATGGCATCATCATTAAGGATTGCTTTATCGTCCGTTTTTCCACCAGCCATCGCAGTCATCCCCATCGAAGAGAGATCCTGATAGACCTGTAGCGTGGTCACAGAACCAATCCCGGACAATTCATCCGTAATGCTCTTTTGAGCCCCGTTTCCAATGGAAACCATCACGATGATCGAGGCCGTTCCGATGACTACCCCAATAATTGTGAGGATTGTTCGAAATTTCATCCGCCAGAGATTCTCCCAGGATAATCGCAGGAGTTCTTGCTTATTCACACCTTCACCCCGCTAAGCGCCAATGCCAAAGATGACTCTGAGAAATTTTTGAAAAAAGTTCTCGTCTCCCGATTCCGCCGTCTGAGTTGTGGCTTCCTCAGAAACAATGGTAATGTTCTTTTCGATTACCCGTTCATTATTGAAACTGTCCATGTATTTTACGGATATTTTCCCGGGAAATTCACCACTTTGACTCGTGGTGACATCAGCGGAGAAGTCATCGTTATCATCTTTTTCGAAGGTGCCATAATACTGATAATCTTTGGAGAAATCGACACCATCAGCAGATACACTAACCTGCACCCCACGCACCGGATTTGATCCAAAATTAGCAATTTCAAAATTGATCGGGGTAACCCCTTTATCATTCTTAGCTAAAACAAAACGATCTGGGGCAATAATCGACATCGATTCACTTTCATTGATTACAATCCCCACTGTTTCTGTGAAATTATAAACACTGCCACCACTGGTTTCGCAATTGATTTGCAAATTTAAATTATAATTTTTAGCCTCAGCATTTGGTGATGTCACCATGGGAATCTCAATCGTTGCACTTTCACCAGAAGGAATTTCTTCCCGATAGAAATGACTGCCGCTTCCTACCATCGAAAAGACCCCCAAGTCATTCGCGCCCGACTGGGACAATACATCCAGGGTTACATTATGGGCATCATAGTCACCATGATTGGTTAAGGTAACCACCATCTTGAATTCCTTACCGGGTGATACCGTCGCCGGATTGAAAGTGACTGAACTGATCTGAAGCAACGGTTGTTCCGGTGCCGCCAAAGCTGTTGGCATAAAACATAATGATAGCAGGATAATCACCAATAGGGCTGAAAGCAGCGGTTTTGTCTTCATTTCAATTTTTGTTCTTTCTTTCATAATTTCTCCATTTCTTTGAGTATTCATTCTGATCAATGTTTATTGATTGACTTCGGCCTCAATCAGGCCATCACACATGTGGATTACCTTGGTGCAGTATTTAGTCGTATCCGGATCATGGGTGACGATGACAAAGGTCTGCTTCTCTTCCCGGTTGAGTCGGGTAATCATTTCCATGATGTCGGCACTGGTTTTGGAGTCCAGATTCCCGGTGGGCTCATCGGCCAGAATTATTTCCGGATGATTAACCAGCGCCCGGGCAATACTCACCCGCTGTTGTTGGCCTCCAGAAAGTTCACTTGGTTTGTGTCCCATCCGATCCACTAAGCCAACAACTTCCAGCGCTTCCTGTGCCCGTTGTTGCCGGATTTCTTTTTTGACCCCGGCAAAGGTTAGTGCCAGTGCAACGTTTTCCATGGCTGTCATGGTGGAAATCAGATTATAGGACTGAAAAATAAATCCCAGGTGCTCCCTGCGAAACAGACACAGTTCATTTTCAGTCATGTCGCTGATGCGATAATCACGAATCATAATGTCGCCGGAAGTAGGCGGTACCAGTCCCCCCAGAACGTTTAAAAAGGTGGATTTGCCTGATCCTGAAGGACCAAGCAGGGCCACCATTTCTCCCTGTTCAATATCCAGATCGATTCCCTTGAGGATATGAATGTCTTCCTTCCCCAACTTGAAATCTTTGTGCAAATCTCTGACTTGAATAAATATTTAGATCGCCCCGCTTTCATTTTATCTTTTTCAACCATTTAATTGCAGATTATTATAACACAAATCAACACAAATTATTCCAGATTTAGTCTTTTTTTCATAATGGTTAGGGTCGTGTAATAAAAACCCACTCCCATTACCACATTAAGTACGGTTGAACTATTAAGAAGCCAATTGATGGTAGTGATGGCATCGCTGCCATTTAGAACACTGTTCTCCAGATTTCCGATGGCAAAAACAGTCATAAAAATCGACATGATAATCTGGAGTGCAATCGTAATGACGATATAAGCCCCAAACGCAGCGACAATCCGGTGCTGATTAAATAATTGGCCAATGGCTATGGCTGCATAGATCATCAGAATCGAAGCAACGGTTTCAACCAGTAAAAAAATGATCATTTCAAAAATAAAAAAATTCAGTTCCATTCCAGTCTGCAGGTAAAACATTGAGTAAGCTGACCGGATCGCCTGAGTCAACTCCATCATCGAAAAGTTCCCCAGCGAGAAGATAAAAAAAGTCAAAAAAATCATAATTGTACAAACAGCCGACCAGATTAGGCCAACGACAAGTTTGGAGCATACCAGCTCCCAGGTTTTAACTGGCAGCGAAAACATCAGGTAGCCTTCGTCAGTAAATAAATTTTTATAAAAGCGCTGAATGATCATGACCAACGTCATCACACATATGGCTACTACCAGCACAAAATAGAGAGTGAAGCTGATACCTAAAATGATTTCCGCTACCTTATTATTGGATACCGCTTCAGAAAAGAAATCCGGAGCACCAATTGCCATCACCAATTTGGTGAAAACTGTTAAAATCAACAGGGCGCCGTAAAGAGGAATAAAAATTCGGCTGGTGGCCCTGGTTTCATGCTTAATTAATTTTGCTAACATTTAAAAACCTCCCTGAATAATCCATCCACAGACTTATTATGGGTTTCCCGGATTTCATCCACACTGGAACTCAATGCCAGTTCGCCCTGATTAATAAAAATAATGTCATCCAATATCTGCTCAACATCAGCAATCAAATGCGTCGAAATAATTACCGAGGCCTCTTCTTTATAATTGGTGATGATCGTATTCAATATATAGTCTCTGGCGGCTGGATCCACCCCTCCAATGGGCTCATCCAGGAGGTAGAGCTCAGCTTGACGGCTCATCACCAGGATCAGTTGCACTTTCTCCTTGGTTCCCTTGGACATGGTCTTGAGTCGATCATCAGGGTTGATATTTAGATCTTTTAACATGTTTTCAGCTTTAATGCGATTAAAGTCAGCATAAAAATCTTCAAAGAAAGCAATGATTTCACTGACCCGCATCCAATCATTTAGGTAGGTTCGTTCCGATAAATATGATACTTTCGCTTTGGTATCGACCCCTGGAGGCTGACCGTCAATAATAATTTCCCCTGCTGTTGGCACCAGCAAACCAGCTGCTATCTTTATAAAGGTGCTTTTCCCGCTGCCGTTTGGTCCCAGTAATCCAATGATCCGGCCCCGGGATATTTCCAGGTTGATTTGGGAAAGGGCTGTTTTCTTTCCATAGCTTTTGGTTAAATTCTTAGTGCTTAATATGGTCATCTTCCTTCTCCCCTTCCTCGATCTTTTCCATCAATTCCAATATTTCATTACGACCCATCCCCAACTTTTTCATTTTTTCAAGGAATGCGCTAATTTCCTGAACTGCCAAACCCTTTTTTGCTTCTTCTATCACTTTCATATCCTCCGTAATAAATCTGCCGCTGGTTCGTTGTGCAAAGACGAGTCCCATTCTTTCCAGTTCTGCCAATGCTTTTTGCATCGTATTGGGATTGACGCCTGCATCCATTGCCATCTCTCTCACTGATTCAAGTTTTTCTCCCGGTGCATAAATACCGGAAATGATTCTAAGCTCTATTTGTTCCACCAACTGTTTATAGATGGGGCGATCGGAATCGATAATCCATTTCATGGCTGTCCTCCTTTGTATTATTGTATTACTTGATTAATACAATAATACTATTTAATTAAATTGTCAAGCGTTATTAAACAAAAAAGAAAAAAACAGAACTCCGAGAGCTCTGTTTGAAGTTTACTCATCATACCGCTTTGATATATCACGGCTTAGACTTCTTTGATTTCAAAAGCACTAACCATCTGTTTAAGCAACTGTGCCTGTGCGGACAGCTCTTCACTGGCAGCAGAACTTTGTTCGGCAGTGGCGGAATGGGTTTGAACTACCGTCGATACCATTTCAATTCCCTGATTAATCTGTTCGATCGCGCAAGCCTGATCATGAGACGCCTCGGCAATATTTTTTACCAGATCGGTAACAATTTCAATCTCTGCCAGAATTTCTTTTATGCTGAGCGCTGTATCATCGGCGATTCGGCTACCAACTTTAACCGCATCAATGGAGTCTTCAATCAGACTGGTGGTTTCTTTGACGGCGGATCGACTGCGTACTGCAAGATTTCTGACTTCCTGGGCAACGACTGCAAAACCTTTGCCGTGCTGTCCGGCCCGGGCCGCTTCCACTGCGGCATTCAAGGCTAAAATATTGGTCTGGAATGCTATATCATCAATAACCTTGATAATTTTGGAAATATTTTGTGACGATTCATTAATCGCTGTCATAGCGGCCACCATTTTCTGCATTTGGGAATTGCCATCGATGGCATTTGTTCTCACTGCCAGCGCCCGCTCATTGGCTTCATTGGCGCGACTAGCATTATCTTTGGTTTCAACGGCCACTTCCTCAATCGATGCCGACAATTCCTGAATTGAACTGGCTTGTTCGGTCGTCCCCTGTGCCAATGCCTGGCTACTGTCAGAAATTTGGATGGCACCTCCCTCCACCTGGGCTGAAACCCCATCAATATCGGCAAGGGTGGTACTCAGTTGCCGATTGATGTCGTTAAGTGATCGTTTGATGGCTGAAAAATCGCCTCTGAATTCGGTGGTAATTTCCTGATTTAAATTACCCTGTCCCATTGCCGCCAACGTACCTGTTATTTCACCCACATAGGCCGCCAATGAAGTGATCGTCTGATTAAGATCCTCTTTAATTCTGGCATGATCGCCCTTGTATGCACCCTTAACCACCGTTTGAAGATTTCCTTGGGCCAAGTCCTGAAGCACGCTGGATGCTTCTTTGACCGGTTCGATAATCGCATCAAGCGTCTGATTAAATCCCTCAATGACCATGGCATACTCACCACAAAACTTACTGCTATCGCCTCGATGGCTTAAATCACCTTCCACCGCAATCTGAGCCATGGTTTCAGTTTCAGCCACCAATTGATAAATATTTTCCATCATCCCCACCAGGGTCGGCATCAATTTATCATTTTCGCTGCGCTTGCCATTCTGCTTTAAATCGGCCAAATCACTGAGATTGCCTTCCCGAATATTCCCTGCTATTCGTGTGATGGTCAGCAGCAGCCGACGAATCCCATTGATGGACTCGGCAATTTCGGCATAAATCCCCAGGTAATCACCCTGAATTGACTGAGAAAAATCATTCTGATTCATCAGACCCAGCACCCGATTACCATCTTCCAGCGCCGCTAAGCCATCAATGCAGGCGTTGATGCTATTCTTAAAGGTTTCGAAATCACCATAGTAGGTGTCTTCTATTTTTTCGGGGATGATCCCACATCCAATCTGACTGACATATTCAGCGGCAACGTTTATTGGTACAACCAGGGCATCCAGTGTGCGATTAAAGCCAATCAGAATTTCTTTGAACCCGCCATTAAAGGCATCGGCATTGCTACGGATCTCCAACTGCCCGGCAACAGCTGCTTGAGCTAGCAAAGTAGACTCGGCAATCAGTCCCCGAATGGTTTTTATGGTCTGCTTTAACGCCGGGGTTATTTCATCCTGATCATCCTTGGCCTCAATGTTAGCCGACAGATTCCCGTTTGAAATCTGATGCATGGTTTCAATGACAACGTGCTGCAGATCATCCGCAAAATGGTCCATGGCCTCCGCCATTTCTCCCACCTCATCCTGACACTCCATCTTCAGTCGCATCCCCAAATGACCCATACTCATTTCTTTGATCATCACATTAATTCGAGCCATCGGTTTCGTGATGGTTGACGTAATCAGAAAGCCCAGCAGTAACGAGAGGATTACTCCAACAACCAACAAGATGATCGTTAACAAAGTTGATGATGCCGCAATAGCCTGGTTACTTTTAGCGGTATCTTTTACAATCACCAGTTTAAGCTCCATCATTTCACGATAATTGGCTTCAATTTGCGTATAGATTGTTTCAAACTCACTGCTCTTTGCTAGAACTCCTGCTTCGGCTGATCTCCCCGCACGTGTCAGATTGATCATTTCGGTGACCATGGCATCAAATTGATCTTTAAGCAGATAGGTTTCATCGGCGATTTCAATGGCTTTCGAATCCATCAAGGTCGTTTGAAACGTTTTAAGATTGGAGTCGAATCGAGCGTTTCTTTTTAAAATTTCTTTTTCAATGGCATCAATGTCTTCCGGCGTTGTGGCCCGGGTTAAATCATCAACTTTGCCGATAATTCCCTGAAAGGAATCGACAATATAAACCAGCTCGCCTAGCGGCTTGGCCATTTTCTCATATAGATAAACATCCTGCTCACTGATTTTGTAAATCCCCCATAGTCCCATGGTGCCAATGCACCCAGATATGGCGGCAATGATCAGATATCCCAGAATTATTTTTCGGCCTATTTTCAAATTATAAAACAATTTCATTTACGCTTCTCCCCTCTGCTGTTGATTTATACCATTAACGCCCTGATAAACTAAATAACAGCGGTAAAGATGACAGATTTACCTGTTTTCTTCATCGCTGTTAAAAGTCTAACATGCGTGGCAATGCCATATGTTAACGGCATGGAAAGATTCTATTAAGAGTCTGTTAATTAATCCTCAAAATTAGTTTAACTCAGGATCGTTCCGATCGTCAGAATAATGATTACTGGAACTAATGAGATAACCAGGTTTTGAACACTTAGGGGAAATGTGATAGTCTTGGACTGCTGCTTTCTGAATTTTGAAATATTTTGATAAATTGGGATTAAACCGACAATCGCGATTAGTCCATAAATTGGTAACATTCCGAATACTACCATGATAATAATAGCGGCAAACCCCAGATAATAAAGCGCCGCAAAAATATTCAGAGCGTTTTTCACACCAGTGTAATAAGGCAGGGTAAAACGATTGACTTTCACATCTTCATCAAGGTCACAGATATTATTAGCCAACATAATATTGGCAATCCCGGTTATCGCCGGGATTGTAACAACTCCCAATTTCAGTAGGTCCATGATGTTAAATGACACTTGCAGAAGCCAGTTTGTAAAAGTAACATAAATTAGACTAGCTTCAGGCGCATTAATAAAAACCACTAAGAAGGGAATAAACAAGCCCATAAATAATCCCGAAAAAATTTCGCCTAGCGGCATCCGGGAAATCGGTACTGGACCGAAGGTATAGAAAATCCCCACACCAAAACAGAGGGCGCCCAATACTAGAACAATCACTCCGGTATAAAATACCAGGACCAGCCCCAATAATATGGCCAGAATCAAAAGGAAATACAATATCTGCTTCGCGGTTTTTTGAGAAAATTCCAAGATCTTGCCATTTGCTTTCACATCGATATAATTATTTAAGGCGGTTGTTGCCATATCAAAGCACAGCATTGAGATGAAAAATAGCAGTGTATTGCGAATATCAACCTGTTTGTAGGTATACAGAACATAACTCAAACCCAGTAAAAATGGCAACAGACTGGCTATTTTTGTCCGAATTTCGACATAATTCAAAAACCGTTGGATCATCCGTTAATTCTCAACTTTCCAAATTCGTCCCAAAATCTTACTCATTAATTGCTGCTGATACGTGTTCGGCAGGGTCGCGATCATTTTTTTTGTCTTGTGATAATATTTTTCGGCCACCTCATGGGCCATTGATACGCCACCGACACTGACCACCTCAGCGATGATTTCGTTAATCTCCACCACTGTCAATTGTTGCTGCCGGATCCGCTGTTTGAGCTCGGGTTTTTTCAAAAAAGCAAAAATTAACGGCAAGGTGATGACTTCATCGGCCAGGTCATGCTTAACCGTTTTTTTCGTTACCATAACATCGGCTTGATAATCGGCACAATCATCCAGAATCTGAAAAGCCAAACCCATATTGTGACCAATCCGCCCCATAAAACGGGCTTCTTTATCACCACTTCCATTGATGATGGCTCCAGAATACATCGCCAGCGCAAAGAGTGCCGATGTTTTCCCAGCAATTATTTTCAGGTAATTTAAAACACTTAGATCGGTGTCTGAGTTATGTTTAAATTGACGCAGTTCGCCTAAACATATTTTTGTCATAGCCTGGGTAAATTCTTTCAGCTTTTCGGGATAATGATTGGAAATCTCAGCCACCATGGCAATCGCAATGCAGAAGAGGTAATCACCACAGATTACCGCTTCTTTTTTGCCAAACTTTTTTTGCAGACTGGCTTGTCCCCGGCGGATATCAGCCTCATCGATGATGTCATCGTGAACCAGGGTGGCAAGGTGCAGAATTTCCACTGCCGCTCCGGCAATAACAGCATCCTGCGGGACAAGTCCTTCTTCATCCATTGCCGACCCCAACAATAACATCGCTCTTAAATTTTTTCCAGTTCCCAAAGTCAGGTGTTGCATCATCGCCTGGATTAATTCATCAGTATCCAACAAGGTCTCATCGATCAATCGTCTAACTGCTTCAAGAGCAGATTTGTAGTCCAGTCGTGGTGATAATTCACTCTTAATCATGATAAATATATAGTTTTCGGACGATTTTGATATTCTTATAGTGCTCTTTTAACCAGGGTATTGCATAATAATCAAGTCCGAATACGCTCCCTCCGCCAAAAATAACTGCCACTGCCGCAAAAATCATCCACCATGTACTCAGATAAAGCCCGGTAGTTGTCACAAACATCCCCTGGAGAACGATTGAATATAGGGCGGAAATGGTGGTGAACAGACCTAGAATCAACAAGACTCCGACAAGTATTTCAGAATAAACGATCACCGACTGAAAAAACACTTCTGAGCTCCCACTACTAAGAATCACAGTGTTGGTAAACCAATCCATAAGACCCATTTGTAATTTAATGGCAATATCCGATGTCTGAATTACAATAATTTTAAACAACCCTAAGATATTCCAATTGATGAGCAGATTTCCGGCCGCTTCAGCACCCGCTCCGGCTGCAGTAGCACTTGATACCGCATCGCCGCCACCAGTACCAGCCTGGAGAATCGAGTAATACAAATCATTTGCGCCTTTAAAAAACGGTGTCAGCATCGGCTTTTGGAGCCAACCTTCATTGACTTTCTTGATTCCCTCATAGACCCAGAAGGCGCCCAGAAAAACCCGTAGGGGCACCAATAAGAAACTGGGGGTTCGATTTGAAAAATGGCCGCCAACGAAACTCCGGCAATTTCGGATCGTAAAAAACTCATGTCGCATATAACTAAAGACCTTATTCCATCCCAAAATTTGGATAAAGTAAATAATATTAATAAAATGTTTTACAAACTGAGAGAGAAACGAAGGTAAGGCAAATTTCTTTTTGTCGGTGCCGACATAAGAAATCCCATAACGCCCGCCGATACTAACCATTACCCCATGGAACTTGGGCGCATATTTCTCCATTTTTCCAGTTCCGGTAATGACACTGGTTAGATTATGGGCGACAGTAGCTGCGGATTGTTCACAGTTTTCGACCATTTGTGGTACTGGCGTTGATTCACCCTCAGGAATATAGAAAATATTATCCCCGGCGATAAAAACATCATCTTTTCCTTCCGCTCTGAGAAATTCATCGGTTTTAATACGGCCACGACCAACCTGGGTAAGTTGAACGGCCTGGTTGGCAATATCTGAACTCTCAATGCCAGCCGCCCAGACAACCGTGTTGGTAGGCAGTTCCTGATGCTGATCAGCCTGTTTGAGGCCAATGAAGTCGGCGCCAATACAATCAACAGCTGTTTTTAACCTTACTTCCACGCCCATTTTTTCCAATCGTCTTTTTGCTTTTTCTGAAAGTTCCTCTGACAAATTAGGGACGACTCTGTCCATCATATCAACCAGCGTAATTTTTACCATCTCGCGCTCAATTTCAAATTGCTTGCAGAGTATCGGTACCCATTCCGCCAGTTCTCCGGCCATTTCGACGCCGGTAAATCCGGCCCCTAAAACATAGAAGCTTAGTAATTTCTGTTTTTCTGCTTGATCCGTTTCCTGCAAAGCTCTGGTGAACATTTCAAAAATATGTCCCTTCAGCTTGATTGCATCTTCATAAGACCAAAGTTTATAAGTATAGTCTTCCGCTCCACAAATACCAAAAAACGACGGCTGTGAACCCGAAGCCATTACCAGATAGTCGTAGCTATAGCTGGATTTTTTTCCCGTTAATTGTTTTTTTTCATAATCAATCGCAGTGATCGTATCCACTTCCACATCAACATTTCGACCTTCAAAAATACGTTTGATGCTGATTCGGATACTATCTTCTTCAACGCGATTTGCGGCTACCTCGTGCAGCTCCGTGAGCATGGTATGATAGCTTTCTTTGTTGATTAAGGTAATTTTAACATCCGTCTGACTTTTCAAACGTTTGGCAAGCTTCTTTGCAATCAGAATACCCGAATATCCGGCCCCTAATATAATAATATTCTTTTCCATAATGCACCTCCGGATTTTAACTTTTTATTTCACAACTTTTTTTCACTATTCTCATCATTTACTTTTTGCTTAAATAAATGAAAGCCTCTAAATTGATGTATTTCACACTTCAATTTAGAGGCTCCCAAAATTTTTATTGTGAAATGTCAAACAATTACTGCTATTGCTTTAATTCCTGAACGCCAGTAACTGAACTTGTTGCATCCATTTTAAAAGTAGCCTGGGCTTCGGGATTTGTAAAATACAAATTCCCTTCTATTTTTTGATCTTTAAGCTGGAAATCTGTGGCGGTTACGTAAACATCGCCGACAAAAGTACCATGCTCAATGCTAGCTTTGGGACTATTAATGGTGATCTTTGGTGCCGTCAGCGTGAATCTGGCCGTGACATTTCGGGCGTCATCCTGGGTATAGAGACCAATCTTTCGTTGAACAATGTCGTTTCCGGCATCATCTTTCTTACCATTGACAAACTCACCATCCAGGACCAGGTCGGAATCGATTTTTAAATCACCGAGTGTGGCAATGATCCAGGTACCATCCTTACTGATGGCTTTAATAAAAGCATCTTCAGTATTGACAAGTGAAGCCGTGGTGACAACGTCTGTTGTCTCTGCATCTTTTTTGTCTGTGGTTGCCGGAGCTTGCGTACAACCTGAAATCAGTATTGCAAGAACCAGCAGCATTCCCAAAATTACATTTCTTTTCATTTCTTTCTCCTTTTCATTGAAAGTATTTTAGCTTTAATAAAGCTTGTTATAATGATACCCAAAAGAAACCATTGTGTCAAATTAAAAAAACCGCGCTAACGTTTCCTTTTCTTACGGTGAATGGAAATCATCAACCCCAAGCTTAAGATAATTGCGGTGAAATAGCCCAGCGCCCCCAAAGCCGGGATTCCCATGAACAGTGGTGTCATATCGGTGGTGGCAATGAAACTGGAGCTGATCAGAAGTGCTGCCAGAATAATGCAGATCACGATCTTATTAACCATCTGGTCGATTTCAGCCAAGGGCTCATCCGAACCCATCACCTCCAGATTGACTTTCAACTGCCCCTTATTGGCCAGACTCAAAAAATCGGAAATTTGGCCGGGAACACTGATGGCCTTTTCGCCAGAAATCAGGATTTTTCTACGATTTGTTTCCATAAAATTATTCAAGTCAAAATTGGCAACCTGCTGACCGGCCATATGATTGGCCATGATCCGGACAAAATTAGCGTCCGGAGAGATTTCGGCAATGACCCCTTCGATGGTGATCATCCCGCGGCTCAGCATGCTGATCCCCCGGGGCATGCCGATATGATTTTCAGCAGCGATCCGCAAAATCTCTTCTAAAAATCGGCCCATATTGATATTGCTGAGTTCTTCGGTGCCGTAGACATCAAGCATCCGGTCAATCGATTCATATAACAGTGAATGATTGATCCGTCGACTCTTGTGAACCCCCAACGATAGAATGGCCCCTTCCAGGCTTTCGACATCACGACTCGCCACGGCCTTGACACTTCGCCGTAGTAGTCCCATTTCACGCTTGGACAGTTTCCCCATCATCCCCAGATCAATCCAGACAATCTGACCATTTCTGATAAAGATATTGCCCGGATGGGGATCAGCATGAAAAAAACCATCATCGATGATCTGTTTAACATAATTTTCAGCCAGTTTAACCCCGATTTCCTGAAGATCATAACCGGCGTCCTGCAGTCGTTTTTTTTCATTGATTTCGATACCGACAATGTCCTCCATAACCAGAACCTTTGAGGTCGTAAACTGATTGTAAATTCGCGGACAACCGATGTATTTGATTTCGGCATTGAGCTCGTTGAATAATTGGGCATTCTTGGCTTCAAACAAAAAATCCATTTCCTGCTGGGCAGTACTCCACATTTCATCGACGATCATCTTAAAATCGACCACATCGCCAATGTTGCTGGCAAGATTGAGAATCCCGGTGGCCCGGTTTAAAAGTACCACGTCCTGAGCCATCACCTTATAGATTCCTGGGCGCTGCACCTTGATCACCACCTTGGCACCATCAACCAATTCGGCAGCATGAACCTGGGCGATTGAAGCCGATCCCAACGGTACCCGGTTGATTGTCCGAAATACCTCATCGATCGGGCAATCATACTCGTCTTCAATAATACGAATAAATTCATCAAAGGGCATCGGGGTAACCTGTGAACGCAGTTTTTCAAGCTCGCTACAATACTCACTGGGAAAAATATCCCGACGCATCGACATAATCTGGCCAATTTTAATAAAGGTTGGCCCCAGGTCTTCAATGATCAATCGAAGTTTTTCCGGAGTCAACCCTTTGGTAATCTCATGTTTTACCAGAATGGAAATAATTATTTTAAGCCGTCTTCCATTGGTTTCCATTGAATTTTTGGTTAGATCTTTTACTGTTACACCGGCATCACTTAAGTTCATCAATTTCCTTTTCGCTGACATTTTCTTCTAAATCAGAAACCTCGATGATTTCCTTCTCAACTGGGGCTGCCGTCGTCATCGCCTCCAGTTTGTCTTTAATCTTCTGAAGCTCTTCGGGGGTCATCTGATCGAGACTATCAATAACGACTTTCGCACTCGGAGCTGTTTCTTCTTTGACTACATTAACCGTCACTGTATCTCTGATGGTTTCTTTGATATTATGTTTTAACTCTTCATTGAGAATTTTGCCCTGCTGAACCGTCAAATCACCTTTTTCCACCAGTTCATCGATGAGAATCTTTGATTTCTCAGCGGTGATTGCCACTGCACCGACGCCAAATAAAAACACCTTTTTTAAATCTTCGCTGATATTGGTTAACATTTTTCTCCTCCTGTTTTCATCAAATTTATTTAGTTTTTCCATTGGAATAATAGACGATTTTAGCTATGATGATCTTTATTTATCTCAGTGTGCCCTTTTGGGGAGTCGCTCCATTCTTATAAAAAAGCACACCGCCGATAAAAACAGATGTTAAAAGACCTATCGCAAAAAATATACCCCGTTCTTTTTAAATCAATCACCAAACGGCATTATTTTCATTTTAATTCTGCAATTTAAAACCACCTTGAATCAGACCTTCCCGAATCTGGCGAATGTGTTCGTAATTCCGGGTTTCCAACTCGATCCGCAAAAAACAGCCATTGATATCTGATCCTTCATTGCTCCGCTCATGGTGAATGGAGATGACATTGCCACCGAGATCGGCAATAATCTGGGAAACCTTCTTCAGCTGACCGGGCTTATCCAGCAGCTCAATGTTAAATGAACAGGTTCGACCGGAAGTAAGCAATCCCCGTTTAATGATTCGGGATAAGATCGTGACATCAATATTCCCGCCGGAGACAATGCAGACCGTCTTTTTCCCTTGAATCGGTAGTTTGCCAAACATCGCTGCTGCCACCGCCACTGCCCCGGCCCCTTCAGCAATGAGCTTTTGTTGTTCAATCAGAGTCAGAATAGCCGTCGAGATTTCGTCTTCGGTCACCGTGACAATTTCATCGACAAAATCACTGCAGAGGCTGAAAGTCAACTCACCCGGTTCTTTCACCGCAATCCCATCTGCAATGGTGGATACCTGAGGTAACCGACAGATTTTATTGTTTTTAATCGACAGCTCCATACTGGGTGCGCCACAGGCCTGCACCCCATAAACTTTAACATCCGGCTTTAAGGATTTAAGGACATAGGCAATCCCGGAAATCAGACCTCCGCCGCCAATTGGGACGATCACTGCCTCCAGATCCGGCAGACTTTCCAATAATTCAAGTCCGATGGTGCCCTGGCCGGCGATGACAAACTCATCGTCAAAGGGATGGATAAAGGTATAACCCTTCTCAGCCTGAAGCTCCAAGGCTTTGGCATAGGCCTCATCATAGCCGCCTTCAACCAGACAAACCTCGGCGCCATACGCTTTGGTGGCCTCCACCTTAGAAATCGGCGCACCGTCCGGCAGGCAGATCAGAGCTTTGATCTGATTAATCGCCGCCGCCATCGCCACTCCCTGAGCATGATTGCCAGCTGAACAGGCAATGACGCCTTTGGCTTTTTCTTCGTCACTAAGCTGGGATATTTTATAGCAGGCCCCCCGAACCTTAAATGATCCGGTGATCTGCAGGTTTTCGGTTTTTAAATAAATATCACTGTCTGGACAGATTTTGGGCGCATGAATCAGATCAGTGGGACGGACGTATTTTTTTAATGTAAATGATGCGTGGTATATTTTATCCAGTGTTAGCATTAGCTCTCCTATAATATTTTACTGTTAGGTAATTGCGAAACTGCCGTGAGCTTTGTGCCCAGTTTCGCACGAAACAATTGTTACACTGTACGGCGGACAGTTCGCTGAACTGTTCGCCTACACGTTACACAATTGTTTGTGGAAACTGCACTCAAAGCAACCATTGTTCGGTGCTTTTTCATTTCGCAATTACCTATATTTTACTGTTTTTATTTGGGTTTGGCCATCTCACTGGGGTACCATTTTAGAAACCACAGTGAAAATGCAAAGGTTGGGATGCTCAAAAGAATCGGAATGATCGCTGCGAAATTGATCAGCAGCGTGGTATTAAGCCATAGGGCCAGGCCTGCCTGGGCCAGAAATACCAGTGACCAGATATAACATAACAACCGATTGGTTCTTAGAAACAACACGTTTTTAAGGGCGTTGCGGCCATTGAAATAGTGGGTGTAGTCTGCTGTTAATGGAACCGTCTTTAAGGTCGAAATGACCCAAATCAGGGCCAGGGCAAAATACCCGATGATTGCAAAAGTGTTTCCCTGATAATCCGATCCAAAGGTTACCACCATTAAACTGAGCAGAGAAAAAGTTAATAAAGTCGCCCGTTCAAAATAAACCAGATCGGTGCCCCGCTTGATACCGCAAAGGATACCACTGATCATCATCGGAATCACTACTCCAATCAAGGGATTGTAATTGGCAAAAAGAAAACAGAAAATCCAGGGGCACATTGCCACAAAGAACCAGTAGGGGGTGTTTTTAAAACTGATCGGCACCAGCCGTTTTTTCTTATCGGGATTTAAATTGACCGGTCCAAACAAGCCATCGAGAAAGGCATTGAAAACCCGCATATCGCCAACAACGGCGTATTTTTTTTCTAATAGCGATTGGGCGGCATCAATTTTACCTTCCAGGATACGCTCCAGAGTGGTCAGCGTGATGCTGATCGCCGTTGTCTCCCGGGCAAAATCATTTCGGAGTAAGGTACAGGTTTCATCCTTGATCACCAGCTGATAGCGTTCTTTTATGTCGGTAAAATCAATCTGGAGCACCGCATTCATTTTAGGCCGGATCTTGGGATTAAAGGCAGCCTGAACCTCTTTCATATAATTCCAGGCGATCAGACCACCATCAGAATCCTTCATCCGGGTATCATCCACTCCCCAACTCAGGTTGGTTGTCTGAAGATAGGTTGGCGTTTCCACAAAGGGTTTTGCCAGACCTTCCCGTATTTTTGGTGAAATGCTCAAGTTTTCACCGTATTCTTTTCCGGCTATTTTAACCAGATCCAGATACGGGCCGGTCAGATTGTCCAGCTGGTGGATCCCCAGCAGTTCACCTTCAACGCAAATAATTTTTTCCCACTTATCCTTGCCAAAAAGATTATTAAACTGTTCTTCGACTCCCTCATAATTGTTCTTTTTCGATGGAAAACCACATGTGCTGATCAGCACATGTTTTTTATTTTGCATTTTTTCTGGGTTCCGGAAGGGATGTCCGTAGGTTCCCCTACCTTCGTTGTCAATAAATGGGAGCAGTGCCGGTTGGGTTCGTTCCATAAATTTTTTCATGGCGCTGGAGATCCCATAATGGTACAGCGGCGTGGCCCAGATCACAATATCGGCCTCTTCATATTGATGGAACAGTTCCGTCATATCATCCTGAAAAACACATTCTCCCGGGGTGGTCGTCCAGCAGCTATGGCAGCCGGTACAGGCACTAATATTCTTCTGGATTAAATTGATGGTCTCGACGACTGTTTCCGGATCATACTCAATTAACCCCGATGTAAATTGTTCGGCAATGATCATTGTATAGCTTTTGGTTGATTTATGACTGCCGTTTAACAAGAGAACTTTACGCATGGTATCCTCACTTTCTTATTTAACTAACTGAAAAAGGTCATCAAATAAACGATCCTGTTGGTGGCATCGTTTTTCCTAATATATAATACCTCATCTCCCAAAATTATAACAAAAAACATCGCCGACGAATACACCTAATTTGAAACTTATGTTTTATCAGTTCTGGGATTAAGGCATCCTTCGTGTGTCACGTGTTATAATGATACACAAAAGCGTCTCATTTTGACACACGAGACACAGATTCACCATCAAAAAAACCAGTTTCCGGCTTTTTTAAGCGTACTTTGTTTTGGCATGATTATTGCGGGTATATAATTACACGTCCATGTTTATGGGCAAATATATGGTGACTATACCAAAAGGAGATTATCATGAGTAAAACAAAAGTATCTGTTGTAAAGGTTGCACAACCTGAAGGCAATGCCTCTTTCATGAACGGAAAATATGTCCGGATTGAAGAGGATGTCAGAAAAATTGAAGCCGCTGTTGCCGAAGCAGTTGAACTCGCTATTGGTTCCCTTGATACCATCATCAAGGAAGGCGATACGGTCTTAATTAAACCAAACCTTGCTTTCCAGGCTCCCCCTGAAAGCCACGCCGTTGTTGATCCCCGAACCATCGAAGCTGTTGTTTCTTATGTTAAGAAAAACTCCAAAGCAGGAAAAGTCGTCGTCGGCGATAACCCTTCCTTAGGCATGCATGTTGGCCGGGCCAAACCTGCCTTTAAAGATTCCAAAATGGAAGAAGCTGCTAAACTTGGCGGCGCTGACGAAGTCATTTATTTCGATGAACATGATGTTGTTCCGGTAGAAATTGAAGGGGCTAAATTATTCAAACATGCCACCGTTTTTAAACCCTTCATGGATGCTGATGTAGTCATCAACCTGCCAAAAATGAAGGTTCATTTAGCTGGTACCGTTACCTTAGGCCTTAAAAACTGGAATGGGATCATCCCCAATTGTCACCCCAACGATCAACAGCAAGGGGCTCACCGTATCGAGTTGGGGCAAAAAATGGCCGATATGTATCGAATTCGCCATGCCGATCTGACGATTGTTGATTCCGTTATTGGGATGGAAGGTCAGGGACCGCACGCCGGAACCCCGATTGAAATGAACCTGATTGTCGCTGGCACCGACACCGTCGCTGTCGATTCGGTCGCCTGTTCGATTATGGGCTTTGAACCGATGGAAATTCCTGCTATCCGCTGTGCCGGAACCGAAGGTCAGGGCGAAATCGATTTAGATAAAATCGACGTTCTCGGGAACTCCATTGAATCAGTCATGAAACATTTTAAACGTCCCGGTGGTGATCCCATTGGGATGTATGCCGGGTTGACATGTATCATGCAACAAACCTGTCCCGGTTGCTTTGTTAACGTCCGCGGTGCCCTGGACTCATTTGCGATCTCTGGAATTGACATGAACAAATTCCTGGCTAAATCCGGCGAAGTTGTGGTCATCGCCGGTGGTGTGCCAGACATTGATCCGCAATTTTGTGCCGGTAAAAACGTCTTTATTTGCGGCGATTGCTGGGAACTATTCCCCTCAGCAGACAAGGTTCGGGAAGCCGCCTCACTGGCTAAATCAGTAACCTATTATCCCGGTTGTGCACCCGTATACATTTTTGCCCAACTCAATGGTGATCTTCAGAAACTGGCTGCTGGCAAATAGATTTTCTACTCTCGGTATCAGGGGATTCTCCCCTGATACCCTTTGCTAATCAATTGCAAAAGCAATCGCCTTCGCAAGAAACAAACCAACAAAAAAGAGGAGTGTAAACGCTTTGAAAATTTCTGCTGATTTTGAGATGGTCAAAAAAACCTGGGAGGACTTTGTTATTTCCGGGAACATCGGTAATCATGTCCGTAAACCGATTATTGATTCCTGGCTGCGCTGTCAACGAGCAGGACTTGATCCCCGGGCTTTAAATCGCACCCCAACAGTCAGCGAAGAAAATTTTAGAAAACGCCTCGAACAGAATCAGTTGCTTCTGAATGTCAGTATTCCCTTTATGGTTGAATTACAGGAATTTGTCAACAAATCTGGTTTTTCCACCACCCTTACCGATCCTAATGGCGTCATTCTTGAACTGATTTGTGACCAAGCTATTTTAAAAGAAGCCTTCACCAAAAATCTGGTTCGGGGCAGCATCTGGAATGAACACATGGCCGGCACCAACGCCACTGGTTTAGCCATTGATCTGCTCCAGCCAATTCAGGTAATCGGCGCCGAGCACTACTATGAATGCTATCACGAACTAACCTGCTCTGCCGCACCAATTCTTGATGCCAACGGCAAACTGCTGGGCGTCATGGATATGGCTGGACCTAAAGAAATGGCCTATCCCCATACATTGGGCATGGTTGTTGCTGCCACTAAAGCAATCTCCCGACAACTCTGTATTGCCGAATCCCATCGCCAGGTTGATTTAACCAATCACTACCTAAGAACCCTGATCGACTCGATGACCGATGGGGTGGTGGCAGTCGATCTCAAAGGCAAAATCATTGGCATCAATTCTCAAGGTGCCAAGATTTTAAAAACCACTACCTTTGAATCCTACGGGAAAAATATTCTGGAAATTATGGACGGCGAAACGATTCTCGATCATAACGGCGATGTACCGCCATCATTTGAAGAAAAAGATAAGCACATTATTACAAAGAGCAAAAAAATCAACTGCCTGATTAACAGTAAACTGATTCTTCACGACAATGGCACCGTCGCCGGAGCCGTTGCCACCCTGAAAGATCTGGATAAAACCATTCTGGTTTCGGAAAAAGCCAAACGCAAAGGCACCCGATTTACCTTTGATGATATCATCGGAGAAAGCTCCGAGCTACTACGCTCTGTCCATCTTTCGCAAATTGCTGCCAAGGGTAGCGCGACCGTTCTTTTAGAAGGCGAAAGTGGAACCGGTAAAGAAATGTTTGCCCAGGCCATTCATAATGCCCATCAATCAGACCAGCCCTTTATTGCCATTAATTGTGCAGGAATTCCCGAAAGCCTGATTGAAAGTGTGCTTTTTGGCTATGAAGAAGGATCTTTTACGGGAGCCAGCAAACACGGAAAAATCGGAAAATTTGAACTGGCCAGGGGCGGCACCATTTTTCTCGATGAAATTGGTGAAATGCCCTTAAACACCCAGACCATCCTGCTACGGGTTTTACAGGAGCGGTACATCCAACGCATCGGTGGAAACAAGGATATTCCCATTGATGTGCGGGTTATTGCCGCTACAAATAAAAATCTTGCCGAAGAAGTTAAAAAGGGGCGGTTTCGACAAGATCTTTACTATCGACTGAATGTATTGCAAATCAATATTCCACCGCTACGCAAACGAAAAAAAGACATTCCCATTCTGGCTGAGTTTTTTCTGCGTGACATCACCCAGACCTGCGGTAAATACATCGAGCCCCTCCACCCTTCCACTATCGCAACGATGCAGGAATATGAGTGGCCGGGCAATGTGAGACAATTTAAAAATGCCATTGAACAGGCCGTCAATTTTACCGAAACCAATCGCATTGACAACTATTTTATTGCCAGTTACTTACCCAATATTAACGCTGAGCTGACCCCGAAAGAAAACCTTCCTGTACAAAAAAAGATTATTGAAACACTAACAGAGCAACCCAATGTGGACTTAAAAAATATCGAACTCACCACCATTAAAAAAGCCCTAGCTCTTTTTTCTGAACGCAAGAAAGCAGCTGAGTACCTGGGTATTTCCCGGAGTACCCTGTACCGCAAAATGAAACTGTATCACCTGGAGGACTAAGCATGAAAAAAGACCTCATTTGGATTGACCTGGGACTGATTTCCTATGAAGATGCCTTTGTCATCCAGGAACAACTCCATAAAAAATGTGTCACCAAAACATGCCCGGACACCCTGCTTTTTCAGGAAAACTATCCGGTTATCACCCTGGGTCGGGGCACTCATGAGCAGAACCTGCTCCTGACCCCAGCTGAACTTTTGGATCAAGGTATTGCTCTGACAGCGGTTAGCCGTGGCGGTGATATTTCCTATCATGGCAATGGTCAATTCATTGTTTCACCAATTCTGCACTTTGATCAGTATGTCAAGGGGGCACATCAATATGTTCGCTGTCTGGAACAGGTGGTTATTAATCTGCTGGCTCATTATCAGCTAAAAGGCAAACGTATCAAAGGACGCAGCGGCGTCTGGGTTGTAGAACCCGAAACCGGCGAAGAAAAGAAAGTCTCCGCTCTGGGCATTGCGGTATCCCATGGGGTTACCCTCCATGGCATATCGATTAATGTCAACCCCAACCTCGAACATTTTAAGGCCATCATTCCCTGCGGCATTGCAGACAAAGGTGTCACCTCCATGGAAGCCTGTGGATGTCCCCCGATCAACCTGCCTGATCTGCGTGACCAGTTCATTTTGGCCTTCGATGAGATGTTTGGCAGCAACACTACTAAAAGAACCATTGACGAAATTGTCAGTCATAAACGTTAAACTGTGTCTTAAACAAATAGTTGTTAATCTTGAAGAAAAAATTTAAAGGAGAACCAAATGAAATACGAAATAGCAATCCCCGAATTCGCTGAAGGCGCTGAAGAAATCAATTTAAGACAATGGCTTGTGGCTGTTGGCGACACGGTTAAAAAAGGTGATAACATTGCTGAAGCAGCCACCGATAAAATTTCTATCTACATCGAATCCCCAGCCGACGGGGTTCTTTCTGCGATCCTGGCGCAAGAAGATGATCGCGTTTTAGTTGGCCAGATTATTGGCGAAATTGAGGGTTAAGAACATGGCCGGTATACATCAGGATAAGGTTATTATCATCACCGGGTCGTCCCGGGGAATTGGTTATTCGTTTGCTGAATATCTCAGTAATGAAGGGGCCAATATTGTTATTATTGGTCGAAATATTGAAACTGCCAAGGCTGCTGCCGAAAAGCTGCCGACCAAATGTATTGCTATACAATGCGATATCTCGTCCGAAGCAGACGCCATCAGAATGGTCGACATTGTTATGGAAACCTACGGGAAAATTGATGTGCTGATTAACAACGCCGGAATCTTCCCCGTTAAAACCTTCAGCGCCATGACCCTGGACGACTGGAAAGCGGTGATTGACATTGATTTAACCGGCACCTTTATCGCCACTCATGCGGTTTACAAGGTGCTGGAAAAGCAAAAACGGGGTAAGATTATTAATGTGGCTTCCATCGCCGGTCGGGTTGGTGGACTCGGGTTTACCCATTATTCCGCCGCTAAAGGTGGTGTCATCGCCTTTACCAAAGCCCTGGCCCGGGAAGCTGCTCGTCTCAACATTCAGGTTAATGCCATCGCTCCAGGAGTTATTGAAACCGACATGGCCAATTCAAACTTCCCCAAATATGCCCTGACTGAGCACACCAAAAATACCCCGGCCGGTCGACTGGGAACAGAAGAAGACTTATTGGGGATTATCTCCTTTCTTTGCTCATCAGGCAGTGATTACATCATCGGGCAGACCATTGCCATCGATGGTGGTTATACCATGATCTAATGTGGATCTGACCAAATTGTTGAGGAGACTTCCATGAATATACAAGACTCGTTTATCAAGCTAAAAACCAGTGATGTCACCATCACGTATCTGGAGGCCGATGGCCAGGAATTTACTCAGACCTACGCCACGCTTTTTGAAAATGCCATGAAAGTCCTCGGCGGTTACCAGTCAGCCGGTCTAAAAAAAGGATCCCTGCTGGTGTTTCAGCTAAAAAGTATCCAGGCCCAAATCACCTGTTTCTGGGCGGGCATCCTGGGCGGCATGGTTCCCGCCATCCTACCCCTGGCCCAGGATGAAAAATCACGGGCTTATCTGCAAAGTGTCCTTAACACACTGGAAGACCCCATCATTGTCAGTGATCTGGAAGGGGTAACAACCCTGTTTGAAAACAACCAGCTGATGTTTCGGGCCTTGACCGAATCGTCCCCGGGAACCATTGTTTCAGTGTGTGACACAGATCCTGGAATGATTCAGTTTACCTCCGGTACCTCTTCGGATCCGAAAGGCGCTGTTCTGACTACCCGCAACCTCCAAGAAGGCGGTGTTGCCAGCAGTATCATCGTCCGCGACAATGTGCAGGAACGCTATCTAAGCTGGCTGCCGCTATCCCATTGCTTTGGTTTTGTCGGCTATCATCTGGTTCCGATTGTCAACAACTTTCCTCAGTATTTAATGAGCCCGCTGCAGTTTGTAAAAAACCCCAACCGCTGGCTGGAAAAGCTCTCGCAGTTTTCCGCCACTGTCACCGGAGCGGCCCTTTTTGGCATCGAACTATTGCTGAAAGTCGGCATTAAACAGAATCGGGCAGTAAATCTTGACACTCTTTATATCTGCTTTTGCGGTGGCGAAGATGTCAATCCCCTTTCCTTAACCGCTTTCGAAGATCAAACAGCCCCAATGGGTTGGACCCGGGATACCTTAAAACCAGCCTACGGTCTTAGTGAAACCACCATGGGTGTGGCTTACACCCCCTACGGTTCACCCTTCCGGATGGATTATTTTTTGGGCAGCGGCATTGCCATTGGCGAAAAACTGTTCTTCTGTGATCCTGATGATGATACCATCGGCCGGATGTCAGTAGGTGTTTTGGACGAATGTAATGAGGTCGTCATTAAAGATCTGAACGGAAATGTTTTGGATCCGGAATATCTGGGTCTGATCCATATTCGTGGCACCAATGTCATGCAGGGATATTATTCCAAAACTAAAAACACCCCTACCGGGGTGGATGAAGACGGTTATTTTAACACCGGCGATCTGGGCTTTTTTCGAAATGGCTGGTTGAATATATTTGGCCGCTATAAAGATATTATTATCGTCAACGGTGAAAATTATCTGGTCTCCGATCTGGAAAAAACCGGCAAGCAGGCCTTGCCTGAGAATACCAACCTGATTGTTGTTCAGGGCAAAAACCGGAACACTCAGGACAACTGTCTGATTCTCTTTAGTGATTCCAAAAATCCGGAAACTTTTACCCTGGCTGGCCAGTCTATTTCTGCCATCTGGCAGCTTCCGATAAAATGGGGTGTGATGATTGACGAAATACCCAGAACCACCTCTGGAAAAATCAACCGGTTAGCTTTGGCTGTTGCCTGGGAAAACGGCGACTATGATCATTATGATCTGGCCATTCCCTTAAGCAACGTTTCTGAATCAACCCTGGATGGACCATATAATGAGATGGCAAATTGCTGGGCCAATATTCTGAAAATTTCGCCAGCGATGATTGGGCTTGACAGTCATTTTATTTTTGATCTCGGCGGCGATTCGCTGGGTCTGATTGATCTGATTAACCAACTGGAGCAGACCAATGGGATTAAAATAAACACCAATCAGTTCCGCAACTACCTGACCTTAACTGAAATGACCAATTATATTTTGTCACTTTAACAAATTTTTTAATATTTTGCTGACTCATCAGCAGTAATGGAGACAATTATGAATGTAGATCAATTAACAAAATTATTGGAAGACGTCAAAAACCACGAATGCGAGGTCAATACCGCTCTGGAGTTGCTAAAAACCTTGCCCTATGAAGACCTTTCCTATGCCAAAGTGGATCATCACCGGGAGCTACGAAACGGTTATCCGGAGGTGATTTACAGTCCCGGAAAGTCGCTGAACCAGATTAAGGGGATTGTCGAAAACATGCTGACCCGATCCACTGGCAACATCCTTGCTTCCCGGGCTGAACGGAACGTCTTCGACACCATCAAATCCATTACCCCTGATGCTATTTATTACGAAGAAGCCCGCTCCGTGGTCGTCAAACGGGAAGAATATAAAACCACCGAAGATTATATTCTTGTCGTCACGGCCGGAACCTCAGACATTCCGGTTGCTGAAGAAGCCGCTGTAACTGCCATGGTGATGGGCAATCAGGTCAAACGACTCTATGATGTGGGAGTCGCCGGGATTCATCGGCTACTTGGCAACGTCCCAATTATCAATCACGCCAAAGTCATTATTGTGGTGGCTGGTATGGAAGGTGCTCTGGCCTCAGTCGTCGGTGGACTCACCGATAAACCTATCGTTGCCGTTCCCACCAGTATCGGTTACGGCGCCAGCTTTGGTGGAATCTCGGCTTTACTGGGGATGCTGACCTCCTGCGCCAGCGGGATTGGTGTTGTCAATATTGATAATGGTTTTGGGGCTGCCTGTATGGCATCAAAAATTAACAAACTATAAACATAAGCGAAATTTCATCAGGGCGTGGCCCAAAGAAGGAGAATTGTCCATGAAGGTTTTATTTTTCGATTGTTTTTCCGGTATTAGTGGGGATATGGTTTTGGGTGCCTTTATTGATTTGGGTATTGATCCAGCATACCTTGACGCTGAACTGAAAAAGCTGAATCTCAGCGGGTTTCGCATCGAAGCCGAGCAAACCATGAAAAAGGGAATTTCCGGCACTCGCTGTCATGTTATCCTGGAAGCTGACCGACACCATCATCGGCACTTTAACGATATAAAAGAAATCATCGAAAATTCAACCCTCTCAGACGAGGTTAAAAAAACTGCTCTGGCTATTTTTATGCGGGTGGCAGTCGCCGAAGGCAAGGTTCATAATGTTTCGGTTGAACGGGTTCATTTTCATGAGGTTGGCGCTCTCGATTCAATTGTTGATATCGTCGGGGCGGCCATCTGTTATCATGCCTTAAAACCGGATCTGGTTTATGGTTCCAAAATAAATGTCGGCAGCGGCTGGGTTCGCTGTGCCCATGGTCTCTTACCGGTACCAGCTCCAGCCACCGCAGAGATCCTCTGTAATTCCAATTTCGAAATGTATTCCAAGGCCATAGACGGTGAATCAGCCACGCCCACCGGGGTGGCCATTCTCGCTGAATTGGCTACCTATTCCCCGACCACCCCCAGTTTTATTCCGGAAAAAACCGGCTATGGTTTTGGCGGCAAGGATTTTGGGGTTTTAAATGCTCTGCGGATTATTCAGGGGCGTAAATCTGAAGCCAACACCATTATGGTGGTAGAAACCAATGTTGATGACATGACTGGCGAAATGGCTGGCTATGTCCTCGAAGTTTTATTGCAAAACGGTGCCCTGGATGCCTTTTACACGCCGGTCTATATGAAGAAAAACCGCCCAGGCATCCACCTGACGGTTCTCTGCAGCGAAGCCCGGCTGCCGCTGATTGAAGAAATTATTCTAAAGGAAACCTCCACCATCGGCATTCGCAAATACCCGGTTGAGCGAACCTGCATGCACCGGCATTTTAAAAAAATAGCAACTCCACTGGGTGAAGTAACCATTAAAATATCCCAACAGGGCGATATTACCCGGGCTACCCCGGAATATGAGGATGTCAAAAAAATCGCCCAGGAATCGGGCAAATCGCTGTGGGAAGTATTAGAAATGGTTGAAAAACTAAAGTAGCGTTGCAAACCAGTAAAACAAAAGACTCAGATGCTTAGCTTTCTTAGTCTTTTGTTTTGTTGTATCCACTGATATTCCTTTTAAAATTACCCTGATTTACTGAAGCTTAAATTGATTGGTCTGTCTTTTTAATATCTCAGCCTGGTTAAAGAGTTCTTGACTGGCGGCGGCAGTTTCTTCCGATGTTGCTGAATTAGTATGAACCACGTTGGCAATAATACTGATCCCTGAATTGATTTCGTGAATATTTTGGGTTTGCTGCTCTGATGCTTTGCCAACTGCTTCAACCCGGGTTTCAACGGCTTTCATACTCGCTTTGATTTCGTCCAGTGCTTCCGACACCCGATTTGCCACTTCGATACCGATTTTGACATTCTTTCCCGATGCTTCAATCAAACTGGAGGTTTGTTTTACTGCGTCAGTCGTGCGGATGGAGAGGTTTCTTACTTCGCTGGCGACCACTGCAAACCCTTTGCCATGTTCCCCGGCCCGAGCGGCCTCCACACTGGCATTTAATGCCAGTACATTGGTTTGAAAGGCAATCTCATCGATTACTTTGATGATGTTTCCGATATTCTGCGATGAATCATTAATGTCATCCATACAGGCCAGCATATTATGCATTTCCCGGTCACCGCTGTTAACCTTAGCCTGGGCATCACGGACCAATGCAACAGCTTGACTGACACTTTCGCCGTTGATGGTAGTCTGCTCATCAATTTCGTTGATGGAGGCAGTCAGTTCCTCAATGGAACTGGCCTGTTCCGTGCCGCCAATCGACAGGGATGTGCTGGCCGTGGAAATATTCTGGGCACCCATGGCAACCTCTTCCGAAGAATCCGCTATTTTTTTTAAAGCTGTTCGCATATTAACGATCATCCGCTCAATCGCCACGGCTAATACGCCGATTTCGTCTTTACTTTTGACCGTTTCAACTTGTTGCGTCAGATCGCCTTGCGCTACCCGATTGGTGACTTTTTCCAGCATCACTAATGGTCGGGTCATCCGGTCAGTAATGATCCAAATGACAATGCCCGCCAGCGTAACGGCCACGATGGAAAATAAAATCAGCATATTTCTGAAATCCGTAGCCAATTTGTCATAGATGGTATTGGGAATTCCCACGTACCAGATGCCGATCACCTCGCCCTTGGCATTGGTGATCGGTTTATAGACTGTTTGGTTCCAGACACCCACTACATTGGCCTTACCGATGTATGTTTCGCCCTGATCCAAAACAGTTTTTTTAACCACGTCGGTTGCCTGCGTATTAACCGCCCGATTACCTTCTGCATCTTTTACGTTTGTGGCAACCCGGGTATCATCTTGAAAGACCGTTACCGTATCCCCTGTTAACTCCCCGATTCGATCAACAATTCCGAAATTATCATTCATTTTCACCGAGCCTTTGTACAAATCGCCCTCTTTAATAATCCAGTCCCCGGGAATCTGCTGATCCAGGAAAGCCTCGCCCAAAGCAGCATCACTCAGGAGCTTGGAGCGGGCTGCATCAAGCACTTTATTCTGCATGCTGTTTACCGCATAAATACCGATTCCAAGGTTGATTAAAACAATGGCCGACACAAACAGGGCTACGATTTTATACTTGAATTTCATCAATCATTCTCCTTATCGGTAAGTATATTGGCTTATTTATATTTTTATCCAATTTGCGCGCCGATAAACAAAAAATGCCAGCTTCCTGTTTTCAATTACCATAACCTGAGCTATAAGATCCGTCTATTTTCTTTATTTTAACATAATAATCCTCCGTATCACGCAATAAAACACCGATAACTTGTTAAAAACAAGGTGCCGGTGTTTTTTTGCTTACCTTTGATTTTCAGACAGCTTCTTGATTTGTCGTTGGATTATCTTCTGCTGTCGTTTTTTCTTTTGTATCTGCCAATTTATTTTGGGTCGTAAAGACCTTGCCTTCGCGGTACCCCTGAGCATAAAACGAATAATGATCATCATGATTCTTCTCTTTAATGTGCGCACGTTCCATCGGTTCAAGAATTGCTTTAACTTCCGGTGGGACCACCATCACCAGCCCCCACTCCTGATGCACATACTCCTGGGTCGTGTAAGCGTCATCCAAACCTTCATAAAAACCCTTACCATAAGTTTCACACGCTTCATTAATGATATTAGCTGGCTGCTCATTTAACTTCATCACTTTTTTTATCGCTTTGATCTGGGTTCGCACACAATCAACAGCATAGGCAAAAATGCTGTTGCAAATCAGCGCATCTTCCTCGTAACCATGAAAAATAATATAATGGCGTTGCGATCCGGACGGCGTGACCATATAAAAGACACAGCAGTTGTTCTCCGAAATCACATCCGCCAGGCCAGTCATCCAATGCTCACTGCGGGTTGTATAATAAATATCACTATCCACTTTAATCGGATTTTCATCATGGCGCAATAATTCCCGTTCAGTCAGCTTGTATTCAACCATCAGCTTTTTTGCTTTTAATATTGCGTAATTTGCTTCATTGGGATTGGGACTTCTACCAAGGGCTAACAGTTTTTTTATTCGATCTTTGATATTGGCTTCCATTTTTCTTCCTCGTTTTGAACTTTCTGCTTTTTGCCAAAAACAAACACTTCAATATAGAATCCATCTTAATTAAATATCATTTTACTATACATCTCTTATTTTATTTGGTATGGCTCCAACTGTCAAGAACGAAGACGGAAAAATTTATGGATTCTTAATTATTTTAGGATGGGATTTTCAAACCGTCGCCACTTAAGGGTTTTCTTTCCATACTGAATCGCTTTCTGGGGACAGCGGTTGATACAGGCGGTGCAGTGCGTACATTGTTTTGCCGTCCAAACCGGCTTGTTATTAACCATTTGAATCGCCGAAACAGGACAAATTTTCTCGCATTTTCTACAACCGTTACACTTGTTATCAGCATAAAAGAGCCTGGTTTTTCGGCCATGGACGTATAGCGGATAGGCCACCTTGGTCAAAAACGATTTTTTTCGTTTGCTGCCATCATTTTTCTTTTTCTTAGATATCGCTGCGATAATGTCAGTTAGCTTTTTATCTGTTGCAATCTGTATTTTCTTTTGTAGCGCTGGCCCTGTTGGTTGGTACATCATAATGTAATTGCTGGCCATCTTAAGTTCAAACGCAGCATCAAGCGATACGTTTTGTTTTTTCAGCAGATCTTCCAGCATTTTCGGTGTTCCACCCATTCCGCCGCCGCACGTTATCACACTAAATACATATGGTTGCCTACCGGCTTCCAGATTTTGTTCAATTATGAGCTCAGCGATAAAATCAGCTACAATTGAAGGTACGCCATAAAAGTAAACCGGGAAAATAAAACCAATTCTTTCATCGACTGAAAGCGAATAAACAAAATACTTCTCTTTCATAGCCGTGGTTATATCGACGAGTCGCTCTCCCAGCTCATCACCAATCCTTTTTGCCACATACAACGAATTACCGGTTCCGGTAAAATAAAATATCATCTTCTTCTCCTTTATTTTGAGTATGTAATTTGATACGCTACTTGCATTGTTTCATTAACAGTTCAATATGCTCCACCAATGTTTTTAAGTGCAGCAACCTGCTTTTTTCCGGATCCAGATAATAAAAATTCATGGTTCCTTGCTTACTCACATTAACAATCTTAGCATCCATCAGGATTTTGATATGATGGGATACTGCTGGTCGGGACAGATTGACTTTTTTGGTAATTTCCCCTACCCGAATGCCAGGATAGCACCCATTTTCCATAATTGCCACCATAATTAACTGTCGGGTTTCATCCCCGATGGCGGTGAGTAGTGGTTGACAATCTTTGAACATTTCAATCAGCGCTTTTTGCTCGTTACGCATTTCTAGCACTCCCTTCCTCCGTTTAATGGTTTAATTCATTAAACCATTGCTAACAGTATACATGAATAAATATTTTTATCAACATCGGGAAAGAAATTCGAGACCATTCAAGTTGATTATCTGCGTTTTTTTCATCCGATCCGTATTCAACGACTGTAAAGCAATTCCCTCCTTCAGGCCATTTATTCCCCACAATCACACTTGACAACGGGTTAAAAATACAATAAAATATTAATCATATATAGTTACTATGATTAATGTGAAGGAGTGTATTATGGATAACCTGACCAATAAATATCAAGCGTTAAAAGATTACCTGAGCAAACTGGAAAGTGTCGCTGTAGCCTTTTCTGGTGGTGTTGATTCGACGTTTTTGCTAAAGGTTGCTTACGATGTCTTAGGAAAAAAAGCGGTTGCAGTGACCGCCCGGTCCGAGAGCTTTCCCAAGCGCGAATTACAGGAAGCCACCGCCTATGCTGAAGAATTGGGTGTCGATCACTTTATAATTGATTCGGAAGAGCTGGATATTGAAGGTTTTTCCCATAATCCCAAGAACCGCTGTTATTTATGCAAGTCCGAGCTTTTTACCAAGATCAAAGAAATTGTGACTCTTCAGAAATTAAATTACGTTATTGAAGGCTCCAACACTGACGATGATGGTGATTACCGACCGGGACTATTAGCGGTAACCGAGTTAGGTGTCAAAAGCCCGTTACGATTTGCCAAGCTTTCCAAGGATGAAATCCGTCAGCTGTCGAAGGAATTGAATCTTCCCACCTGGAACAAACAATCCTTTGCCTGTCTGTCTTCCCGATTCCCTTATGGCGAGAATATTACCCCAGATCGCCTGCAGATGATCGACCAGGCTGAACAATACCTTCTTGATCTCGGCTTCCATCAGGTGCGCGTCCGCTATCACGGTGACCTGGCCCGGATCGAGACCGATGAAGCCGGTTTCGAAACCTTAGTTAATGAAGGTATTCGCAGTAAAATTCATGATCGTTTTAAAACCATTGGCTTCACTTATATCAGCCTTGATTTAAAAGGCTATCGAACCGGCAGCATGAACGAGACGCTATAAAAAAACAGGATTGCTAGACTCTTTGATTTAGTAATCCTGTTTTTTGTCGTCTCTTTTATCATATTCTAATCTAACTAGCTATTGTGCCAACGCATTGTTTTTTCATCATTTTGTGCTGTCACAGCTAAATCATAAAAGCGCCTTAATAAGGCTTTACCATATGTTTTATGTTCAATAGTATTACAAAATACATCGCCTACACATTCTGGATGAAATTGAACGCCCCAGACGTTTTCCTTATATCGAAGTGCATGGGTCGTCTCAAAATCATTTTCTGCCAATATCACGGTATCAGGTGGTATTTTGGTAACGGTCTGAAAGTGGGACGAATATGCACTAAAACGGGCTGGTAATACCCCCAGCAATGGATCTTTCTTGCCATCTTCTGTAAGATGAATCTCAACCTCGCCCTTTTCTTCCCCCAGTTCATGATAGTCAACCGAACCACCAAAGGTATGGGCAAGCAATTGATGTCCAAAACAGATACCCAAAACAGGAATGTTCTTTTTAACAACCTGTTTTAACCATTGCGCGGTTGCTACCCCCCAGGGTTCCAAATCCGTTACCATTGAAGGGGAACCAGTAATAATAATGCCAGCAATATCGTCCGGCAGAATTGGTACGGCATTTTCATAGACTGAAATTACCCGGACATCAT
Organism: Acetobacterium sp. MES1; assembly: GCF_002237635.1. Lineage (NCBI taxonomy): Bacteria > Bacillati > Bacillota > Clostridia > Eubacteriales > Eubacteriaceae > Acetobacterium > Acetobacterium sp. MES1. The sequence continues at coordinate 113,570 of NZ_MJUY01000057.1, forward strand.
CATATGGTATTCCGATACATTGGGCAATGCGGACATCACAGTCGCCACATTTGTTGATCACATGTTGATCCGATGATCCGGTCTTTATAATGAGTAGTTTTTTCATAATAGTTCCTCCTTCAAACAACGTTCTTTTCATACTTTTCCTATATGTAATAAATTATATATAATAACGTGCTAATTGTCAATAGAAATGGCTGATGAAATAAATAACATTATTCATATTATTTTTATATGTTTTATGTGTTTTATTCTTGCAAAAACAAATGGTTCCTGTTATAATAAATCGCATTAAACATATAAAATTACTATGATATGAAAGGTGGTGACCTCATGACTAAATCCATGTGTTGTCTGATGTAGTAATTACATGTAGTAGATAAACTAAAAAAAATTAAAAATTTTATGATTAGAAAAGAGAGGATCTCAAATGAAAACTAAACGAATTATCGGATTTATTGCAATTATAAGCATTTTGCTGATCGCCCTGACAGGTTGTTCTTCATCAAGTGCTGCCACAACCGAACCAGCAAAGGTTTTGAAAGTAGGCGTGTGTGCTGGACCATATGGCGATATGTTCACAGAAGCCATTCAACCATCCTTAGAAGAAAAAGGCTACACCGTTGAAATCGTCGAATTCTCAGACTATGTTCAACCAAACAAAGCATTAGCCGCCGGTGAAATTGATCTCAACCTGTTTCAGCATTCTACTTACTTGACCAACTTTGCCAAAGAGAACAACTTAGACCTAACCTTCATCAAAGAAGTTCCCACTGCTGCGATGGGAATTTTTTCCGAAAAATATAAAACCATTAATGACATCGAAGATGGCGCTACCGTAGCGATTCCAAATGATGCGACTAACTTATCCCGAGCTATTCGAGTCTTGGCGCAAACCAATATTATCACCATCGACCCAGCTGTCGATCCTAAAACAGCCACTCAAAACACCCTTTCCAGCAATCCTAAAAATTTACAGTTTGTCGAAATCGAAGCGCCCCAATTACCAAGAAGTCTTGACAGTGTCGGCATTGCCGTGATTAACGGTAATTATGCACTCAGTTCTGGACTCAACCTTTCTGATGCCCTTTATAATGAAAAACTGTCTGAGGGCTACATCAATGGTGTCGCTGTCCGAATTGAAGATAAAGATTCCGATTTTGCGAAAGATGTCATTGCCGCAATCGAATCCGATGCCTTTAAAAAAGTAATCGAGGATCCGACCAAACAATATGTTTCTTTCCAAAGACCATCTGACTATTAAAATTTTAACAAAAGCTCAGTTAATTTAAAGAACTGAGCTTTTGCCTTAAATCCTATAGAAAAAGGTAACGATTATGATTGAATTCAAGCATGTCTCTGTCAGCTTTAAACAACACAAACAAATTTTTGAGGCTGTTAATGATGCCCATTTTAAAATTGAAAAGGGTGAGATCTTTGGTATCGCCGGTTCAAGTGGTGCTGGCAAAAGCACCCTGCTTCGTACCATCAATTTATTACAGACTGTTTCCTCCGGTGAAATATTGGTAGACGGCGAAAATGTCACCAATTATCGGAGAACACAGTTGCGAATACTCCGTCGCAATATCGGGATGATTTTTCAACACTTTAATCTGGCCCGAAATCTAACCGTCTATCAGAATATTGCCTTTGTTTTAAAGGCAGCAGGGAAATCAAAAGTGGAAACTGAAACCCGGGTCAATGAATTACTGGATCTGGTCAATTTATCGGAGAAGTCCAATTCCTACCCCGCCAACCTTTCAGGTGGTGAAAAACAGCGGGTTGCAATTGCCCGGGCACTGGCTAATGATGCCAAAATTCTGCTCTGTGATGAGCCCACATCCGCTCTTGATCTGGAAACCACCTCATCCATTTTAAGCTTATTAAAAGACCTGAATAAAAAATTTGGTATCACCATTGTCATCATCACCCATGAACTGGATGTCATCAAAAGTATCTGTACCCGATGTGCGGTAATGAACAAGGGATCGGTCGTCGAAATTGGCGATGTCTATGATATTTTCACAAAACCCCAGGAAGACTTCACCCGACAGTTATTAAGTCACACCAGTCATTTTAATTTACCTGAGCAAATTATTGACAAGATGCAAGGTCCAATTATCCGTCTCACATTTAAGGGGGACACTGCCAACAACCCGATTCTCTATTACGCTGCCAATACCTTTCAGATTGGTTTTAATATCTTGCTGGGTAAGGTGGAGTACATCAACGATTTACCACTGGGGATACTCTATGTCGAATTAATTGGTGAAACTGAGCCACTAAAACTGGCAATCGAATTTCTTGCCGCAAATACGGCCGATTTGGAGGTAATCAATCATGGACTTTGATTTAAAAGCAGCTCTGTTTCTAACCTTTGGTCAAACCATGCAAATGGTCATTTCATCGCTGTTGGCCGCAATCATCATTGGTGGCAGTATTGGGCTGTTATTATTTTTAACATCGAATACTCTTTTTCTCAAAAACCGGGCCATCAATCAAATTGTCGGCGTCATTATTAATATCACCCGTTCCATTCCCTTTCTAATCTTGCTGGTATTGATGATCCCCGTATCAAAAGCGATCGTGCATACATCCATCGGTCCCAACGCTGTGGTCATTCCTCTGGCAGTAGCGGCCATTGCCTTTTTTGGCCGACTGTCTGAAGCCTCCTTTTCCGATGTTGATAATGGCGTGTTGGAAGCCGCCATTGCTTCTGGGGCCAGTAAATTGTCGATTGTACTGAAGATTCTGCTGCCGGAAGCCTTACCATCGCTGATTAAAAACATTACCGTCACTGCGGTGTCATTAATCGGTTTTTCGGCTATGGCCGGAACCGTTGGCGGCGGTGGTATTGGCGATCTGGCCATCCGATACGGCTATCAGCGCTATGAACCCGAAGTGATGTTTATCTGTGTGATCGTTCTGGTGCTGCTGGTACAGATCTTTCAGGTTATTGGGGATTCATCCGCAAAAAAACTGGATAAAACCAGCAAATAAAACACTACTTAAGAATCGAGGAAACAATATGATTGAAATACGATGGCATGGACGCGGCGGGCAAGGGGCCTTTACCGCTGCTAAAATTTTGGGGGCCGCTTCATTAATCGACAATAAATTTTCGCTGGCTTTTCCTTCTTTTGGCCCCGAACGCCGCGGTGCGCCAATTCAGGCCTTTAATAAAATTGATACGCAGGCAATTATCAATCGGAGTGAAATTAAAGCCTGTGATTATTTAATCTTTCTGGATGACAGTTTGTTCTCTTTTGATTATTTAAACGATCTGAAAGACGATGGCATCGCCCTGATTAACACCGCAACCCCAGAAAAATTTCGTGATTTTTCACAGATCCAGACAATTGATGCAAATCTGATTGCCCTTAACATAATCAAAAAGCCCCTCAGTAACACAGCAATGCTCGGAGCCCTGGCAAGTATCTCTGACGATGTTTCGCTATCATCATTGCAGCAGGCCAGTAATCAGTATTTGTCGGCAACCCACGCGGCCAAAAACCAGTTGATTCTACAAGAATCCTATGATCATTTTGGGAGGTTTACTAAATGAGCAAGCCTTATTTACGACATTATCAGAAACCCCAAAAATTGTCAGATTACCCCTTAGGCACTGCCAGTGAAGCTGGCTATCTGGTTACAAAAAATTGCGGCTGGCGAAATGAACGTCCGATTATCGTTACGAGTGAATGCATCAACTGCCTGCAATGTTATCTTTACTGTCCCGACGGTGTTATTTTTAAAACAGCTGATGGGTTGGATATTGACTACGACTTTTGCAAGGGTTGCGGCATCTGTGAAAAAGTCTGTCCCAAGCAAGCCATTAAAATGGAGGTAGAAACAAATGACTAAAGCATTTTTATCAGGCAATGATGCCTTTGCCGAAGGGGTTCGGTTGGCCCGCCCCCAGGTTATTTCGATTTACCCGATCACCCCGCAGACAACAGTGGTCGAGCGAATTTCTGAAATGGTGGAAGACAGCAGTTTAAAAAGCGAACTGATCCACGTTGAATCGGAACACTCCGCTCTATCCTGTGCCATTGGTGCCAGTGCCATGGGCGCCCGCACCTTTACGGCGACCTCTTCACAGGGTCTGCTGTACATGGCGGAATGTCTGCACTATGCCAGCGGCGGTCGCTTTCCGATCGTGATGATGAATGCCAACCGCTCCACCGCCTTACCCTGGAATATTTATGGCGACCAGCGGGATTCCCTCTCACAGCTTGACTGTGGCTGGATCCAGGTATATGTGGAAGATGCCCAGGAAAGCCTGGACATGGCCCTGCAAAGCTACCATATTGCCGAAAACCCCTTGGTATCAACCCCGGTTATGGTCAATTTGGATGGCTTCGTGCTGACCCATACCTACGAAACCGTGGAAATCCCCAGTCAGACCGATGCTGACCGCTTTTTGCCACCCTTTCAAACTGAGAACAAAATGAGTCTGGATAACCCGAAAAACCTGGCTTTTAGCGTTGGTCCCGACAATAATATGGAATTTAAATATCTCCAGCACAAAGCCATATTGGGCAGCAAACGGATTATCGAAGAAACCGATGCGAAATTTGCCGAAATTTTTGGCCGCAGTTATGGTGGACTGACCCAGGGTTACCGTCTTGACGATGCCGATTATATCCTGATTACCCTGGGCAGTATCACCGGCCTTTGCCGGGAGGTGGTAGATGAGTTGCGTGAGCGTGGCGAAAAGGTCGGCCTGCTCAAGCTCCGTTTTTTAAGGCCCTTTCCCCAGGAAGATCTGGTTGTGGCATTAAAATCGGCTAAAGCCATCGGGGTATTGGAAAAAGATATTTCCTTTGGTTATGAAGGCACCGTCTATACCAATGTTAACTCGGTTATTGCAAAGAATGGCTTACGTCTGGAAACTTATAATTTCATTGCCGGTCTCGGCGGCCGTGATATCAGCCGGGAAAACATCACCGCAATCTTTCGCCATCTGCAAACCGGTGGGCAACATGTTAATTTTATCGGACTGGGGATGACCATTGATGACTAATAAAATAACTGCAAAAACGATCACGGATAGTGAATTTTTTTATGGCCATAAGGCCTGCGCCGGTTGCGGTGGCAGTCTGGCCGTGCGGATCGCTCTTAAAGTTCTGGGCGAGAGGGCTATTTCGGTACTGCCAGCCGGCTGTATGTCGGCGGTTGGATTTAATTATCCGCATTTGTGTTTTAGCAATAATTCGATCATTTCCACCTTTGCCGGAACCGCTTCGATGCTGACCGGTGTTGAAGCTGGTGCCCGGGCGGTTGGGATTAAGAATTTCAAAGCGGTCGGGTTGGCCGGCGATGGCGGAACTGCCGATATCGGCATTCAGGCCTTATCCGGGGCGATTGACCGCAACGATGATATTCTCTATATCTGCTACGATAATGAAGCTTATATGAATACCGGTATCCAAAAGAGCGGTTTAACCCCGTTTGGCGCCAAAACAACCACGACCCCCAGCGGTGAAAATATTCACGGTAATCTACGCCCCAAAAAAAATCTCTTTGAGATTGTGGCAGCCCATAATATTTCCTATGCTGCCACCGCCAGTATAGGGAATCTTCCCGATTTTATCAATAAGATTGAAAAGGCTTCAAAAATAAAGGGCACAACCTACATCCATGTGGTCGCCCCCTGCCCGATTGGTTGGGGCATTCCCGTCAATGAAACCATTGAGATCGCCAGAAAAATGATCGATTGCGGTTTGTGGTATCTGGCCGAATACGAAAACGGACAGTTTACACTTAATAAAAACCCCCGCGACTTTTCATCAATTAAAGATTATCTGCTCTCACAAGGTCGCTTTAAACATTTAGACGATGCAGACATTGAAATACTGGCAGCACAGCGGGATGCCAAGTGGGCAGCGATACAAAAAAATTGGAATACCACCAAGGAGGAATTATGAGCGAGAAAAAATATTGGGATGAAAAAATCGAGACCCTGCCACGAGCAGATCTGGAAGAATTACAGCGTCGCGAATTAAAAGATATACTGACCTTTGCCTACAGCAATTCTGCTTATTATAAAGAAGCCTTTAATGCGGCCGGACTGACCCCAGCCGATTTTAACCAGCTCGAAGATATTCAAAAATTCCCGTTTACCAATAAGGCCACCCAACGGGAACGGCAGGCCAAAGGCGGGCTTTTAGGCGACATGATTGCCGTCAGTGAAGATGATGTCGTTTTTGTGTCGGCTTCCAGCGGCTCAACCGGAGTGCCAACCCTTAGTCCCTTTACCAAACAGGATTTCGACGAATGGCAGGATGTCGAAAGTCGCTTGTTTTATGGTGCCGGGATGCGTAAACATGACCGTTATGTTCACGCTCTGAATTTTTCACTATTTGTCGGTGGACCGGATGTCATCGGGGCCCAGAATTTGGGAGCCCTTTGTATCTGGGCCGGAACTGTGCCATCGGAACGACTGCTTTTTATTTTAAAAGAATTCCAACCGACGATTATCTGGACAACTCCATCTTATGCTTTGTATCTTGGCGAAACAGCCCTTAAAATGGGCATTGACCCGGCCAAGGATTTGGCCATTCGTACTATCATTGTAGCCGGCGAGCCCGGTGGCTCGATTGGAACCACCCGGGAAACCATCGAAAAAGTCTGGAATGCCGAGCTATATGACTTTTTTGGATTATCAGATATATTCGGGGCCTGCGCCGGGATGTGCGAAGCCAAGGATGGCCTCCATATCGCTGAGGATCACATTCTGGTTGAAGTCCTGGATGTAAAAACCGGAGCACCCTTACCCGATGGTGAACGGGGTGAACTCGTCTACACCACCCTGCGTAAAAAAGCCCGACCACTGATCCGTTTCAAAACCGGTGATATTGGCTCAGTCAACCGCAAACCCTGCAGTTGTGGGCGAACCCACGCCCGCATTAAAATTCACGGTCGCCTCGATGATATGTTTATCGTCTCTGGGGTTAATGTTTTCCCCAGTGATATTGAGTTTGTTATCCGGGGAACTGAAGGAATTACCGGCGAATACCTGATTCGTTTATATGAACAAAATCATTCGGTTAAATATCGGCTGGAAATCGAAAAATCCGATGACAACAATGAACCGGATGAAGTATTAAAAGAACGGGTGGCTGCTGCGCTAAAAACCCGGTTAGGTGTAAAACCTGGTGATGTCACAATCTTAAACGATGGTGATTTGGAGCGGGCGACTCATAAGGCAAAACGCTTAATCGATGAGCGAACCTTAATCTATGAAATTTAAAGAAGGTGCATGATGAAACCACTGAGTAACCGAACTGCTGACTTTACCGATTCTGTAATCCGACGGATGACCCGTATTTCCAATCAGTATAATGCGGTCAACCTGTCCCAGGGATTTCCTGACTTTGATCCACCGAAACCAATTCTTGAGGCTCTGGAAAAAGCTTCCCGTCAGGGGCCTCATCAATATTCGATTACCTGCGGGGCGCAAAATTTCCGGGAAGCCCTGGCACAAAAACAGAGCCGGTTAATGGGCCGATCAATTAATCCGGAAACCGAAATTGTAGTGACCTGTGGCAGCACCGAGGCGATGATGGCCGCGATGATGACTGTCGCCAATCCTGGTGACAAGGTCATCGTTTTCTCGCCTTTTTATGAGAATTATGGAGCGGATACCATTTTATCCGGTGCTGTTCCGATCTATGTCCCCCTTCATCCACCTGCGTTTAACTTCAATACCGATGAATTGGAAGCCGCCTTTAAACAAGATCCCAAAGCGCTGATTCTGTGCAACCCTTCCAACCCCACCGGCAAGGTGTTTAACCGGGAGGAACTGACGATTATTGCTGATTTAGCTAAAAAATATGATACCTATGTAATTACCGATGAGGTTTATGAACACATTGTTTACGAACCCCATGAACACATTTATCTGGCTTCGCTACCGGGGATGTTTGAACGCACCATTTCCTGCAGTTCTTTATCAAAAACCTATTCCATCACCGGCTGGCGGTTAGGCTATATTATCGCTCCGGAACCGATTATTGATGTCGCTAAAAAGGTTCATGATTTCTTAACCGTCGGTGCCGCGGCACCGCTCCAGGAAGCCGCCACCGTTGGGCTGCAATTTGGTGATGACTATTATCTTGATTTGCGCAAACACTATACTGCCAAAAGGCAGCTCTTTTTAAACGGTCTTGATGATATCGGCCTTGGCTACAGTACACCCCAGGGTGCCTATTATGTGATGATTGATGTATCCCCCTATAAAGCCGATGATGATCTGGCTTTTTGCACCTGGTTAGCCGAACATGTCGGCGTTGGGGCCGTCCCCGGCTCTACTTTTTTCAGGGAAGATGTCAATCACCTGATCCGCCTGCATTTTGCCAAAAAAGAAGCAACCCTCTATGAGGCGCTGAACCGTTTGGCCGATCTTAAACAAAAATGGCAGAGACATTCTTTTTAGAAGTCTCTGCCTTTTTATTTCGCTATTTATTTGGCTTTACACGTCATTTTTGATGGCCTTTTCCAGCTGATTCAGGGCCTGCTCCAGAATCAACCGGGGTGCCGCCATATTGATACGCTGAAAGCCATCGCCACCGGCGCCAAACATCGTTCCGGCATCCAGCCAGAGTCCTGCCCGATTGATAATTAAATCTTCCAGTTCTTGATTGCTAAGGCCCAGTTCACTAAAATCCAGCCAGATCAGATAGGTTCCTTCTGGTTCAATCAGCTTTACCTGGGGCAGCCGCTCTGCCAGGTATGTTCTTATAAAGCTTAAGTTATCAAATAAATAAGCCTTTAATTCCTCCAGCCATTTCTGCCCCTTTGAATAGGCGGCCGCACAGGCGACAATGCCCATAATACTGATCTCATTATAACCGCCTTTATGCATTTCTTTTCTAAACTTTTTGCGGATCTCCCGGTTCTCGATGAAAATATTGGAAACCTGAAGCCCAGCCAGATTAAAAGTCTTGCTGGGGGCGGTGCAGGTAATCGTGTTACTTAAGTATTCCGGCTTTAAACTAGCAAAAACCAGATGTTTAAAGCCCGGGTAGACAAAATCCTGATGAATTTCATCAGCAATGACGATGACCCCATGTTTTAAACAGATATCGCCCAGGCGGGTCAGCTCTGCCTGGGTCCACACTCGCCCCACAGGGTTATGGGGATTGCAGAGTATAAATAACTTGACCTTATTCTCTAAGATCTTCTTTTCAAAGTCGTCAAAATTAATGCGATAGCGGCCTTCCTCATAAACTAACTGGTTCACCACCAGATTCCGCTCATTGATTGTGATCATTTCAGCAAAGGGATAATAAACCGGTTGCTGAATAATGATGCTGTCACCTTCTCTAGTCAACGCCCGGATGGCAGTGGCAATAGCGTAAACCACTCCGGGGGTGGTCACCAGCCAATCCGGCTGAATATTCCAGCCAAACCGGCTTTTAAACCATTCCTTCAAGATAAAGAAATAATCCTGGCCGCTTTCTGAATATCCAAAAATACCATGCTTGCTCTTTTCAACCAGAGCCTCGACAACCGGGGCTGGGGTCTTAAAATCCATATCAGCTACCCAGAGTGGCAAAAGCCCCTCCGGCATGCCACGCCGATAGGCAAAGTCATACTTGATGGAATTGGTATTATCCCGGGTGATAATTTCGTCAAAGTTATATTTCATTGGACAGCCTCCTTTAGGACCCGGTCAAGCTCATCGATCAGGTCATTTACACTTTCAATTCCAACCGATAAGCGCAGCAGGCGATTGTTAATCCCCTTGGCTTCCCGCTGCTCTTCTGGAATATCGCCGTGGGTCTGCAACATCGGATAGGTGATTAAGCTCTCCACTCCGCCCAGACTTTCAGCATACTGAATCAGTTTTACTCCTTCCAGAATATGGTGAGCCGTTTTTTCACTGTCCACTTCAAAAGAGATCATCCCGCCAAAACCCGTCGCCTGACGTTTCGAAATCTCATAGCTGGGATGGCTTTCAAGACCTACATAATGGACTGCCTTAATGCGTTCCTGTTGACATAGCCACCTGGCAATCACACCAGCATTTTGCTGTTGTCGATCCATCCGAATCGGTAAGGTCTTGATTCCCCGAATTAATAACCAGCTGTCAAAGGGTGCTAACCCTGCACCGGTCGTTTTAAAAATAAAGCGCAGCTTGTCAGCCAAGGTTTTATCCCGGGTGACTACAAAACCGGCAATGGTATCATTATGACCCCCTAAATATTTGGTGCCGCTATGAATAACAATGTCGGCACCTAATTTCAGCGGTTTCTGAAAATATGGAGTCAGAAAGGTGTTGTCAACCATTAACAGCAACTGATGTTTGCGGGCAATTTCGGCTACACCTGCCAGATCGGTGACCTGCATCATCGGGTTGGTCGGCGTTTCAATAAATAAAGCTCTGGTATTGGGTCTGATCAGCGGCTCTATTAACGAAAGATCGGTAGTGTCAACCAGATCAAAGCTGATTCCATTCTTAATCGAAATGTGATGAAAAAGCCGATGAGAACCACCGTAAAGATCGTCCGAGGCGATGATGTGATCCCCCGGGGAAAAAATTTCCATCACTGCGCTGATGGCTGCCATCCCCGATGAAAAAGCCATCGCATCAACGCCTTCTTCCATCCGGGTCAGGATATTTTCGAGATGCTCCCGGGTGGGGTTTTGTTGTCTGGTATAATCATAACCAGTACTCTCGCCAACCCCAGGATGGGCAAAGGTAGCTGTCTGAAAAATCGGGACACTGATGGCTCCGGTGTTATCGAATTTATTATTGTTACCATGGATGCATAATGTTTCAAAATCCATATCATTCTCCATTCTTATATCAATTCATAGTGATTAAGTATGTTTAGTCAATACTAACCGATTCGCCTATTAATGTCAAGGTGATTCGACATATCTATTCGATCACATCAATAATTTTTTCTTTTACTTAAGATCATTCAATTCAGTTGTATATCATATTAATTCCATAGTATAATTGTGATATATGCGTAGGAGGTATATCATGTACAACGAGATAGTACTCGATCATTTTTCCAATCCCCGTAATGTTGGCGATTTTGCCACGCCTGATGGCGTGGGACACGCCGGTAATCCGATCGATGGTGATAAAATTACAATTTATATAAAAGTTTCAGATCAGCGATTGACAGGAGTGCGTTTTAAAACCTTCGGTTGCGGTGCAGCCATTGCCGCCAGTAGCATGCTTACCGTAATGGCCAACGGAAAAACCCTTGCCGCAGCCCTTCAAATTACCAATGCCGATGTCGCGACTGCACTTGGCGGTTTGCCACCTGAAAAGCTACTGTGCTCGAACATCGCCGCCGATGCCCTCCATGATGCCATTCAAAACTATCAGCAGCAAGAAGCAGCAATCAAGAGGATCGAAGCGACTGATCAGGACGCTGCCCCCAACGGGAATCAGGCTCCAACCGAAGGATTAACCGACCCTGCCCAGATGAAGCGCTATCTGCGCCAGATCATTATGCCAGACATCGGTGGCGCTGGCCAAAAAAAACTGCTGACGACAAAAATACTGGTTTGTGCTCCTGATCTCAAGAGTGCTGACTTGCTGCTTCGTTACCTGGTTGCCATGGGCATTGGTCAGATCGACTGCTTTCTTGGTAACCCGGACAATTGGGAACCCGTTTGTGAAAACTTGCGGGATCTAAACCCGGATATCACCCTCCAGTTGGTTAAAACCGTCACGACGCCTGCTGATTTTAACCTGATCCAGGGAAACAACCGCTTTTGCCGCAAGCTGGCAGAATCGCTTCTCAGTGATTCTCTCACCAGAGCCTTTACACCGACCCTAGTTTCAGTTTGTGACGCCTGGCAGGGATGCTTCAACTATTGTCACGATCAGGCCGCCATGAAGCTATTTCTAGACGTCCTGCAAAAAAAGGGTTTTGCCGATCATCAAGCCATAACTCATGAATTAAATATGCTTGGATCTGATCTCTGTGCCGCCTTTTCAGGCACCCTGCTGCCAATCGAATTGGCTAAAGCCTGTCTGAATATTGGCGAGCAGCAGACAGCAGGCTTTTATTATGACTTGATCAGCCTAATTTTTGATAATCAGTTTACCACCAGTCAGACCCCTTGTCCGCCCACGGATTTATCACAAACGATTGATATGAACAAGCTTAGATCTGCCCGAGTTTTAACCGTCGGTGCCGGAGGCCTGGGATGTCCGGCCAATCTGGTTCTCGCCAAGGCTGGACTTGCTCACCTGAGCCTGATCGATTTTGACCAGGTTGAAATCAGTAATCTGAATCGCCAGATCCTCCATTCCAGTTCCCGAATCGGCCTGTTAAAAGTTGAATCGGCCCGGATCGCCCTTAAGTCAATTAATCCCAAGCTGAATATAACGCTTTATCCCGAAGCTCTCAGTACTGAAAATGCCCGGGCTTTAATTAGCCAGCATGATTTGGTCATTGACGGTCTGGATAATTTACCAACCCGTTATCTGCTCAATGATGCCTGTTATCTGGAAAATAAGCCGCTGATTGAAGCTGGTGCCTTGTCATATTACGGTCAGGTAACCGCCTTGATTCCTGATGACGGCCCTTGTTTTCGCTGTCTGTTTCCTCAAACTGATGGTCAGACTGCTGGCAGTTGCTCTGAAACCGGTGTGTTAGGCCCGGTGCCCGGGGTGATTGGGGTACTCCAGGCCGTTGAAGCCATAAAACAATTGCTTGGTCTCACTCCCAATTTAACCGGACGTCTTTTAATGATTGACACCCTGGCAACCTCATTTGATCTTTTTAGTTTTAAAAAAGATACAAGCTGTTCATTATGCGGTCAAGATCCGAGTATCCATGAACTTGGCTCCTTTTCATTTGTCTGCGAAGATGATCGCCTTGACAACTAAACACTTGATTTAAATACTTGATGTATTAAATTGCGACGCTGTTTTCAATAATTGTTTTTCACTAATTTTGAACAATTATCGATAAATCTTTGAACCGCAGCCATTGCGTCATTGATAAACAAATGATAAGATTAAAAAGCTTCGATTTGAATCATCTAACCGAAGCTTTTATAAATTAAATCGAAGGATAAAATAGCTTTATTTTATCTTTACTCCCTATTCATACAAATTCTTACTGAAATAACGGTCGCCACGATCAGGAAAGATCACAACAATATTGCCTTGCTCAATTTTTTCTGTCAGTTTGAGTGCCCCGTAGAGTGCTGCTCCAGATGAAGTTCCGGCAATAATGCCCTCTTTTTTTGCCAGTAATCGCACCAAATCGAAGGCGGTTCGATCATCCACTTTGATAACCTCGTCAACCAGGGTCATATCCATTGTGTTGGCAATAAAGTCGTTGCCTATCCCTTCAATATCATAGCAACCGGCTGTCCCGCCGCCCATGATTGAACCGTAGGGATCTGCTAAAATCCCTTTGATGTTGGGATTTTTTTCTTTCAAATAACGCACCACCCCGGAATAGGTGCCGCCACTGCCAGCACCAGCCACCAGATAATCAATGTTTCCGTCGAGATCATTAAAAATTTCCGGCCCCGTGGTGTCGTAATGAATACCTGGATTCGATGGGTTTTCAAACTGTTGTAGTGAAATGGCATCGGGAATTGACTTCAATAACTCCCGGGCCTTATTCGTAGCTCCTTGCATTCCCAGTTCACGGGGCGTGTTCACAATTTCTCCACCATAGGCCCGCATCAGCGTCTGTTTTTCCACTGAAAATTTAGTTGGCACCACAAAGATTACCCGATAACCCCGATTGATGGCGGCCAGGGCCACGCCGAGACCCGTGTTACCGGCAGTGCCTTCAATGATTGTGCCGCCTGGTTTAAGCAACCCTTTGTTTTCGGCATCTTCAATCATCGCTACCCCAATCCGATCCTTGACGCTGCCGCCAGGATTCCAGAGTTCCAGTTTGGCAAAAATATTCACCCCTTTTTTGACCTGAAACTGGTTAAGCTTCACCATTGGCGTATTGCCAATCAATTCTCTGATATCATTATAATACGCCATCTTATGCCTCTAAACTTTTAGCAAATGCCTGTTCCAAATCCGCTAAAATATCTTGTTTATCCTCAATTCCAACCGAGATGCGGATCAAATTTTCAACAATACCAACTTTTTGCCGGATTTCATAGGGAATCGATGCATGGGTCATACTGGAAGGATGGCAAACCAGGGATTCAACGCCGCCCAGACTTTCGGCCAGGGTTATTAATGTCAGCGACTCCACAAATTTATTGATATTATACTTTTCATCCAACTCAAAGGAGAGCATCCCACCTGGTCCGTCAGCCTGTTTTTTATTGATCGCATACCCCTGACCATCCGGTAAGCCGGGATAGTAAATGGCCTTAACCCCAGGCGTTTTTTGTAACGCCTCGGCAATGAATGTAGCATTCTCAATATGTCGATCCATTCGCACACCCAAAGTTTTAATCCCCCGTATCAACAAAAACGAATCAAAGGGCTGCAATACCCCGCCAGTGGCATTTTGAATAAACCAAAGCCGTTCTGCCAGGGCTTCGTCATTGACAACCGCCAGACCGGCAATTAAGTCACTATGACCACCCAGGTATTTTGTCGCACTATGAACAACAATATCAACCCCTAAGGCAATCGGTCTTTGAAGATAGGGAGTCATAAAGGTATTGTCGACAATACTTAAAACGCCATGCTTTCTGGCAATCTCTGCTACCGCCGCAATATCGGTAATGGTAAGGAGTGGATTGGCCGGACTTTCGATAAAAATTGCTTTAACGTCTTCGGTCAAACTGTCTTCAAGCAGCTTAAGATCGGCTGTTTCTACAATTTCATAGGTTAATCCAAAGTTATTAAAGACCTTATCGAGCACCCGAAAGGTACCGCCATAGACATTACTGGAAATAATTACTTTGTCACCAGTTTTAAAAAGACTGAGTACCGCCGTGGTGGCTGCCATGCCAGACGCAAAGGCAAAGCCGTCGATTCCCCCCTCCAATTCGGCAATCAGAGCTTCCAGAGCCTCCCGGGTGGGATTACCCGATCGGGAATATTCGTAACCCCGATCTTTTCCCAGTCCATCCTGCTTATAGGTGGAGGTCTGAAAAATAGGCACATTTACGGCTCCGGTTTTTTCATCGCCATCAATACCGCCGTGGATCAACTGTGAATTTAAATTACTATACTTACTCATGCTTGTCTCCTTCAAACTTTTTAATATATTTCTGTCACATCAAAATGATGCGCCGTCTGAATCATTGTCTGAACATTTTCAAGTTTGGTTTGCGGTGCAATATCGCAACCCGGAATCAACACAAATCCTGTTGCTCCACCATCTCTGATGCAGCTTAGTGACTCTGCTTCAATTTCTGCCGGGGTTCCCTCCAGTAACACCCGGATTGGATCCAGCTGGCCGCCATAGGCCAGTTTCCCGGACAGTTTTTCGCTGGCTACGTTTAAATTGACCTTGTAGTCCATCGAAAATAAATTGGCTCCGGTCTCGGGAATTAAGTCAAGAACCTTGGTCGTATTGCCACAGATGTGCAGAGATCGGGTGCTGATTCGTTTGGTAATAGCCTGATTGGCCGACTTGATGCGGGGAAAAGATGCTTCTCTGAATAGCTTTGCTGAAATGACATCACCGGATGATAGCGGCTCAGCCTGATTGACCATTTCGACTCCGGCATCTATGAACAAATTCCAGTATTTTAACAGGAGTCTCTCCGTAAATTCCATGATATGGTTTAGTCCCGGTTTATCCTTTAAGGCTGTCTTCATCATATTATCCATCCCCAGCAGCTGCCCAGCCAGGGTAAATGCACCCCATTGACTGACTGCCACCAGGTACTCGTCACCAATTTCACCAACAACAATTCTGGCTGTTTCCAGCAGGTTAGCAATCTCCCGGGAATTCTCCAAATCCTCTAACCTTAACTGATCAACATCTTCGGGTCGGGTAACCAGGGGCTCATCGATCGTAGATGCTTCTCCCAGCAGATTAAAGGTGCATTTTCCCCCAAGAGCTTTGACAATCACATTGCTACAATCAGCAGCAACCCAAACTACATCTGAGCCAACTTTTTTGTTGTCATCAATAATCGTCTGGGCAATTTTTTGCGGTTGTCCGATCATCACATCCTGAAGGGTCAAACCATTGCGATAATCTGTCCAAACCCCGCTCGAAAGGATCATAGCAGGAAGCCGCGGGGTCTTCTTAAGGGCTATCCCTGCAAGTATTATCTCTTTATGTGTCAAAAACTCAACTCCTTTAAATGATAGGGTGTTTGCTGATAAACGTAATAATTCAGCCAATTGGCAAACAATAGGGTAGCATGGCTACTCCAGGTCGTCTGATCCGATATCCCCAATTCGCCTTTCAGCTGATAATTTTTTGGTACATCTGGTTTTAAACCCTGTAAATAATCCCGTATGTATTCATTTTTTAAAGTTACCCGATCATACTCACAGTGACCGGTAACAAACAATTGCCGATTCGTAATATCGGAAATCAAATAGACACCTGCTTCCGCCGATTCAGCCAGTATTTCCAACTGTGGTATAGCCCGCACATCTTCCCGGGCGATCGCTGTATAATGGGAATGCGGAGCATAAAAGAAATCATCAAATCCCCTGACAATGGGATGTCGACGATTATTTACATCATGCGCATAAACTCCGGAAATCTTAGCCGACGGGACAGACTTTTTGATACCATAATGATAATAGAGTGCCGCCTGAGCCCCCCAGCAAATATAGAGTGAAGAAAAAACATGCGTTTTAGCCCATTCCAACACGTCACACAACTCCTGCCAGTAAGCAACCGCTTCGAACTCTTGTTTTTCAACCGGTGCCCCTGTAATTATGATACCGTCGTAGTGGTTATTTTTTATTTCTTCAAAACTGTGATAAAACTGTTTAAAATGATCTACAGTTTTATCGCCAGTCATCTGGTCAGAAATTTTTAAGAATTCGACATTCAACTGGAGTGCGGTGTTGCTGAGCAAACGAAGCAGTTGAGTTTCGGTTGCAATCACTGTTGGCATGAGGTTGACAATCAATAGATTAAGCACCCGAATATCCTGATGCGTCGCCCGTTTATCAGTCATGATAAAAATATCTTCCCTGGCAAGGGTCTCAATGGCCGGTAAACCTTCTTTTACACAAATTGGCATAGTGACACCTCAATTCATTTATCGTTAAGGATTCTTTGTAAATATTTGAAAATCTAATCAGCCCGAAAAGAAAACATCTGCTGCCTTGTCAATAACAGCAGATGTCCATTCTTACAGTTATAAAATCAATTTTATTGAAGAGGAATTATTATTGCAGCGCTTTTTCCAAAGCCTGTTCAATATCGTAAATCAAATCATCAACATCCTCAACACCAATAGATAGACGGATCACATCCGGAGCAAACCCAACCGCTGCCTGTTCTTCAGGACTTAACTGTTGATGGGTAGTCGAAGCTGGATGAATAACCAGGGATTTTGCATCGGCAACATTGGCCAATAGCGAGAAGATTTCCAGACTGTCAATGAACTTTTTGGCTTGATCAATCGTACCATCAATGGAAAATGTAAAGATGGAACCGGCTCCCAATGGCAGATATTTTTGACCCAGCTCGTAATACTTATTTGATTTGAGTCCAGGATAATTTACTCTTTTGACCTTGGGATGATCTTCTAGGAACTCCACTATTTTTTTGGTATTACCAACATGCTTTTGCACTCTTAAGGATAAAGACTCCAGCCCCTGTAAAAACAGGAAGGAATTAAATGGCGATAATGAAGCTCCGGTATCTCTCAACAATTGAGCGCGAATCTTAACTGCATAGGCAATCGGGCCCAAATCTGCAAATTTGATACCATTGTAGCTTTTGTCCGGTGTTGTGAAATCCGGGAATTTTCCACTGGTCCAGTCAAAGTTGCCGCCATCAACAATAATTCCACCGATGGATGTTCCATGACCGCCAATAAATTTGGTCGCTGAATGAACGACGACGTTGGCACCGTGTTCCAGTGGTTTAAATAAATATGGGGTAGCAAAGGTATTATCAACGATTAAAGGAATTTTATTTTCAGCTGCGATCTTGCCAACTGCATCAAAATCGATAACGTTAATACCAGGATTTCCGAGGGTTTCAATAAACAATGCTTTGGTTTTATCAGTGATGGCTTTTCTGAAATTTTCCGGATCATCCGGATCGACAAAGATTGTATTGATACCGAATTTAGGTAGTGTTTCAGCAAAAAGATGATAGGTTCCGCCGTAAAGAGTACTGGCTGAGACTATTTCGTCTCCAGCACTGGCAATATTTTGAATGGCATAGGTAATCGCCGCGGCCCCAGAAGCTGTTGCCAGTCCGGCTGAACCACCCTCTAATGCGGCAACCCGTTGTTCAAATGCATCAGTAGTCGGGTTAGTTAAACGACTGTAGATATTACCAGCATCCGTTAATGCAAAGCGACCTTCTGCCTGGGCCGTGTCTTTAAATACATATGAAGTTGTCTGATAAATAGGAACAGCTCTTGCTCCGGTTACTGGGTCTGGGGTCTGTCCTGCATGGACCTGTAATGTATCGAATCCTAATTTTCTTTCGCTCACGTTTGTCAACCTCTTATTTCTTTCTAAATTATCTTTATTTTGATCTGTTAAATTCTTTTGTTGGTCATTTTTTTCATTGTTTTTGAATATTCTTTTGAAAAAACTCTTTTTTGACTTACTCAATGATGCAGCTCCTTTCTTAAGAAATATTCAAATGCCATTAAATGGAATGACAAATGCAATATCTCATCATGCTAACAATAGTCCCGAAATTCCGTTCTACTGCAACACATGCAAAAGTGTCTCTCATCTAAAGTGCATAATTCATTGTTCAACATATTGCTTTGCCTCCCAAAAAATAATATTACATATATATCCTATATGTTTGATATGATTCAAGCATAACGTAATTTTTGATGTTTGTCAATCAGTTTTTTAGTTTTCTAGCAAATAATTCTGATCGGTTTGATCGATAATCATTTGATCATGGCTGCTGACCAAAGCGCTTCGACTTCTGCAGACCTCATTTTTTAATATCCGGATAATCCAAATTCTTCCATCAGTCGTATCGTCCGGAGGAGTAACTCAAAATCCCTTGCGGTTTTAATAGTAAAAAACTGTTTCCATGCACAATCCACTTGTCAGTTGAACCTTGGAAACAGTTTTTTCTGTATTCATTAATTTACTTGAGCTCAGGCACTCTTCTTGTCGAAAGACAGGCAGTCAACAAAAATCCGATCAAAATTTTCGCCATTGGACAATTCAATGACATCAATCTCGGTAACCAGGCTTTCCATCTCATCGCGATATTTCTGATTGAGTAAAAAAGCCAGTCCTCCGGATTTTGACGTGTTGCCGACAAAGTCAATTTTGCCTTCAAATTCTTTTGGTAGCAGTCCGATATTTATCAGGCTCTTAGCCCGCAGATGAAAGCCAAACGAACCAGCAATTTGAATCTCGTCAACATCTTCGGGTCGCAGTTGCTTTGCATCCATTAAAAACTCAATACCTGCTCGCACTGCGCCCTTAGCCAGCTGTACCTGCCGGATATCTTTTTGTGTAAGGTATACCCCACTGGCAACCTCAAAGGCTATTTTCCCATCGATTTTCACCAGTCTGTTTCTGAGGCTCTGTTTCAAGTCGGCGTTATCCGGAGATGCCAGTCTGCCCCGTTTGTCGATCACCTTATGGACCACCAGTTCGCCCACAATATCCAACAGACCGCTACCACAAATACCAATGGCTACGCCATCTTCAATGGTTCGGATTTCAATCTCGCCATGATCATCAATTTCAAAATACTCAATTGCACCTTTTTCAGCCCGCATTCCATATGAAATATTCATTCCCTCAAATGCCGGTCCGGCGGCGGTTGAGGTCGCCGTTAATGCGCCATGATCAGACAAGACCATTTCACCATTGGTTCCGATATCGACAAATAAAGTAACCTGTTCTTTATCCTGAAGCCGGGTTGCCAAAACACCGGATGTGATATCTGGCCCCACAAAGGAAGAAATAATTGGCGGCAGATAAATTGATCCCAGTCTGGAAATATCCAGGAGATGTTCTTTGTAGCTTAAGCTGCTTCCCCCGGTAATGGCTGGAATATAGGGGTATTTACCCAATGAATAAGGATTCACGTTGGCAGCCAAATGTATCATACAGGTATTGCCACTGAAAATCACTTCATAAATATGCTCTTGTAAAACACCAGTGTGTCTGGCTGCTTTTTCAATCAGCTTGTTCAATTCCTTTATAATCATTGAGTACATCGCATCCAGCCCTTTTTCATCAGAGGCAAATTTAATCCGCGACAAAACATCCTGGGCATGCAGGCTTTGGGGATTTAGGGCTGAGACGGAGTGCAGTTCTTCACCAGTGTTAATATTGACCAGTGTTGCCACCAGCGTGGTCGTCCCGATGTCAACAACGACGCCATAATTCTGGGTCGTAGTGTCCCCGTCTTCTTCACCTAAAACCTTGCCACCGGCAGTTACAATCGTCTTTCCATTGCTGGTATATTCTTTTTTAATAAAACTATTGACGTCGATATCAAAGCTCTGACCGTGGTTTAATATTTGCAGGGTTTTATTACGATTTTTCGCAACGGCCTTAACATCAACATGACCGGTCACAGAAGTTTGACATGAAAGCACAAATCCCTGTTCTTTTTCCTCTTCTGACAATTGATGTTTTCCATATTCTTTCACATTTTTCATACTTGCTTCAGAAATTCTAACCTTACATTTTCCGCAAACCCCTTCGGAATTACAGGGCGATTCAATTACAATCCCCAGTTCTTGGGCCGCTGCTAAAATCGTCGTGCCTTTTTCCACCAGAATAGCTTTGTTCTCGCCGATAAAATTTACTTTTACCATAATCGTTACGCCCCCTTTACCCGATTCGTCATTGCGGTAATGTTTATCAGCGGTGTGGAGGTACTGAGTCCACAAGCTGGCGCAATAATATCAATGCCATCCAATTTAAGTTTTTCGGTTTGTCTGGCAACCTTTTCGGCTTCACCAAATTCCAGCAGATAGGTACTGAGGTTCCCCATGGTGGTTAATTCAGGATAGTCTTCTTTCAACTTTTTCAAGCTGATGGAGGAATCGGTGCTGATCGCATCGGACTTAATTGCCGGCACAAATTTTCTGACCGCATTCATTTTTCCGCAAATATGAACAATGACCGGAGTATTGGTTTCATGGATCGCATCGATGATCTTATTGAGATAACGTACCGCATATTCATCAAACATCCCCGGTCCCAGTATTTCTCCGGTAGCGGTGGGATCAGCAATGGTAATCACACTGGCGCCGCTCTCGACCATCAGCCTGGCCAGTTCGATAATATGATTGGTGGCATAATCAACCACCCGATGGGCTTCGGCAGGATTCTTTCTGAGTTCTTTTAAAAACGGAATCGGGTCAACCAGTGATGCAGCGGTACTGAGCGGCCCGGTGATACTGCCAAATACCGGTGTGTCCGAATATTCTTTTGACAACTGATAGGTTGCCTGAATAATCGCATTAACCCGTTTATTTTTGGCCATCGCGCCCAAGTCCTGATAAATGACATCTTTAACCGAAGGAAACACTTCTTTTTGGATTTTTGGTTCACAGGCCAGAGTCCCATAATTAATTTCACTGCCCAGTACCTCTGCTTCCACGGTCATGCAAAAAGGAATGCCAAAATTTTCAAAACCGGTGTTCTCCTGAACGTCATTGGCAATCTCTGCCATTAATTGACTATCGTGGTGGCCATCCGGTAAGGTGTGTCCAGTTTTATTCATTACATCAACGATGGCTGAATTCATCATCCCGCCGGGACAGATAACTGGTGCCCGATCAACAGATTCTTTATTTAAGGAACGGAGTATCCGTTCTTTTGGTGTTAAATCATTCATCTAAAATTCCTCATTTCTTATTATTTGCTGGCTTCGATAAGTTTTGAAGTATTACGCGCTTCTCGCATTTTTTGAAAAATCCGCTTCGGAAATTTCCTGCATTGGGAGCAGCGTTATGAAGTTATCTTCATCCCAGGGACCGGTTATAATTCTTTCAATAAAGCCGATTTCACCTTTAACCGTCAGATATTCCGCCTCAAACAGCTTTGCAATTTCCCGGGATTGCTCAATTACCGTATCCTTGGGTTCTGCTGATGTTTCAATAAACAGCACTTTTTTATAGCCATCATACATTTTTTCCAACATCCGTCTGGCTTTTTTTTCACCGAAACGGTCATAAATACGCTGATAATCCGAGAGAATACTTTTTTCAGTAATCATCCAACCATTGCTGAGATAAAAAGTTCCCATTTCTTTTTGAAAATCACAGGCTCTACAGATATCTGAGCACATAAAGATCGAAATACAGTCATGTACTCTGGGAATAATCAGTTCACTGGTTTTAGAAATTAAACCATTAGCGGCCCCACCACACAAACCGAAAGCCAGGATAATTTTCTGATAATTCTGGGACGCATCAATAAGCCGTTGGAGCTCAACCTTCAGTTTCTGGGGGTATAAATGAAAGTCCATCGAGACAAATTCAAAATCCCGATCCGGAATGGGCATCAGATTCTCTATTTCCGCCTGCATGACCTCACAGGCGATCACTTTGATATACATATCAGAAAACGGTGTCCAGAATAGCCTGATTCAGATCATGGCCAATTACGGTAATCCGCCCGATTTCATCAGGCTCCGATGCCCTGATTTCCAGGGCATTGGGGACAAAATCAAACTCCACCCAATTGACCCCATCAATCTGTACCTTGCCCTTTGACCGGACCACTTTTCCAAAAACCGCCTCATCCTTCAAACTTTCAAAGATACTTTTTAATTGAGTTACCGGAAATATCTTTGGCGTTTCGATGCCCCAGCTTGTAAATATATCATGATTATGATCGTCATCGTCGTGATCATGATCATCAAACTCCAGATCAAACGCACTTAAATCCTCATCCCGGGAAATTTGTTGTCCATCCGCTTCGGAAAGACCGAGCAGCTCAACGCCACTTAAGTCATCCCAGGGCGTGGTTACAATCGATGCGGTCTCATTGATCTCCCGTATTTTCGAAACAACCTTGCCTAACTCCTCATCATCCACGTTCTGGGTTCGACTTAAGAGAATGGTACTGGCGTGACTGATCTGGTCCCCATAAAACTCACTGAACAACTCGGTGAATTCCTCATACATGGTCACATCGACGGCGGCAATCACCAGATTGAGATGAATGTCATTATCCTCTTCAAGTTTCTTGACAATCTTGACGATTTCAGACAATTTACCGACTCCCGACGGTTCAATGATGATTCTTTCTGTTTCTTTCGATTTAATGATTTCTCGCAAAGTATTGGTAAAATCAATTACGGTAGAACAGCAGATACACCCGGCCTTGATTTCCTTTATTTCAATGTTGTATTTTTTTAGAAATGCCCCATCGATTGGAATTTCGCCAAACTCATTTTCAATCAGCGTTATTTTTTTAGAATACACGTTTTCATCGATCAGCTTCTTTATTAATGTGGTTTTACCGGCACCAAAAAAACCAGAAAAAATATCAATTTGTATTGTCATACGATCACTTTCCTATCTGTTAATCATTGAACTTGTCATTTATAAACACAATGACAACAATCCTTATTAAATTGTTGTCATTGATCACTTGGACTTAATTCATTTTTATTGCTATATTGAATTGTTCCGCTTCTGTACTTAATTTGTTTGAAAATTACTTTATCGACCAGCGCCCGTATCGTCTGGAAGCTTCCACCATTGCCGCAGCATTTAATAAATTACCATTGGGCGGGAACTCACAGCCAGAAGAAAGGATAAAGCCAGCATTGTGTTTTTTGAACAGATCCAGTTGTCTTTTAACATCTTCGAGCACCTCATCTGCAGTAAATACAAGACCGGTTTCGGCGGGATCGGAATATCCGATGGTGATAATCTTATCACCCCAGGTTTTGGCATGTTCTTCCCAATCTTTGGCACCATGGGCCGGATAGGCAACTGAGATCGCCACCGGATCAGACCACTTGATAACTTCTTCAAAATAAACACCGCCACCGCAATTGTGAATGGCCACTGCCGAACCGGCCGCCCGAATCGCATCGGCAAGGCGTTTTAGATAAGGGCCTTCAAATTTCTCCCAAGTTGTGTTTCTCAAAACAGTGCCTGAAGAATAAAGCGGATCGATGACGATAGAATGGGCCCCGGCTTCAATCTGAGCTTCGGCATATTCGATCAGTACATCGGTAATCACATCAACTGCTGCCAAAACCTCCTCAGGATGCTTGATCAAATCAACAAACAATTCTTTATGACCTCTAATCTGAGATAAAACGCCCAGTGGACCATAGACAAATCCGAAAATAGCGACTTCATTGCCTTTAGCAGCCGATAGACCCTTGACCGTATCAATGACCTGCTTCATCCGAGTCGTTTCCCGGGGATTTATTTTTCCGATTTTTTCATATTCCCCGGGAGTCTTAATAAATTGGTTGTTAAAATCAGGATAGGCGGTGCTGAATTTTGGATAAATAATTTCCTGACCAAAGTCTGCCGCTTCCACTGAGAGGTCAACCAGTAACAAAAAGGCATCCTGACCAATCAGTTCCTGTGCTGCCAGTAAACTTTGGGTGGCAATTTCAGCGTCCTGAGACCATTTATCATAGCGGGAACCGGTCACCCGATAAGAGGCTCCGCAAACCAGGGGAATCGCCGGGATTCGATCGACTTCTTTTCGTTGCAGGGTCAGCACGACCCGTTCCAGAGACGATAATTCTTCATTTCTTTGTATTAATGACATCGATGATTTCCTCCATTTAATTGTCTTGCAAATTTACTTGAGTACGCTTTAGAGCTCATTGCCATAAGCGGCGGCAATATTATTTGCCAACTTCACGGCCTCTGCCGCATTTTCTGCGTAGCCGTCGGCGCCAATTTTATCTGCATAAGACTGGGAAACCGGCCCACCACCAATTAATACTTTATAATCTTCTCTGATTTTCTGCTCTTTAAGAATTTCAACAACTTCACTCATTCCTTCCATGGTTGTAGTCATCAGCGTTGAGATGAATATAAACTCGGCATTCTCTTCTTTCGCCCGTTCCACAAAGGTATCCGGGGCAATATCACGTCCGAGATCAATCACATCATAACCACCTGTTTCAAGCATAATCTTTACCAGGTTTTTACCAATATCATGGGTATCCCCTTCAATTACCCCAATGACAGCTTTTCTTTTCGTTTCGTGTGAATTGACCTTGATATGAGGCTTTAATAAATTTAGCCCGGCATACATAGCATCTGAGCACATCAGTAATTCCGGTACAAAATACTCTTCTTCATCAAATAACTTCCCAGCCTGGTTCATGCCAACCGTCAAGCCATTAACAATCGCTTCATACGCATCCACGCCCTCGGCAATCACCTTGTTACTGAGTTCAATGGTTAGATCCTCATCCATATCCACAATTGAAGCTGCCAGTTTATCAAATAATTCCTGTTTGTTTAATGACATTTACTAATCTCCTCCCTGTTAACATATATCTCCTATATGTTTGGTAGGATTATTATATGTGATGCTTTTGTATTTGTCAATACGTTTTTATACTATTCTGATATGAGTTTGTGTATTAAAAAAAGACAGGATTGAAAGCGTGCTATGCTTCAAATCCTGCCATTTTTAATTCATCGGTAAATCGCTTGAAACCGACTGATCTCTTCGATTTTTCTTTTTTTAAACTTAACTATAGTCGACTAAATCAGATAAAATATTCACAATTACCTTTTTCATGGTAACGTCTGACCAGTTCTGCCAGGGTAATATTATCGACTACCTGATCA